>DASRHK010000026.1:0-75260 GCA_035650495.1 Nevskiaceae bacterium | reverse complement strand
GATCGACGAGCTCGCGCTGCGCGCGTGGCGCGTCCAGAAAGTCCCGCGCCAGCGCACCACCTACGCAGGCCTGTCGTGGTATCCGCTCGACGCGATCCCGGGCCTGCGCTTCCGCTACGACAACTGCGCGCAGAGCCTGCGCATCGATCTCGCCGGCGTCGCGCGCAAGCCGCTCGAGTACTCGATCACCGCAGCAATCCGGAAGCTGCCGCCGGCCAGCGCCGATCCCGGCGCGTATCTGAATTTCGATCTGCTCTACACGCGTATCGGTCACGAGGACCAGTACGGCACGCTCGGCGAGGCGGTGATCTTCGGCGGCTCCGGACGCTTCACGCAGACGTTCCTCACGCAGAACCGGGATCTGCGTCGCCTCGACACCACCTGGGTGCGCGAATGGCCGGAGCATCTGTATTCGCTCACGCTCGGCGACACGATCTCCAGCGCCGGCGCGTGGGGGCGACCGCTGCGCTACGGCGGCATCCGCTTCGCGACCGACTTCAGCTTGCAGCCGTACTTCGTGCCGTTCCCGCAGCCGACCGTGCGCGGCGGCGCGGCACTGCCGTCGACGCTCGACGTGTTCATCAACGACAGCCTGCGCGCGCGCCAGGACGTGAGCGAAGGGCCGTTCGAGCTGCACAACCTGCCGACGCTCACCGGCGGCGGCGAAGCGGTGCTCGTGGTGCGCGATCCGCTCGGCCGCGAGACGCAGGTCGCGGTGCCGTTCTACGTGAGCCCGCAGCTGCTCAAGCCCGGACTGCTCGATTTCTCGGTCGACGCCGGCGCGCAGCGTCGCAACTACGGCTTGCGCTCCGCCGACTACGCCGACCCGTTCTTCGCCGGCACGGCGCGCGAAGGTCTGTCCGATCAGTTCACCGGCGAGATGCGGCTCGAGGCGCGACGCGACACCGGCACCGTCGGCGTCGGCGGCTTCTGGCTCGTCGATCACTTCGGCCTGTTGACCGCGACCAGCGCGTACAGCGCCGGCAAGTTCGGCAACGGTGCGCAAGCCGGCGTCGGCATCGAGCGCAACATCTTCGGCAAGTACGCGCTGTCGGTGCGCACGACCTGGGCGGAAGCCGGATTCCGTCAGCTCGGCCAGCTCGACGACGAGCCCGCAGCGCGCCACGTCGATTTCGCGAGCCTGTCGTTCGCGCCGCATCCCGGCGGCACGCTCGCGTTCGCATACGCGCATGAAGATCGGCGTGATCGCGACGACCTCGACTTGCGCACGATCGGCTACACGTGCCGGCTCGGCCAATCGTGGCTGCTCGGCGTCAGCGCGGTGGAGGCGCGCTCGAACACCGTCGATCGCAGCCTCATCGCATCGCTCTCGTATCAATTCAGCAATGGCGTCAGCGCCGACGTGCAGCGTGAATTCCGCGAGCACGCCGACGACGCGTGGCGCGGCTCCGTGCAGCAGAACATGCGCGGACCGCTCGGCTGGGGCTGGCGCGCCGACGTCGAGACCGGACCGTTCCGGCACGAAGACGTGCGCGCCGACCTGGGCACGCAGTTCGGGCATTTCTCCGGCGAAGCGGTGGACGATCCGGCGGGTCGCGGCGTACGCCTCGACGCGGCAGCCGCGCTGGTCTACCTCGGCGGCGACACGTATCTGACGCGGCCCGTGCAAGGCAGCTTCGCGGTCGTGCACGCCGGCGGCCTGGCGGACGTCGGTGTGTACGAGGACAACCGTCTCGTCGCGCGCACGGGCGCGAGCGGCTCTGCGCTGGTGCCGGAACTGAGGCCGTACGAGGAGAACGCGATCTCGCTGCACGAGGACGAAGTGCCGATCGAGTGGCCGCTCGAGAGCCTCAAGCGCACCGCGGTTCCGCGCGGTCGCAGCGGCCTGGTGGTCGACTTCAATCCCGGCGCACGAGTCGGCGCCGAGTTCGCGTTGATCGACGCGCACGGCAAGCCGATCCCGAGCGACGCTGTGGTGAAGGATGCCGAAACGCGCGAGCGCTATCCGATCGGCAGCGACGGTCGCGTGTTCGTCCGCGCGCTCCCCGGCGAGCACGAGCTGATCGTCAGCGGTCCCGGCGCGCATTGCGTGGCGAAGGTGGGCGTGGTGGCGCAAACTGCCGAGCAACCGATGATCGTCCGATGCGTCTCCCCCAAGCCATGAGCGTCACGATGTCGCGCCTCGTGATCGCGCTTGCGCTCGCCGCACCGCTGCCCGCGATGGCAGCGCTGTCGTGCAACACCAGCGCGCAGGCCGTCGCGTTCGGCAATTACGATCCGCTGTCGGCGCTGGCGACCGATTCGACGGGGCAGGTCACGGTGACCTGCACGAATCTGATCAGCCTGTTCGTCAACTACACGGTCGACTTGTCGACCGGCGTTTCCGGCAGTTACGCGAGCCGGCAGATGGCGTCGGGTGCGAACCGCCTCAACTACAACCTCTATACCGACGTCACGCGCTTGCTGGTCTGGGGCGATGGCACCAGCGGCACCTCGCACATCAGCACCGGCTTTCTCGTCGTACTGCTCGGCACGACCGCCAATCACACCGTCTACGGCCGAATCCCGGCGCGGCAGAACGCCGCAGTCGGGAGCTACAGCGACACCATTACCGTTACGGTCACGTTCTGACGGCGCGCCTTACAGCGCGAGCGAGATGCTGCCCATGATCGTGCGCGCCGGCATCAGGAAGTAGCTCGACGCGCCCGACACGACTTCCGCGAGCTCGCTCTCCGCGACCGGATCCCGCCGATCGGTGAGGTTGTAGCCGTTCACGTGCAGGCCGACGCGGCCGAAGTTGTAGCCGATCGACGCGTCGAGCACCGAGTAGCCGCCATGCGGCGCCGTGTTGCGCTTGTTGAGGCGCGTCGGCCCGTTGTAGCGACCGACCACAGCGGCGTTGAAGCCCTGCATCGGCAGATACAGCAATCCGGCACCCGCGATGTTGTAGGGCGAGAGCTCGAGGCGATTGTTGCTGACGTCGGTGTCCGGATCGACCTTGAGCCGCTTGAAGCGCGAGTCGTGATACGCGTAGTTCAGCGCGAGCTTGAGATCCTTCGCGAGCTCGAAGCGGCCTTCGTACTCGGCGCCCTGGAAGCGCGCCTTGCCGTTGGCGATCGGCGCACCGAGATCGTCGAACGTGAGCAGGTTCTCGACGTCCATCATGAACACCGACGCGTCGTACTCGTACTTGCCGTCGAGCGCGACGCCCTTGACGCCGACCTCGTAGCTCGCGGAGGTTTCCGGCGCGCCGAGCTCGACTTCCGCTTCCGGTCCGAAGTCGACTGCGACCGGCTTGTAGGTGTTGCGATAGTCGGCGTAGACGGTGACGCGATTCTTGTCCTGGTGATACGCAGTCCAGCTCGCGCCGACCACGCCGGCAACGCGCGTCTTCGTGCGGCTGTCGGTCATCAGCTCGCCGACCTCCATCTGATCCTCGTCGTTGGCGATCTCCTGGCCTTGGGCTCTCTCGCGCGTGTGGTTCAGGCGCACGCCGGCGACGACGTCGAAGTTCGACGCGACGTGCCAGTCGATCTGCGTGTAGAGGCCGGTGAAGTTGCGCTCGTCCTCCGAGCGCACCAGCTCGTCGGGATGCTGATCGGCGCCGGCGGGTGCATCCTGGCCGTCGAGGCTCACGAAGTAGCCGAAGTTGACCGCGTTCTGCTTGCCCTTGCCGTAGAAGTGCTCGATGCCGGTGGTCCACACGAGCGCGTCGCCGATGTGGCTCGTGAGGTGCGTGTCGAAATAGACGTCGGTGATCTGGCGCTTCTGCTGGAAGCCGTCGGCGTCGAAGTCGTCGGGCTTCTCGGTGTCGCCGGCCTCAGCGCCGGTGTCGGGCGCGTAGTCGCGCAGGAAGCCGCGCATGATGTCGTCGAACGTGCGCGTGAACGCGACGCTCGTCGACCACTGGCCCACGCCCACGTCGCTGTCGAAGCCGACGACGAGGTGATAGCGATCCTGATCGAGCTTGGCGTCCGACGGATTGTGATTCGCGTCGACGGGCAGGATGTCCGTGCGCAGCTGCGCTCCGTTGCGGAAGATCACGTTGGCCGGCGTCTGCGGCACCAGCGAGATGTCGCCGTCGATGCGCAGGCGACCTACGCCGAGATCAGCGGTGCCGCGATAGAACAGGTGATAGCGCTCGTAGTCCTCGCGATCGACGCTGAACTTGCGGCGCTCGATGTTCGCGGCGAGCGATTGCTTGAACGGTCCCATCGCCGGCAAGCTCGTATTGCCGGAGCCGAACGCGCTGCCGTAGCTGCCGCCGCCGACGCTGATCGTCGTCGGCGATTCGCCGGCGGCGAAATGGATCACGTGGATGACGCCGCTGAACGACGTCGCGCCGAACATCACCGGCGCCGCGCCGCGCAGGATCTCGATGCGCTCGACGTCGGTGAGATCGACGGAAGGCGTCGCCGGATTGAACGCGCCGCCCCACGGAATGCCGTCGACGACGAGCAGATAGTTGTCCTGCTCGCGCCAGCCCCACATCGCGGGCACCGAGCCCGCGGGACCGGAATCGCCGCCGGGCGTGCCGTCGATGCCGGCGACCAGCTCGAGCGCGGTCCGCAGATCGTTCGCACCGCGCGCGCGGATCTCATTGCCGCTGACCACCGTGATCGACGCCGGTACGCGATCGACGAGCTCCGGCTCGCGCGTGGCGGTGACCTGGACCTGATCGAGCTCGGTCGGCGCGGCGTCGTTGTCGGCGGCGACGGCCCACGACGCGAAAAAGGCGAGGCAACCTGCCAGCGGCAGGCGATAGAGACGGATCACGGCGATTCCCCCAGGGTGCGACGTTGTAAATGCAATGTTAAAGCAAGGTTCGCGCGGGTTCAAAGGCCCGTAAACTTCGCGCTCATGCGCGTTCTCGTCGTCGAAGATCACCGGCCGATTGCGGCCAATATCAGCGACTACCTGTCGGGCCTCGGCCATCGGGTCGAGATCGCTCCCAACGGTCAGAAGGCGCTCGAGCTCGCGACGCAGCACGACTTCGACGCCGTGGTGCTCGATCGCATGCTGCCGAAGCTCTCGGGCGATGACGTCTGCCGCCGCCTGCGCAGCGAAGGCCGGCGCGTGCCGATCCTCATGCTCACCGCGCTCGATTCGACGGCGGACAAGGTCGCGGGCTTCGAAGCGGGCGCCGACGACTATCTGGTCAAGCCGTTCGCGCTCGCCGAGCTGAAGGTGCGCCTCGAGGCATTGGTACGGCGCAGCCGTCCGCCGTCCGCGACGCTGCACGTCGCGGACCTGCAATACGACCCGCAGACGCTCGAGGCGAAGCGCGCCGGCAAGCCGATCGCGCTCAATCCGACGACGCGCAAGCTGCTCGAAGTCCTGATGCGGGAATCGCACCGCGTCGTCCGCCGCTCGGAGCTCGAGCAGCTGATCTGGGGTGACGACGCGCCGCAGGATGACGTGCTGCGCGTCCACATGCACGCGCTGCGCGCCGCGATCGATCGTCCGTTCGGGAAGAAGCTGCTTCGCACGATCCACGGCGCAGGCTATCGCCTGTCCGCCGATGGCGATGCCGCTTGATCTTCGCCGGCGTCTCGCCGCTTCGCTGATCAGCCTTTCCGTCGGCCTCGCGAGCGCGCTCGCGGCGCTGCTCTGGATCAGCAACGACTGGATCGAATCGACCACGCTCGATCGCGTCCTCCAGCGCGAGCTCGACGTCTACGCCAGCATCGACCCCTCGAAGACGAGTCCCGCGGCCGGCTTGCGTTATCTGCGGCCCGCGCTGACGCATCAAGCAGTGCCTCCCGAGCTGGCCGACCTCGGACCGGGCTCCTATCGCGACTTTCCGCTGGACGAGGGCCGCTATCACGTCGTCGTCCGCGATCTCGCTGCGGGCGATCGCGCGTGGCTGCTTTATGACGTCCACGTCTTCTCCGAGCGCGAGCGCTGGCTGCACGCGGCGCTCGTGGCCGGCGTAGGTGCGGTCGCGCTCGCGGCCTGGCTGATGAGCGGATGGATCGCGCGCCAGGCGCTCGGGCCGTTCGAGGACCTGGTCACGCGCATCCGGGCGATCGATCCGGCCCAGCGAGGCCAGCGGCTGGAAAGCTGGGAGGAGGACGGCGACCTCGAGATCATCGTCGCGGCGCTCAACGATCACATGGCGCGCATCGACGCGCTGATCGAGCGCGAGCGCGCGTTCGCCTCCGCCGCGAGCCACGAGCTGCGCACGCCGCTCGCCGCGATCCGCGGCGCTGCGGACGTGCTCGCGCTGATGCCGGACGCGCCGCCGCAAGTGCTCGACCGGATCCAGCGCGGCGTTGCCGACGCCGTCGCCGATCTCGATGCCTTGCTCGCCCTGTCGCAAGGCCGCGAGCTGCCGGCGGCGCATGAAATCGCGCTGGAGCAATTCCTCCCGCAAGCCGCCGAGCCCTACGTCACGCCGGCGCAAGAGCAGCAGACGCAGATCGTATGGGCGTCGAAGGCGCGCGCGAGCCTGCGCGCGCCGCCGGCGCTGCTCGGGATCGTCTTCACCAATCTTTTGCGCAATGCGATCCGCGCCGCGCCCGGCGGGGAGATCCGCATCGATTTCGACCGGCACGCCATCAGCGTCGCCGACGACGGCGAAGGCATGACGCCCGAGCAGCTGAAGACGGTTTTCGAGCCCGGCACCAAGGGCCGGCACGGCGGCAGCGGCATGGGGCTCTACATCGCCCGCACGCTCGCGCAGCGCTGCGGCTGGACGCTGACGCTGCAAAGCGAGGCGGGGAAGGGCACTGTCGCGAAAGTCAATCTTGCGTGAGCGGCATCGCTTGGTTACCGTTCCCGCGATTTTTTCGCGATTGAACACGATCCATTAGATGGCGAACGCCAACCAATACTCAGCCGAGCAGATCGAGGTCCTTTCCGGTCTCGATCCGGTCCGGCGCCGGCCGGGCATGTACACCGATACCGCCCGCCCCAACCACCTTGCCCAGGAAGTCATCGACAACGCCGTCGACGAAGCGCTCGCCGGCCACGCCGACCTGATCGACGTCACGCTGTTCGAGGACGGCTCGCTGCAGGTCGTCGACAACGGCCGCGGCATGCCGGTCGACATCCATCCGCAGCACAAGGTCACCGGCGTCGAGCTGATCCTGTGCCGCCTGCACTCGGGCGCGAAGTTCTCCGACAAGACCTACAAGTTCTCCGGCGGCCTGCACGGCGTCGGCGTGTCGGTGGTGAACGCGCTGTCGCAGAAGCTCGAGGTGCATGTCTATCGCGGCGGCATCGAGTACGCGATGAGCTTCAAGGACGGCGAGAAGACCGGACCGCTGAAGCAGGTCGGCACCGTCGGCCAGCGTCGCAGCGGAACCTCGGTGCGCTTCTGGCCCAACGAGAAATATTTCGACTCGCCGAAATTCCTCGTCTCGAAATTGAAGCAGGTGCTGCGCGCGAAAGCGGTGCTCGCGCCGGGCTTGAAGGTCGACTTCGACGACAAGATCAACAAGGAGAAGTCGAGCTGGCAGTACGCGAACGGCCTGGTCGACTATCTCGTCGAAGGACTCGCGGGACAGAAAGCGCTGCCTGCCACGCCGTTCACCGGCACCTTCAAGGCGGAGCGTGAAGAAGCCGAGTGGGCGCTCGCGTGGGTGCCGGAAGGCAGCGATCTCATCGGCGAGAGCTACGTCAATCTCATTCCGACCGAGCAGGGCGGCACGCACGTCAACGGACTGCGCACCGGTCTCACCGAAGCGATCCGCGAGTTCTGCGAGTTCCGCAATCTCCTGCCGCGCGGACTGAAGCTCGCGCCGGAAGACGTCTGGCAGGGCGTCGCCTACGTGCTGTCGGTGAAGATGCAGGATCCGCAGTTCGCCGGACAGACCAAGGAGCGCCTCGCGTCGCGCGACTCCGCGACCTTCGTCGGCGGCACCGTGCACGACGCGTTCAGCCTCTGGCTCAATCAGCATCCGCAGGAAGGCGAGTCGATCGCGCAGATCGTCATCGCGAACGCGAACAAGCGCCTGAAGGCGTCCAAGCAGGTCGAGCGCAAGAAAGTGACGTCGGGTCCCGCATTGCCGGGCAAGCTCGCCGATTGCGTCAACGACGACGTGACGCTCACCGAGCTCTTTCTCGTCGAAGGCGATTCCGCCGGCGGCTCGGCGAAGCAGGCGCGCGATCGCAATTTCCAGGCGGTCATGCCGATGCGCGGCAAGATCCTCAACACCTGGGAAGTCGACGCGGCCGAGGCGCTCGCGTCGGAGGCGATCCACGACATCACGGTTGCGATCGGCGTCGAGCCTGGTTCGCTCGATATTTCCAAGCTTCGCTACGGCAAGGTCTGCGTGCTCGCCGACGCCGACTCCGACGGGCTGCACATCGCGACGCTGCTGTGCGCGCTGTTCCTGCGTCACTACAAGCCGCTGGTCGAGGCGGGGCACATCTACATCGCGATGCCGCCGCTGTTCCGCATCGACGTGGGCAAGAACGTGTTCTACGCGCTCGACGAAGCCGAGCGCGACGGCATCATGGATCGCATCAAGGCGGAGAAGATCCGCGGCAACATCTCGGTGACGCGCTTCAAGGGCCTCGGCGAGATGAATCCCATGCAGCTGCGTGAGACGACGATGGATCCGGATACGCGCCGGCTCGTGCAGCTCACGCTCGACGACAAGCCCGCCGAGAAGCTGATGGACATGCTGCTCGCCAAGAAGCGCGCGTCGGATCGCCGCGACTGGCTGGAAAAAGAAGGCGACAAGGCCGAGCTCGCAGCGTGAAGCTGCAAGGCAAGCGCGTCCTCGTCACCGGCGCGAGCGGCGGCATCGGCGGCGCGATCGCGCGCGAGCTCGCGGCGCGCGGCGCGAAGCTCGTGCTCACCGGCCGAAAGCCCGACGTGCTGGCGCAGCTTCGCTCGGAGCTCGATGCCGAAAGCATCGTCGCGGACATCAGCCATCCCGACGGCATCGCCGATCTGCTGGCGAAGCTCGGCGACGTCGACGTCCTCGTCGCCAATGCCGGCCTGCCCGGCACGGTCCACATCAGCAACTGGTCGAATGACGAGATTGCGCACGTGCTCGACGTGAACCTGCGCGCGCCGATCCTGCTCGCGCGCGGGCTGATCGGCTCGATGAGCCGGCGCGGCGGCGGTCACATGGTGTTCGTCTCCTCGCTCGCCGGCTTGATGGCCTCGCCGATGTCGGCGATCTACAGCGCGAGCAAGTACGGGCTGCGCGGATTCGCGCAGTGCCTTCGGCTCGACCTGCACGAGGCGAACATCGGCGTGTCCTGCGTGTTCCCCGGCATCATCCGCGACGCCGGCATGTTCGTCGCGAGCGGCGGCAAGGTGCCAAAAGGCATCGGCACCAACACCACGACCGACGTCGCCCACGCGGTGGTGAAAGCCATCGAGCGCAACATCCCCGAGATCGCGGTCGCCCCGTTCGGGCTGCGCGTCCTCAATCGAATCGCTGCGTTGTTCCCCGGCTGGTTCGGCACCCTGCAGATCAAGGTCGGCGCGACCAAGGTTCTCCAGAAGGCCGTCGGCGCGGGATTGAAAGAGAGCTAAGTCATGCAACAGATCGAAGTCGAAAAACTCCCGCTGCGCGTGTTCGCCGAGAAGGCGTACCTCGATTACTCGATGTACGTCGTGCTCGATCGCGCGCTGCCGCACATCGCCGACGGCTTGAAGCCGGTGCAGCGCCGCATCGTCTACGCGATGAGCGAGCTCGGCATCAACGCGGCGTCGAAGCCGCGCAAATCGGCGCTCACCGTGGGCGACGTCATCGGCAAGTTCCATCCGCACGGCGATTCGGCGTGCTACGAAGCGATGGTGACGATGGCGCAGCCGTTCTCGTATCGCTATCCGCTGATCGACGGTCAGGGCAACTGGGGCTCGCCCGACGATCCGAAATCCTTCGCCGCGTATCGCTACACCGAATCGCGACTCACGCCGTATGCGCAGACGCTGCTCGCCGAATTGGGGCAGGGCACGGTCGAGTGGCTGCCGACGTTCGACGGCTCGCGCGAAGAGCCGAAGCTCTTGCCCGCGCGGCTACCGAACATCCTGGTCAACGGCACGACCGGCATCGCGGTCGGCATGGCGACCGACATCCCGCCGCACAACCTGCGCGAGCTCGCGAACGCGTGCATCCATCTGCTGAAAACGCCGAACGCGCACCTGTCGACGTTGTTGGAGATGATTCCGGGCCCGGACTATCCGACCGGCTGCGAGATCATCTCGCCGCGCGACGAGATCCGCGCCGTCTATGAAACCGGCAACGGCCAGATCCGCGCGCGCGCGAAGTGGGAAGAGGAGGACGGCAACGTCGTCGTCACCGCGCTGCCGCATCAGGTATCGCCGGCAAAAGTGCTCGAGCAGATCGCCGAGCAGATGCGCGCGAAGAAGCTGCCGCTCGTCGAAGACCTGCGCGACGAATCGGATCACGAGAATCCGACGCGGCTGGTCATCGTTCCGCGCAGCAATCGCGTCGACCTC
Organism: Nevskiaceae bacterium; assembly: GCA_035650495.1. Lineage (GTDB taxonomy): Bacteria > Pseudomonadota > Gammaproteobacteria > Nevskiales > Nevskiaceae > DASRHK01. Next base: position 64,870 of record DASRHK010000026.1, on the reverse strand, counting down.
GAGCAGCTGATGGCGCATCTGTTCGCGACCACCGAGCTCGAGCGCACGTATCGCGTGAACCTCAACATGATCGGGCTGGACGGCCGGCCGCGCGTGAAGAATCTCAAGGAGATCCTCACCGAGTGGCTCGAGTACCGCATCGCCACCGTCAAGGCGCGACTGAAATATCGCCTGCAGAAAGTCGCCGATCGCCTGCACATCCTCGACGGCTTGATGAAGGCGTACTTGAACCTCGACGAGGTGATCAAGATCATCCGCACCGAGGAAGAGCCCAAGCCGGTGCTGATGAAGCGCTTCAAGCTCTCGGAGCTCCAGGTCGAAGCGATCCTGGAGACCAAGCTGCGCCACCTTGCGCGGCTCGAGGAGATGAAGATCAAGGCGGAGCAGAAGGAGCTGAACGAGGAGCGCGAGAACCTCGAGGATCTGCTCAAGTCCGACGCGAAGCTCAAGAAGCTGATCAGCGAAGAGATCAAGGCCGACGCCGAGAAGTACGGCGACGCGCGTCGCTGCAAGATCGTGGAGCGTGCGCCTGCGCAGGCGCTGCAGGCGACGGAGATCCTGCCGACCGAGCAGATCACCGTCGTGCTGTCGAAGGGCGGCTGGATCCGCTCGGCGAAGGGACACGAGATCAATCCGGTCGAGCTCGATTACAAGGCGGGCGACGAATACCTGTCGTCGGCGCAGGGTCGCAGCAACCAGCTGCTGATCCTCGTCGACAGCAAGGGCAGGGCGTACACGCTGCCTGCGCACGATCTGCCGTCCGCGCGCGGACACGGCGAGCCCGTGACGTCGCGACTCGATCTGCAGGACGGCGCGCGCGTCGCGGGCGTCGTGCTCGGCGAAGCCGAGGATCGCGTCGTGCTCGCCTCCGACAGCGGCTACGGCTTCGTCGCGAAGCTCGGCGAGCTGCAGGCAAGCAAGCGCGCGGGCAAGGCGGCGCTCAACGTCAAGGAAGGCGCTTCGGCTCTGCTGCCATTGCCGTCGCGCGACGTGAAGAACGATCGCGTCGCGATGATCACCGCCGAAGGCCGCATGCTCGTGTTCCCGTTGTCGCAATTGCCGGAGCTTGCGCGCGGCAAGGGCAACAAGCTGATCGGCCTGAAGGGCGTCGACAAGATCCTCTACTGGGCGGTCGTGCCGACCTACGGCAACCTCGTGATCCTCTCCGGTCAGCGCACGCTGACGCTCAATCCCAAGGACTGGAAGGAATACGAAGGCGCGCGCGCAAGCCGCGGTGGCTTCCTGCCGCGCGGCTACCGGACCGTCCAGGGGATGAAGGCGGAGCTGCCCAAAACTGCGACTTGAATTTCTGGTCAAAGCCCTCACTTTGGTCCGTAAGGACTGTTCCGGGGATTTGAAACGTCTATGAAGCGCATCGTGCTGTTTCTCGCTACGAACCTCGCGGTCATGCTGGTGCTGTCGGTCGTGGTGCACCTCGTCGGTGCCGACCGCTGGCTCTACGCGAATGGCCTCAACGTCCAGCAGCTCCTGATCTTCGCAGCGATCTTCGGCATGGGCGGCGCGTTCATCTCCCTCGCGATGTCGAAGTCGATCGCCAAGTGGACGACCGGCGCGCGCGTGATCGATCAGCCGCAGAGCTCCGCGGAAGCGTGGCTGCTGCAGACGGTGCAGCGGCTGGCGCGAAGCGCCAACATCGGCATGCCGGAAGTCGCGATCTACGACGGTCCCGAGATGAACGCGTTCGCGACCGGCATGAGCAAGAACAAGGCGCTCGTCGCGGTTTCGTCCGGCCTGCTGCACAGCATGAACCAGGACGAGGTCGAGGCCGTGCTCGGCCACGAGATCAGCCACGTCGCCAACGGCGACATGGTCACGCTCACGCTGATCCAGGGCGTGCTCAACACCTTCGTGATCTTCCTGGCGCGCGTCGTCGGCTACGTCGTCGACAACGCGCTGCGCGGCGGCCGTGACGACAATCGCGGCGGCGCGGGCATCGGCTACTTCTTCACGGTGATGGTGCTCGAGATGCTCTTCGGCATCCTCGCCTCGATGATCGTCGCCTGGTTCTCGCGGTATCGCGAGTACCGCGCCGACGCCGGCGGCGCGCACCTGGCCGGCAAGCGCAAGATGATCAGCGCGCTCCAGCGCCTCGGCGCCGCGCATCCCTCCACGCTGCCGCAACAGATGAGCGCGTTCGGGATCAACGGCGGCGGCGTGCGTCAGCTCTTTGCGAGCCACCCGCCGATCGAGCAGAGGATCGCGCGGCTTCAGGCTGCTGCATGATCGGGACGCGTTGAGGATTTGCGGGAACGTACGCGCCATGGACGGCGCGTCCGTAGCCTACATGGACGTATTCACGGCGGTCCCGCAAAGCCTCGACGCGGCCCGGACCGCCGATCAACTAAGCCGCAGAACCTCTGGCTCCTGAATCCTGCGGCCCTGGATGAAGTTGATCCCGAGCTGCCAGAGCTTCGCCATCTGATTCGCATCTTCGATGTGCGAGCAGATGGTCTTGATGTTCTTCGGCTTGACCGCCGTGAGCAGCGCGTTGAGCCGCTTCTGCATCGCCGGATCGCCGAAGCGCTGCGTGAACTGCGGATGGAACTTCACGTAGCGCGCGGGGATCGTCTCGAGCAGGCGCTCCGCTTGCGGGCTACCGCCGAAATAGCCGATGCAGATCTCGACGCCGAGCTTGCGCAGCGCGTCGCAGAACTCCTTGCCCTTGGCGACGTGGTTCTGCAGCACCGATTCCGGCAGCTCGAACACGAGCTCCTCGGCTTTCAGCGGACGCGCCTGCAGCTTGGTGCGCAGCCAGGTCAGGAACTCGTCGCCGAAGCGCAGCGTCTCTTCCGAGATGCGCACGAACATCGACGGCGCGTCGGTGACCGACTTGCGCTCGCCGATCAGCGTCAGGATCTGCGCGACCACCCAGCGATCCACGGCGCGGATCAGGCCATGCTTCTCGGCCGCGGCGATGAAATCGGCGGCGACCGTCTCCTGGCCTTCGCTGTCGATCATGCGCACGAGCACGTCCTGGTGCTGGCGCGTGTCGCCTTCGAGGCTCGCGATGGACTGGTAGGCGAGCCGCAGCTGGTTGTGCTCGAGCGCCGCCTTGACCTGTGCGGCGCGACGCGCGAGCTCGCGCTCGGCGAGATTGGTCTTCGCGACCGGTCCGAGCACCGCGGACTTGTTGCCGCCCTGCTTGGATTGCTTGCGCGCCTCGCGCACCAGATCGTGCAGCGCGCTGTCGACGTTCTCCTGCCCGAGCGGGAAGGCGAGCACCGTCACGGTCAGATGCGCTTCGTGGAACGAAGTGTGGAAGACTTCGGCCGCGACGTCGCGGACCAGCGTCGAGATCAGGCCTTCGACGTCGAAGTCGGGCGGGCAGTCGAGCATCGCCGCGATCTCGTCGGTCGAGAAGCGGCAGAGCGCGCGAGCGCCGGCGAGCCGGCGTCCCAGGAATTCGATGAGCTCGAGCACGGCCTCCTCCGCGCTCTGCAGGCCGAGGCGCTCCTCCATCGACAGGAAGCCGTCGACCGTGAGGAACATCAGATAGCGCTGGGTGTTCGGCGGACGCTCCCCCGCGAGCGCCTTCAGGAACGTGATGCGACCCGGCCCGCCGCCGCCGGCGGCGGGCTTGGCGCCGGATTTCGCCTCGACCGGCGCGTCGCTGCGCATGGTCAGCTCGATCGCGGGCTCGCCGTCGAGCGTCGTGCGCTTCCAGCGCGAGCGCACTTCGACTTTCTTGCCTTCCTTGCCGGCGAGCGCGAACGTCACCTGCTCGCCTTCGAGCTGGCCGAGCGTCACGTGCTTCAGATGCTGGCGCACCGCGGTGCGGTTGTCCGGCACGATGTAGTCCATCAGCGGATGACCGCTCACGTCGTCCGGCTTGTCGGCGCCGACCAGTTGCGCGAAGGCGGGATTGGCGCGCGTGACGATGCCTTCCTGCACGTAGATGAGCGCTTCCGGATTGGCGATGAGCAGCTGCTGCGACAGCGTCTCCGCCGCCGCGACGCGATTGCGCAGCTCGTTGAGCTCGCGCCGTCGCGCGACCGCGGCGATCTCGCGCACGAACACGCGCTCGAAATGCTTCAGGTCGGCGGGCGAGGCGGTCGAGCACACATCCGCCGCGCCGCGGCCGAGCGCGGCCGACAACAGCTCGGCGCGCGGCTGCTCGGTGAGCCAGATCACCGGCAGCTCGGGATAGGTGCCGATGCAGATTTCGGTGACGTCCGCGGGCTTGGCGTCGCGCACGCTGTCGGCGACGAGAACCATGTCGGGCGCGCTCGTCTGCAGCTGCTCTTCGAGCTGCTTCATCTCGCCGATCCAGCGCGCGCGGACGTTGTGGCCGGCGTTGCGCAAATAGCTCTCGAGCTGCCGCGCGTCGTTCTCGAGCCCGCACAGGATGAGCAGGTTCGCGGCGTGTCCGGCGGCCGGCTTGCGCGCAGTGTTCACGGCAGCACCGCCGCCGGCCCGAGAACCGGAGTCTTCGCGGGCGCGCCAGCTTCTTCGCGCACGAGCTTGGGCACGAGATAGCCGGGCAATCTTGCGGACAGTTGCTGCACGATGCTTGCGCCCTCCTCCGGGCGTACCTCGAAGTGGGCCGTTCCCTGGACCCGATCGAGCAGGTGCAGATAGTAGGGCATCGCCCCGCATTCAAACAGTCGCACCGCGAGATCGTGCTGGGCGTCGACGTTGTCATTGACGCCGCGCAGCAGCACGGATTGATTGAGGACCGTGACGCCGGCATCGCGAATCGACCGCAGCGCCGCCGCGACTGCGGCGTCGATCTCGTTGGCGTGGTTGGCGTGCACTACCATGACTTTTTGCAGACGTCCGCGGGCGAGCCAGCAGAGCAGTCCCTCGTCGACGCGCTCAGGCAGCACGATCGGCTGGCGCGTGTGGATGCGCAGGCGCTTGACGTGCCCGACGAACTCGAGCGCTTCGGTGAGCTCCGCGAGCTTGTCGTCGGTGAGCGAGAGCGGATCGCCGCCGGAGAGGATCACTTCCGAGATGCTGCGGTCGGCCGCGATCTGCTTCAGCGCCGACTGCCAGTGATCGCGGGAGGCGAGCGCGTCGCTGTACGGGAAGTGCCGGCGGAAGCAGAAGCGGCAGTGCACACCGCACGCGCCCGTGGCGACGACCAGCGCGCGGCCTTCATATTTTTGGATCAGCCCGCCGTCCTTGAGCTTCGCAAGATCGCCGACCGCATCCTCGCTGAAGCCCTCGACGACGTCCGCTTCGCGCGGCGACGGCCAGACCTGCAGGAACAGCGGATCGCGCGGATCGCCTTTGCGCATGCGCGCAGCGTAACCGCGGGGCACGCGCAGCGGGAACGCGCGCCGCTGCGCGAGCTCCAAGATCGGCAGCGACGGATCGATGCCGAGGAAGTCGAGGAGCTCGGCCGGACGCGTGAACGCGTCCTGCAGTGCGCGCTGCCAGACGGGCAGCGGGCGCACCGTTTCCGGGGCAAGGTTTGGTATCATTCGCGCCCATTTTACCGTCCCCCAGCGGCGCGACCCTAGTGAAAACCTCGGGGCTCGCCCGTTATTTCAACAAGAAATCGACATGAGTTCAGTCAGCACCAACGAAATGAAGTCCGGGACCAAGGTCCTGATCGACGGCGAGCCGTACTCGGTGATCGACAACGAGTACCGCAAGCCCGGCAAGGGCCAGGCCACCAACACCATCAAGATCCGCAACCTCAAGAACGGCCGCGTGCTCGAGCGCACGCTGAAGTCGGGCGACACGCTGGAGTCCGCCGATATCGAGGAAGTGGACATGCAGTACCTCTATAACGACGGCGAGTTCTGGCACTTCATGAACCCCGCCACCTACGAGCAGATCCAGGCCGGCAAGGTTGCCTGCGAGGACGCCGCGAAGTGGCTGAAGGGCGAGGAGACCTGCCGCGTACTGCTGTGGAACGGCGTTCCCTTGTCGGTCTCGGCTCCGAACACCGTCGTCCTCAAGATCACCGAGACCGACCCGGGCCTGCGCGGCGACACCTCCGGCGGCGGCGGCAAGCCCGCGACGCTCGAGACCGGCGCGGTCGTCCGCGTGCCGCTGTTCGTGCAGATCGGCGAGCTGATCAAGGTCGACACGCGCACCGCGGAATACCTGGCGCGCGCCGGAAAATAATCCGATGAGCTGGCGCCCCAGCGCCACGCTCGAGACGCTCAAGGCGCGGGCGGAGCTTCTGGCCTCCGTCCGCGCTTTTTTTTCAGCGCGCGGCGTGATGGAAGTCGACACGCCGATCCTGTCGCGGCGCGCGACGGTCGATCGCCACATCGACAGCTTCGCCGTCTCGCCGGACGATCGCTGGCTGCACACGTCGCCCGAATTCGCGATGAAGCGCCTGCTCGCCGCCGGCAGCGGGCCGATCTATCAGCTCTGCCACGTCTTCCGCGTCGACGAGGCGGGCCGCCATCACAATCCCGAGTTCACCATGCTCGAGTGGTATCGCCCGGGCTGGGATCACTGGCAGCTCATGGACGAGGTCGAGGGTCTGTTCTCGGCGCTGGTGCCGCAGTCGAAGAAGATCGAGAGTCTCACTTATCGACAAGCGTTCCTGCGGCACGCGCGATTCGATCCTTTCATCGAGGACCGCGACGCCGCGCGTCACGCGTTCGACGCGGCGTGCATCACGTTGCCGGAATCGTTGAGCGAATGGGATGCGTGGCTCGACGTCGCGATGTCGATCCTCGTCGCTCCGGCCCTGCAAGAGCCGACGTTCCTTTACGACTTTCCTGCGTCGCAGGCTGCGCTCGCGCGCGTGCGCGATGACGATCCTCCGGTGGCAGAGCGCTTCGAGCTGTTCTGGAAAGGCATCGAGCTCGCGAACGGATTCCACGAGCTGACGGACGCAGCCGAGCAGCGCAGACGCTTCGAGGCCGATCAGGCGTGGCGCAGAGAGCAGGGCAAGGTCGTGCCGCCGTATGACGCGCATCTCATCGACGCGCTCGCGTCAGGCATGCCGCAATGCGCCGGCGTCGCGCTCGGGATCGATCGGCTGCTGATGCTGAAGCTCGGCTTGCCCAGCGTCGCGAGCGCGATCGCGTTCGATTCCGACCGCGCCTAAGAGATCAGGTCGATCGCGAAGCGCAGGATCAATGCGCTCACGACGACGATGAAGATGGTCCGCACGAACGCGCTCCCCTTGCGGATCGCGAGATGCGATCCGACGAGCGAGCCGGCGACGTTGCACACCGCCATCGGCGCAGCGACGTCGTACAGCACGTGACCGGCCGCGACGAAATAGATCAGCGCCGCGAGATTGGTGATCACGTTGACGACTTTCGCGGATGCGGACGCCGCGAGGAACGAAAACCCGAACAGGCCGATGAACGCGAAGATCAGGAAGCTGCCGGTGCCGGGGCCGAAGAAGCCGTCGTAGAAGCCGAGCGCCGCGCCGGTCGCGAGCCCGACCCAGAACTGCTCCGAGTGCGAGAGCTTCGGCGCGTGCAGCTGGCCGAAGTTTTTCCGCCACAGCGTGTAGATCAGCACCGCGACGAGCAGCACGAGGACCGCCGGCCGCATGAAGTCGCTCGGCACGTGCGCGACAGTGCGCGCGCCGAGGAAGCCGAAGATGAGCGCGCCGACGCACGTCGGCAGCACCGAGCGCCAGATCATCGGCACTTGCCGCGAGTACTGGATCGTCGCGGAGAGCGTTCCCCAGATGCTCGCGCACTTGTTGGTGCCGAGCAGCGTCGCCGCCTCGGTGCCGGGCATCAGGATGAAGAGAGCAGGGACCTGGATGAGCCCGCCGCCGCCGGCGACGGAGTCGATGAATCCCGCGAGGAAGGCGAAGCCGAGGAGACCGGCGAGCTGCGCGGTCACGGCTTCGTAGCGTTCAGAGCAGTTTCGCGACCGCGCCCGGCAATTTGTACTGCTTGCCGGAGAAGATCCGCGTGAGGAGCTTGGTGATCCACTCGCGCGACGTCGAGAATTTGTGCAGCACGACGACGCGGCCTTCGGACGTGTCCTTGATCTCGTATTTCTCGATCGCGGCGGTGATCGGCTCGCGCTCGCCGCGCAGCTTGACGTGCACCTGCACGCGATTGGACTTGGTGTCGACTTCGCAGTCGAGCACGTCGCCGTAGTCGGCGAAGCGCTCGTTCAGGAAGGACTTCAGCGAGACGCCGAGTGCAGTGTCTTTCACGCCGCCCACCAGTTTTCCCAGGAAACTCATGAACCGCTCACAGGATGTCCGACGCGTGCGCCGCCAGCCGCGAGCGCTCGCCGCGCGCGAGCGTGACATGCCCGCCGTGCGCCCAGCCGCGGAAGCGGTCGACGACGAAGGTGAGCCCCGACGTCGTCTCCGAAAGATAAGGCGTGTCGATCTGCGCGAGGTTGCCGAGGCAGACCATCTTGGTGCCCGGCCCGCAGCGCGTGATCATCGTGCGCATCTGCTTCGACGTCAGGTTCTGCGCCTCGTCGATGATGATGAAGCGGTTGAGGAACGTGCGGCCGCGCATGAAGTTGAGCGAGCGGATCTTGATGCGCTTCGCCAGCAATTCGTTGGTCGCGGCGCGCTCCCAATCGCCGGCCTCGCTCGTCTGCGTCAGCACTTCGAGGTTGTCCATCAGCGCGCCCATCCACGGCGTCATCTTTTCCTCTTCGGTGCCGGGCAGGAAGCCGATGTCCTCGCCGAGCGGCACGGTGACGCGCGTCATGATGATCTCGCGGTACTTCGGCTCGTCGAGCGTCTGCGCCAGCCCCGCCGCGAGCGTCAGCAGCGTCTTGCCGGTGCCGGCAGCGCCGAGCAGCGTGACGAAGTCGACGTCCGGATCCATCAACAGATTGAGCGCGAAATTCTGCTCGCGGTTCTTGGCGTGGATGCCCCAGACCGCCGACTTGCCTTCGCGATAGTCGCGCGTCACTTCGAGCTCGGCGGCATTGCCGTTGCGCGCGGTGACGCGCAGCTCGAGCCCGCGCTCGGACTCGTCGGCGAGCGACAGGAATTCGTTCGGATAGAAATCCTTCACCAGCGGACCCTTCACGCGATAGCGCGCGTGGCCGCCGTCGTCCTGCCACGACTCCATGCCTTCGCCGTGCGATTGCCAGAACTCCGGCGGCAGGGTGGCGTAGCCGGTCGGCAGGAGCTTGAGATCGTCGAGGACCTGGTCGTTGTAGTAATCCTCGGTGTGGACGCCGACGATCGCGGCCTTGATGCGCAGGTTGATGTCTTTCGACACCAGCGTGATCTTGCGGCCGGGATGCTCGCCCTGCAGTCCGAGCGCGGTGACGAGGATCGAGTTGTCCGGCTTGTTGCCGGGCATCAGCGGCGGCAGCGACGCGTCGGGCGGCTTGGTCTGGAAATAGAGACGGCCCGACGCGGGCTTGTCGGTCGCGGCGCTGCCGAGCTGCGAGGCCGGCAGCTGCAGCCCGTGCTCGATCTGCGCGTGATCCTTGTCCTTCATCAGCTCGTCGAGGAATCGGCTGACCTGGCGCGCGTTGCGCGAGATTTCGCTCGTGCCTTTCTTGGCGGCGTCGAGCTCCTCGAGCACCACCATCGGGACGAACAGGTCGTGCTCCTCGAACCGGAACAGGCTCGAGGGATCGTGCAGCAGCACGTTGGTGTCGAGGACGAAGATTTTCTTTTTCATCGCACCGGATTGCGGCGCGACCGATGCATGGTCGGCCGGCTTGGGGGAGGGAGAAGCTTCTTTTGCCAAGGCTAGATCGCTTTGACCGCCTCGAGGACTTCATCGGCGTGGCCCTTGACCTTCACGCCGCGCCATTCGCGGACGAGCTGGCCTTTGGGATCGAACAGGAACGTGCTGCGCTCGACGCCCATGTACTTCTTGCCGTACATGCTCTTTTCCTTGATCACGTCGAACGCCTTGCAGGCGACGCCCTCGGTGTCGGCGAGCAGATCGAACGGGAAGCTGAACTTCGACTTGAAATTCTCGTGGGAGCGCACGCTGTCCTTGGAGATGCCGACGATGTCGGCGCCGGCCTTCACGAACGCCTTGTACTGATCGCGGAAATCCTGGCCTTCCTGGGTGCAGCCGGGCGTGTTGTCCTTCGGATAGAAGTAGACGACCAGCGCCTTGCCCTTGTACGACTTGAGCGCGATGTCCTTGCCGCCCGTCGCAGGGAGAGAAACGTCGGGAAGACCCTTCATCAAACAGTTCTCATGTCTTGATCGGATCGAGCATGCCGTCGGCGTTGAGATCGTCGCACAAATCCATGAACGATTCGCGCAGCGCCTGGGGATGCTGGTTGACCGGCACGTGCAGCACCATCTGCACGCTGCACATCCCCGCACCGGTGTGGGTGGACTGGTACTTCTGCGTGGAGATCTCCGCCACCTCGACATCCTGGCCCTGGAAGAATTCCAGGATGTGGACGAGCAGGTCCTTCTGCTGGGGCGCGATCACTTCGCCGGCGTAGGGACGGTATTCGGCGTTCTGCGTGCGCGGTTCGCTGCGCGAGAACTGCACCTGCAGGCCGAGCTTCTCCGCGAGGCCCGGCAGGGCCGTCTCGAGCCGGCCGAGCGCGCTCCAGTTGCCGGAGACGAGGAAGCTCGCCGCCATCTGGTCGCCGATCGGCGCGATGCGGCAGTCCTCCACCTCGCAGCCGCGCTCCCGGATCGCCTTGAACAACTCCAGGGGCAATTGGGCGCGATGTCCCGCCAGGACCGCAATGGCGAGCGTGTTCTCGTTCTTGGAGGAGGACGACATTCTTGGGGGCAGCGGATTTTGGGCGGAAGTTTAGGCGGTATACTTGCGCCCCGCAAAGCCCCTGTTCGACGCCAAAACGCCTCGCATGATCACCGGCAGCATCGTCGCGCTGGTCACTCCCATGTACCCGGACGGCGCTGTCGACTTCGACAGCCTCGCCGGCCTCGTCGAGTGGCACATTGCCGAAGGGACCGACGCGATCGTCGCGGTGGGGACCACCGGCGAGTCGGCGACGCTCGGCGTCGACGAGCACATCGAAGTGATCCGGCGCATCGTCGAGCTCTCGCAAAAAAGAGTCCCGGTGATCGGCGGCACCGGCGCGAATTCGACGACGGAAGCGATCGAGCTCACCGAAGCTGCGAAAGGCGCCGGTGTCGACGCCTGTCTCCTGGTCACGCCGTACTACAACAAGCCGCCGCAGGAAGGCCTCTACCAGCATTACAAGAAGATCGCGGAATCGGTCGACATCCCGATCATCCTCTACAACGTGCCCGGCCGCACCGGCTGCGACATGCTGCCCGCGACCGTCGCGCGACTCGCGCAGATCAAGAACGTCGTCGGGCTGAAAGAAGCGAAGGGTGAGCTCTCGCGCATCCGCGAGCTGATCGATCTCAAGATGAAGAAGGACTTTGCGCTGCTGTCGGGCGACGACGCCACCGCGCGCGAATCGATCCTGATGGGTTGCGTCGGCGACATCTCCGTCACCGCGAACGTCGCGCCGCGCTTGATGCACGAGATGTGCGCCGCGGCGATGCAAGGCGATCGCGCAAAGGCCGAGGCGATCGACGCCAAGCTGGCCGGGCTGCACAAGCACCTGTTCGTCGAGCCGAACCCGATTCCTGCAAAGTGGGCCTTGCAGCAGATGAAGAAGATCGGCGAGGGCATCCGCCTGCCGCTGGTGCCCCTGGCGAAAGAACATTACGAAACCGTGCGCCAAGCGTTGCGCGCGGCTGGAGCGCTTTGATGTCGAGATCGTTTGCGATCGCCGCGAGCGCGGCGCTGCTGTGCGGATGCGCGAGCCACAGCTATTGCCTCGGCGATCAGCCGTACACGCACGCGAAGTCGGTGCCGCCGCTGCAGCCGGTCGAAGGGCTGAAGATTCCCGAATCCAACGCCGCGCTCAAGATCCCGCCGGCGAGCGGCGAGGCCGTCCCGTACGGCCGCAAGGTGAAGGACGCGAAGGGCGAGGAGAAGATCGAGTGCCTGGACCGTCCGCCTCCGATGCCGAGCGAGCCGACGCCGAAGCCGGCGGGCTAGCGGCGTAAAATCGGCTCGCGAAGTTTCCCCGGAGGGATGTCCGAGTGGTTTAAGGAGCACGCCTGGAAAGCGTGTATACAGTCAAAAGCTGTATCGAGGGTTCGAATCCCTCTCCCTCCGCCAGAAAAGCAGGGCTGACACGAGTCAGCCCTTTTTTTTACTGCCGCAGGCTCGAGCCCGAACTCTCGTTCGCGATCGGGCAGCCTTCCGCGAACTCGCGGATGCGCTCGTGCGCTTCGCTGTCCGTGAGCGGGCCTTGGATCGTGATCTGCGACATCTGCGCGCCGTTGACGACGCAGATGGCCAGCGCGGCGGAGTGAGGGCACCACCAGGTCTCGACGCGGCAAGAGCTGACGTCGCACTCGACCTGCGAGGTGAACAAGGCGACACAACGCGCGCACAACGATGGCTGCTTGATCTGCATGGAACCCCCCGGCTCGACTTTGGGACCGTCGATTGGGCGGCTGACGTCACCTGCGCAATCGGCAGGTGATGTATAGATCACCCGCGCTACTTCTGACGGCCTCCAATTGGAGGGTTTTTTCGCATCGTGTTCGAGCGGCGGACGCCGGCCGCACGCAGACGCGCCTGTGCTTCCTTCTTGCCGAGATGCCGCAGCTCCGCAATCTGCAAGAGCAATGCGGGTCGGGGCTTCGCCCGCCTGCGCTCCCAGTTGTAGACGGAGATGCCGCTGACGCCCACGAGCTTGCCGAATTTTGCTCTGCTCAAGCCCAGCCGTGCCCGGAGCGAGACCAGGCCTTTCGCCTGGAAGCGCATGCTGCTGCGGCCGTCGGCCGACGTCGGCGCCGCTTTGCGTCTCGCGCTTCCCGAGCGTCGCGCACCGGCCAGCTGTTGCTCGAGCGCCGAGACCTGGCTCTTGAGTCGGGCGATGGTGCGATCCTGTTGAGCTGCCATCGCGCGCAGATCCGCGACGTGTTTCTTGATCGCCTTGTCGGTCAGGTCGGCGATCTGCTGTTTCAGGACTTCCGCGATCGTGGCCATTCGTCGTGCCTTTGGGATGCAGCCGGATTATGACTGATCGAGGCAATGACGCTCGAGAACGACGGCTGGCGACTGCTGCTCCTACGCCTGAGCCCTGAGCAGCGGCGCGAGCACGTCGGCGAGCTGGTGCCGATCGATCGGCTTCGACAGGCACGCCGCCGCGCCCGCTTCGAGATAGCGGGCGCGCTCGCCTGGGATGTCGGTGGCGGTGACGGCGACGATCATCGGGCGCTGCGGCGCTGGCCAGCGCTGGTGGATCTCCCGCGTTGCCGTGATCCCATCCATCACCGGCATGTGCAGATCCATCAGCACGACGTCGAAGCGCCGGTGCTCGAGCGCCTGCAACGCTTCCTGGCCGTTGGCTGCCGTTTCGAGATCGAAGCCGAGCGAGCGCATGAGCATGGATGCCGTTCTTCGATGGATCGCGTCGTCGTCGACGATCAGCGCGCTCGCGCCCTGGCGTTGCGGGCCCGCGGTTCGTTTCGGGGACATTCGAGCGGAGCCGGCGTCGGAGCGTCGGCGCTTCAGGCTTCAGCGCAGCGCATGGGCGATCCGGACGAGCTCGGCCTGCCTGCGCACGCCGACCTTCCCGAGGGTCCGCCGCAGATGGGAGCGGACGGTCTCGTAGGTGATGTGGTTCGCCCAGGCGATCTGCTTGAGCGACGCGCCCTCGCTGAGCGACTGCGCGACGCGCGCCTCGGCGTTGGTCAGCCCGAACGCCGATCGCAGCGCAGCGCTCTGATCCGCCGGTTTCCGCGCGGGATCGCTGATGAACATCAGCGCGACCGCGCCGAAGCCGCCCTTCAATGCATCGGGCAGCGGATGCAGGTTGAGCACGAGCGGCGGCTCGTCCGTGCGCGGAACGGCGACCGGCGCCGGCGGCGCTTTGTCGCAGAGCACACGCTCGACCGCCTCCGACGCTTCGGGCGTCGTGATCAGGCGTCCGTCGGGCGACAAGCCGATGCCGGCTCCGCGTTGCAGGATCTGAGCGGCCGCACGGTTGGCGAAGACGATCTGCCGGGAATGGCCCAGCATCGCAACGGCCTCCCACATGCGGTCCAGCGTTTCAAGAAGGACTTCGGATTCGCGGCCGGAAGGGCGGTCTTGAATGAAAGTCATCGGAACCTCCAACCACACTCTCCGCAGTCACGGTATTGCCCAGGAACGCGAGAGTCCTGACCGAAGGTTGAAGAAGCGTTGAAAGAATCTTGATCGCGACGCCGTTGCTTCAATTGGGGGCTTCCGCGCGAGGACGAAGCCCGTAGATTCATCCGATGCTAGGGACGGCACGCCTGGAGCAGCTCATCGAGGAATCGATCCCTGCGCTGGAGGTGGCTGGTCTCGCCCTCGCGATCGCCGGTCCCGGCTCGCGCTCGCTTTCCACAGGCGCCGGCTTCGCAGACGTGCGCACGCGCGCGAAGGCGAGCCGGAGCACGTTGTTCCGCATCGGCTCGACGTCGAAGCTCGTCACCGCGACCGCGGCGATGCAGCTGGTCGAGCGCGGCGAGCTGGATCTCGACGCGGACATCAATCAGTACCTGGAGCCGCGCCTGCAGATCCCGCCGGGCTACGGGCGTCCGGTCACGCTCAGGAATCTCCTGACGCACACGGCGGGCTTCGAGGAGAACCAGCTCGGCTACATGGTCAAGCGAAGCGCCGCCGATCTCTTGCCGCTCGCCGACAATCTCGCGATCAACAAGCCCGCCCAAGTCCGGGCGCCCACCGTCGATTTCTGCGACGGTCGCGGAGCGTCGTACTCGAACTGGGGGATCGCGCTCGCAGGTCACATCGTGGCGCGCCGCGCCCGCATGCCCTTCGACGATTGCGTCGAGCGCCATCTGTTCGAGCCGCTCGGCATGGACCGAAGCTCCTTTCGCGAGCCGCTGCCTCGCGAGATGGCGCGCCAGCTCGCCGCGGGCTATCACCGCGGCAGCGATGGCGCCTTGATCGAGCACGGCTTCGAGTACTTTCATTCGATCGGGCCTGCCGGAAGCATGAGCACGACGGCCGACGACATGCTCCGCTTCATGCGCGCTCATCTCGGCACCGGGGTCTCGACACTGCAGGCGAGCACGATGCGGCTCATGCACAGCCGCGTGCTGGATCCGCATCCGATGGTCAACGGCGCCGGGCTCGGCTTCTATGAAATCAATCTGCGGGGACGCCGCGCGGTGGGGCATCAGGGCGCGACGATCTGCTTTGTCTCGCAGCTCGTGCTGGTGCCCGAAGAACAGGTGGGCATCTTCGTCGTCGTGAACACGCGGATTCCCGCGCGGCGGCTGCAGGCGTTCGTCGCGACCTTGATGGACGCGCTGTTGCCGCAGCGGCGCTCGATCAGCGTGGCGCTGCGATCGACGTCCGCGAACCGCTACGTCGGCACCTATCTCGCGACGCCGCATTCGCATCGCCGCCAGGAGAAATGCCTGCTGCTGGCGATGCCGGATTACGAGATGAAAGTGTCCGCGACGCCTCGCGGGACGCTGCAGATCTCCAATCTCGCCGGCCGCCGGGAATGGTCGGAGATCGACCGCGGCGTGTTCCGCCAGGACGGCAGCCACGAGATGGTTGCTTTCGTGGAGGATGCGGACGGCAAGGTCAGCCACATGCTCGGGCCGGCAGCGTTCGCTCCGGCGTACAAGGTCGAGGCGTCGCAGGCGCCGACGTTCCATCGCGAATTGCTGGCGCACGCCGCGACCGGCTTTCACCTCGTGCTGGCGTGGCACGCCACGAGCCGAGCAGCGAGTCGCGCGAGTCCCTGCGCGCGCCCTGTGATGGAGATCGCGGCGATGGTGGCCGCGCTGAATCTCACGGGATGGTCGCTCCTGCGAGAGAGCTTCGCGACGGGCGGGATCGCGCTCGTCTATGCGTATCCGGAATCCTTCCGGAACGGACTCGCCCTCATCGTCCTTGCTTCGCAGCTGACGCGCATCATTCTGCAGCTGACCCTGCACGCCTGGGTCCACGAGCAGTGGACCCAGGCCGAGCGTCAGGACCTCGCGCTCTTCAGCGCGCTGCTGCTCGCGTTCTTCGGATCGCTGCGCGCCTGGAATCTAGTGGGGCCGACGGCGCTCTGATCCCTTCGGCGGATCCTCATCCTCGTCTCCCGCATCGTCGTGCGTGAGCAAGACGGAGAACAGGAAGGGCGCCGTCTGCGCATCGCTCGGCAGTCGGTCGGTGCCGTCGCGGTGGATGGCGCGCAGCCCGGAAAGGATCTGGCCTTCCTCGCTTTCGGAGAGCGTGATGCCGAGCTCGCAGGCGGCCTTGCGGGGGCTCGTGAGCAGGAGGCTGCGGAACTGGCGGTCGGACGCGATGCGGCCGAGCAGCTCGGTGTGTTCTGCGATCGTAAGCGACATGGATGTTTCTCCTCTAGCAGGTGACGGTGATGGCGGATTCGACAAGCGCGCTCACTTGTCGCACTTCGAAAGCGTCGGCAACTTCGGTCGCGATGGCGCCAAGGACCGGATCGGCTGCGATGTGCGTGCACAGATCGCAGACGCTGGCGTAGCTCGAGCGCAGCCGATGCGCCTGCGCTCGTGCGCGGATGGCTTCGAGGAACTCGCCGGGCCCCTTGCGGCGCAGGATCTGCTGCACGCCGCCGACGTGGAAGCGCGCATTGACGTCGCGCAGCGAGTCGCGCGTTGCGTGCCCCACTTGCAGGAGCGTGGTGAAGGCGCCGGGCGTGCAGCACGTGAATGCGCGTCCGTCCTCGCGCACCGTCAGGATCGCGCCGGGACAGGTTCCCGTCGGCACGCCGGCGTCACGGATGTAGCTCGATTCCGGCGCGCTCGCGCCCGCGCGCAGATGGGGCAGGAGCGGGAAATCCTGCACGTCGTGCGCGCCGGCGCTGGTCGCCCATGACCGGACGCCGCGCTCGTCCAGCGAATCGTCGCGCACGCGAACGTACTTCAGGGTGCAGCGCAATCCCACGTCGCGGCTCGCTTGCAAAGCGCGCTCGACGCGCTGTCTCTTGATGAACTGCTGATGGAAGCGGCTGGTGCTGATCGCGAAGCTGCGCAAGCCCGCTGCCTTGAGCTGACGCAGCAGATCGCGCGCCTTCTCGATCGACGTCGCCCAATACGCGTTGGTCACGCAGGTGACGATCGCGCGCTTGTCCCGCGCATGGCGGACGACGTCGAGCAGCAAGTCGAAGGCGAGGAACGGCTCGCCGCCGCTTAGCAGCACGCGCAGCTTCTCGCTGCCGTTGAGCTCCGCCGCTTCGTCGATCAGGCGGAAGATCTGCTCGCGCGACAGATGCTCGCTTCGATGCGGACCGCAGCTGGTGCTGCAGTGCGTGCAGCCGGCGTTGCAGTGAGCGGTGATGAGCAGCGCGAGTTTCATGGCTGCGCACAGGGTGCGCTTCCGGAGCCCGCGAATCGCCCTCCAATTGGAGGCGCTTCGGGCTGAAGCTCAGCTCGCGGGTCCCGCGCCTCTTGCGACTTGCGATGCGCGCTCGAGGCGACGCAGCTCGACCAGCAACGGATGCCCCGGCCGCAGCTGGCGCAGCACGTCCTTGTCGATCGACGCGAGGAGCTCGCGCGCCGGACCGTCATCGCCCGCTTCGCGATGGATCCGCGCGAGGCTCAAGCGGATCTGCTGCAGCAGCGGGTGCTGCGCTCCATGCGCCTGCTGCGCAACTTCCAGCGCCGCCCGCATCTGGCTTTCGGCGTCGCGCAGGCGGCCGGCGCCTTCGAGGGCTTCCGCGAGCACCATCCGCGCTTCGGCGCTCTCGTCGCGCTGCGCGGACCAGCCCCAGGTTGCGATGCCGTCGACGACGCGCTCGAGGATCGCGACGGCCTCGGCGAAGCGACGTTGCCGCAGCCGCAGGACCCCGATCGCGAGCTCGCCGGAAAGCACCAGCGGCGAACGGTCTTCCGGCGACCATGCGCGGATGATCTCGAGCGAAGCCGTGAGATCGCTTTCGGCTTCCTCGAAGCGCGACATCTCGACGAGAACGCGGCCGCGAAGCTCCTGAGCCAGCGCGACCGGCATCTGCGACGGACCCAGCGCGCCGGTGAGCGCGGTCTTGGCATCGCTCACGAGCGCCAGCGCTTGCTCGAGCTCGCCGAGCCGCATGAGGCAGAACGCCAGATAGGTCTGCGCATTGCCGACTTTCGTCGCGTCGCCGTTCGACAGCGAGGCGTCGACGAGCTCGCCGAAGTGATCGGCCGCTTCACGCCAGTAGCCTCGGACCAGCGCCGCGGTCGCAAGCGCATGCACGAGATCGAGCACCTCGCCCGTGCTGCCGAGCTGCGCCTGCGCTTGCCTGAGCACCAGGCGAAAGCGGGGCAGCACGTCGAACTTGCCGAGGACGGTCTTCACCGAGACCAGCCGCGCGGCGTTGGCGACGACGTCGATCGAGGCCGGACCTTCGAGCCGCTCATAGATCCCCACCGCTTCCTCGAAATGCTTCTCGGCGGCGTCGAGCGCCTGCATGTTGAAGAACGCGTTGCCGAGCGCGGAATGGATCTGCGCGGCGGCGAGCGGCATGTCGTCGAAACGATCTGCGAGCTTTGCGGAAGCGGCGTCGAGAAGCTCGCGCGCAGTCAGATCGCGCAGCGGCTTTGCGCCGACCACGGAGAACAGGTCCTTGCTGAGGAAATCGGCGACCGCGCGGCTGGTGGCGGCGGCCGCCTCCGCGCGCTCGACCGCTTGCGCTCTCTCACGCGTCGAGCGCTCACGCCGTCGACGCTCGCGCTCCTCTTCCAGCGAGCGCAATCGCAGCGCGAGCATCGCCGCATCGCCCAGGCGGCGTTCGGGATCGCCCTGCGCGGCGTCGTTGATGCACTCGGCGAGGAGCTCGTCGGCGATGTCGCGCTCCCAGCCATGCGCCATCGGCCGGCGGAAATTGCCGGCCACCAGCTGATAGAGCACGACGCCGAGCGCGTAGATGTCCGCCTTCACCGTCGGCGGCTGGCCCGCCAGCAATTCCGGCGCGAGATAGAGCGGCGTGCCGCCGGACGTCGCATTCAGCGCGGTCAGCGTCTTGGTGAAGCCGAGGCGGGTGATGCCGAGCGCCTCGAGCTTGCGCGGATCGAGCATGCCGCCGCTGCCGAAGTCGGCGAGCCGGATCAGTGGCGTTGCGTTGGCACCCGGATCGACGAGAACGTTGGACGGCTTGAGGTCCTTGTGCAGCGCTCCGACCGAATGCACGGCGCCGAGCGCTTCCGCGATCTGCGCGGCGACGTCGATGCGCACGCCGAGCGGAACGCGGTCGAGCCCGCCGCTGCGCTCCGCCCAGTCGAGCAGGCTGCCGCCGGCGATGTACGCGCTCTCGATGAAGCAGGGCGGCTGCTCGAAGTTCCAGTCGAGGATCGCGACGATGCGCGCCTTGGCGCCGAGGCTGTCGTTGAGGAATCGGAACAGGGTGACTTCGCGCTTCAGCGCGGCGAGCGAGGGCTCGTCGACGGCGAACTTGAACACGCGCTGCTCGCGGGTCTTGTCATGGACGCCGAGCCAGGCTTCGCCATGGCCGCCGCTGCCGAGACGCCGCACCAGGCTCCACAGCGGCCGATGCACCGGGCGATCGCCGACGCCGAAATCGAAGCGCGTCGGCTCCGGCGCGTGCTCGACCTCGACGTGGACGGGGGCAACCAGGCGGTAGCCGTATCGATGCACGGTCTTGATGACCGTCTCGTCCTTGTCGCCGAGCGCCTTGCGCAGCCGCCCGATGCTTTTGGCGAGCACGGTGTCGGAGAGGACGCGGCCTGGCCAGACGGCGGCGAGCAGCTCGTCCTTGGTGACGACTTCTCCCGCGTGCTGCAGGAGGAAGCGCAGGACCTCGAACGGCTTGTGCTCGAGGTCGACGCGGTCGCCGCCGATGCGCAGCTCGAGCGAGCTTTCGTCGAGGACCGCGTTGGCGAACAACCAGCGACGACTTTCGGGATGCGTCTGCGTCGGTGCAGGCGAGCGCTTGCCCATGCAGCGGCTGACCAGTCCGGTGGCGGGGGAACGATCATGTCCCGCCGCCGCGGGTGCCGCAAGCTGCGGTTGCTAGTGATGCCGCGCGCCGGCGTCGGCTCCCCAGGTCTGCGGCCCGTGATTGCCGAGGACCGCTTTCACCACGTCGATCACGCGTTGCGGCTCGTCGCGCGACTTCAACATCACGCAGGTGGCGCCGGAGCTCCACGCCGACATGACGTTGGCGCGGGTGTTGCCGCCGGTGAGCACGACGACCGGGAATTTATCGAGCCCCGGCTCGTGGCGGATCGTGTGCAGCCAGTCGAGCCCGTTCAAGCCGGGGATGTTGATGTCGAGCAGGACGATGTCGGGCTTGGCCAGATGGAATTTCTGCAGGCCCACCGCGCCGTCCTCGGCGACGTCGACCTCGAAGCCCTGCTTGGAGAACGCGTTGCGGTAGATGGCGACGATCATCGGATCGTCGTCGATGACCAGGATCTTGCTCATACACGCTCCGGCGCCGGCGATTGCGAACGCTTTGATTATTCGATCGGTCGCTGCGCGCGGCGCGCGTGCAGTACTTCCTATCTCTTGCGGCCTGCAATGAACCCGCGCCGCTTGCGTACGGAACCGTACTCAGCGGACGTGATCTGCGTCACATCTTTTGTACGCCCCGGCGTCGCTGCACAGAGACAGCGCAAAGCGACGTGTGATCAATGACTTGAGCGATGCGCCGTTTGCGCACGTCGCTGAAAGGCAACGCAACACCGTACGTTCGCGATCCGTGGAGGTGCGGAACCGCACGCAAGCCACGAGTGCCGCAAGCGAAATCCGCCGCTGGCATCCCTCTTGCTGAATGGCGCCAGGGAAGAGAAACCCGGTGGCGCTGAGGACGAAAGCCAGCACTGCCGGGACATGCAACACCAGCAGTGTTTCGTCGGAGACTGCTTTTATGACAAAAACAAGTGCCGTTCGGGTCGTCGAGCGCGTCGAGCCCGTGGTCGGATCTGTTCATTGGGAAGCCGCGGAGAGCCCGCGCAAGCTGTTCCGCAATCGTCTTCTGCAAGCGTTCCCGTCGGACGAGCTGCGCCGCTGGGGCGCCTCGCTCGACCTGGTTCGCCTGTCGAGCGGCCAGGTGCTCGCCGAGCCGGGAATGGTCGCGAGCTACGTCTATTTCCCTGTCGATGCCATCGTCTCGATGGTGTGCCTGACGGAGGACGGCGGCAGCACCGAAGTCGCCAGCGTCGGCAATGAAGGTGTCGTCGGCGTCAATCTGTTCGTCGCCGGCAGCTCCGGCACGACGCAGGCGGTGGTCCAGGTCGCCGGACTTGCGTACCGCATGAAGGTGTCGCTGCTGCGCGAGGAATTCAATCGCTCGCCGGCCGTGCGCCAGGTCCTGCTGCGCTACATGCAGGCGCTCCTGATGCAGTCGGCGCAGATGGCCGTGTGCAATCGCCATCACACCGTGGAGCAGCAGCTGTGCCGCTGGCTGCTGATGGCGCTCGATCGCAGCGATTCGAACCAGCTGAGCCTCACGCAGGAGATGATCGCCAACGCGCTCGGCGTGCGCCGCGCCGGCGTCACCGAAGCCGCGAGCCGGCTGCGCAAAGGCGGCCTGCTGCGCTGCCAGCGCGGCAAGATCCTCGTGCTGGATCGCATCCGCCTCGAGCGCCAGGCCTGCGAGTGCTATCACGCCGTGAAGCGCGAGTTCGCCGAGACGGCGCCGCCGCTCTCGACGGGCGACGCGCGCACCGTCGCTGCCTCGCTGCCGACGGCCGCGCACTCCGCATTGCACCTGCAGGTGCCGCCGGCGCCGGGCAGCGAGCGCTCGCCGATGATGGTGAAGCGCTTCGCGAGCGACATGCGTCCGGCAGCCAACGGCGCGTTCTTCGATCCGCATCCGGCGAGGTAATCACCGACATCCATTTGCCCGCGCCGTGGCCTCGGCGCGTCAGGGGAGGAGCCAATGGCGTCGCGCGACGTTCGCAAGTCGGTCGTCACAGCAGCCGTGCTGCTGTGTCCCGGAATTGCCGCCGCAGAGGTCTACGCGGACCCGTACCTCGCAGCGCAGGAGATGTACGATTCCAACGTGTTCAGCCTGTCGCGGGCGCTCGCCGAGAAATTCCGCGGCGATCCGCGGCGCGATGATTCGATTTTCGAAGCGATGGCCGGCGTCGACGCCGGCTACCGGTTCGGGCTGCAGCGCATCTTCGCCGGCTTCGAGGGGCGGCGCTACGACTACGACTACTTCGACGAGCTCGATCACAACGAGTACACGGCGAAGGCGGGCATCCGCTGGAATGCGCAGGAGCGCGTCGACGGCTCGATCGACGCCCACCAGACGCGCCGCGCGGCATCGTTCATCAACCGCCGTGACACCGAGCTCACGCTGGAGACCGAGCGCGCGGGCGACGCCACGCTCAACGTCAACTTCGGCCCGCACTGGCGCCTGGAGACGGGCGGCCACTACTACGAGCTCGACTCGCCGCTGACCAGCGCCGACCCTACGCAGCCCGATTTCCCGGACTTCGCGCTGCGCCAATCGACCGGAACTGCGGGCCTCAAGTACACGACGGAGGCGCGCTTCTCCGTCGGCGTCGAGGGCAGCTATGGCGAAGGCCGCTTCAGCGGCATTCCCGACGCGCCGCGCTTCCGCACGACCACCGGCGACCTCACGCTCAATTACAAGGCGAGCGAGATCTCCGAATTCGACGCCGATCTCGGCTACACGCATCTGCAAGGGGACGGCCTGACCGTCAACGGCTTCTCCGGCGACATCGCCTACAGGCGCGACCTCACCGCGCTGACCTCGCTCAAGCTCGAAGGCTTCCGCCGCATGGGCGGCTATCTCGCCGGCGCGGACGTCGTCGTCGACACCGGTGCGGGCGGCGAGATCGCCTGGCAGCCGACGCTGAAGATCCGTCTCGAAGGCGGCTACACGTTCACGCACAGCAAGTTCCAGCGGCTCTCCGAGTTCTCCAACGAGCCCGGCGGCCGCGTCGACGAGATCCATCTGAGCCAGATCGCGCTCGGCTACCAGCTGTTCGACTGGCTCGGCTTGCGGATTTTCGGCGGCTATCGCGACCGGCGCTCCACGCTCGCTGAAGAGCGCTTCAACGATGCCTTCGTCGGCGGGCAGATCCGGCTCAGCTATCCGATGGGGACGCCGAGCGACGAGCCGCAGCGCGTCGAGCCCGTGTTCAATCCCGACACCCCGAGCGTCTGAGCCAATGTACGGTCCCGTACCGAGGGACTGGCGCAGTGTCCGTCCCCGGACAGACCCCGATCCATGGCGCGGCGAACATGCGGTCATGGACCGCGTCATCGACCAGCTCCCGCTCGCGCCTTATTCGCCGCCGCCAGTGCCGTGCCCGATCGACGATTTCGATCTCGGCCAGTTCACGGGCGTCGCGGCGGGCTTCGGCGATCGCCGCTACGGCTACGTCGTGACGCCCAACGCCGATCACGTGCTGCGGTTGCACGACGATCCGAAATTCCGCTCGCTCTACGCGTCGGCGGCGTATGTGCTGCTCGACAGCCGGTTGATCGCACATCTGCTGCGGCTGTTCCGCGGCGTGCGGCTGCCGGTCTGCACGGGCAGCGATCTCGTCGCGTCGCTGTTCACCAAGGTGATCGCGCCAAACGACAAGCTCGTGCTGATCGGCGGCACGGCCGAGCAGGCGCAGAAGCTGCGCGAGCGCTTCGGGCTAACCGATCTCGCCCACTTCAATCCGCCGATGGGCTTCATCCGCGATCGCGCGGCCGTGGAGGAGTGCCTCGAGTTCATCGAGGCGCACAGCCCGTTCCGCTTCTGCCTGCTCGCGGTGGGGTCGCCGCAGCAGGAGATCGTCGCGCAGAAGCTGCGCGAGCGCCGCGCGGCGCACGGCATGGCGCTGTGCGTCGGAGCGTCGGTGAATTTCCTGACCGGCGAGGAGAAGCGCGCACCACAGTGGATGCGCAAGTGCGGGCTCGAGTGGCTGTACCGGCTGCTGCAGAGCCCGCGGCGGCTGGCTTCGCGTTATCTGGTGCGCGGTCCGCGCATCTTCGGCTTGCTCGGCCGCACGCAGTTCCTGCTGCGTCCGGCGTCCAACGACGCTGCGTACCTGCGCGAGCGCCGCAGCTATCTCGACCAGCCCGGGACGAGCCGGCCGTCGTCGTCCAAGCGATACGCGCCGTCGACCCAGCCCTTGCCGAAGAGGATCAACGCCTGATCGTAGTAGGCGGTCGACGCACCCGCCGTCGCCGCGAGCTGCGAGATCTTCAGGCGCACCTGCTGCTTGCGCAGCGTCATCGCATCGCCGAGCGCTTGCAGATACGGCAGCACCGCGCCCGAGAATCCGATCGGCGAGAAATCGCCGAGCATGGCGCCACTCGCGGGATCGACTTTCTCCGGCGGACGTCCCCGCGCGCGCACGATGTCGTCGAAGCGGCTGAGCTCGCGCAGCAGCGGCTCGCCGCGACGCCCCGACATGCCGGCCCACAGATAGACGCGAATCGCGTCATAGCTGCCGATGCCGCGCTCGGGATCCGGCGAGATGCGGCCGTTCGGCTCGACGATGAACAGATCGGGCGCGAGACCCGACGCGTAGATCTTCGGCGCGGCTTCGGCGTAGGTCTTCCAGATCGTCTCCCAGGGACCTTGCGGATCGGCCTGGGCGAACGCCGCGAACACGAACTGCGGCAGATAGGAGGGATCGATGCGCAGGCGGTTGCCGTCGATGACGAAGCCGACCGGTCCCGGCAGCAGCCATGCGTGCGCGTCGTCGACGTGCGCGACCTCCTGCCTGGCGATCTGCGCCATCAGCTTGCGCGCGAGCACCATGTAACCCGGATCGTTCCAGAGCTGCGAGGCCTGCAGCAGCGAGTACGCCATCCACAATTCGCCGTCGGCGGCGGCGTTGTCGTCGATCACGCCCCAGCTGCCATCGTCGCGCTTGCCCCAGTGCCACGCGGGCAGGCGCTCCCCGAGCTTGCCGCCGGCGAGGTTGTCGTTGGTCCAGCGCAGGATCTGGTCGAAGCGCGCGCGATCGTTGGCGACCAGCGCGAAGAACATGCCGTAGCTCTGGCCTTCGGACGTGCTCTTCTGATCGAAGGTGAGATCGACCACGCGGCCGTCAGGCTCGACGAAGCGATCGGCGAAGCGATCCCAGTCGGGCCATGACGAGGCGTGCGCGCAGAGCGCGGCGCAGAGGAGCGCGATGAATGCGAGCCCTCGCATGACGATGGATTACATCGCGCCGCGGCCCGAGAGGACCACGAACACCGTCTTGAACAGGATGTAGACGTCCTTGCTGAAGCGGTAGTTGCGCGCGTAGGCGCAGTCGAGCCGCACGCGCCGGTCGAAGTCGTCGTCGCCGCGCGCGGTCACCTGCCACAGGCCGGTGATGCCCGGGCGCATCGCGAGATACCACTTCGCATTGCGGCCGTAGTGAACGATCTGGCTCGGCAGGATCGGCCGCGCGCCGACCAGGCTCATGTCGCCGCGCAGCACGTTCCACAGCTGCGGCAGCTCGTCGATGCTGGTCTTGCGGATGAAATGGCCGAGCCGGGTGATGCGCGGATCGCGCTTGAGCTTCTGGCCGCACATCCATTCGGCGCGCAACGCCGGATCGCGCTCGAGCAGCGCCTTCAGGACGCCCTCGGCGTTGGGCACCATCGAGCGGAATTTCCAGCAGCGGAAGCTCTGGCCGTTGAGCCCGATGCGCGTCTGCGAGAAGAAGATCGGTCCGCCGCTGCGCCACAGCGCGATGATGGTGAACAGCAGGATCGGCGATGCGAGCAGGAGCGCGATGGTGGCGCCGACGATGTCCATCGCGCGCTTGATCAGCGCGATGTGGCGCGGGATCGGTGGCGGCGGCGCCTGCAGCAGGTAGGAGCCGATGACCTGCGCGTGCGACAGCGGCAGGCGCTCGGCGACGACCCACCGGAAGGGGGCGAGCAGGGACATCGGCGTGGTGCCGTGGGGACCTTCCAGGAACCCTGGATCGCGTAGATCGTTGGCCATCGGGGCTGCCTCCGAGCAGCGTCGAGATGCGAGGCCATCATGGGTCGGCGGGCGGCGACGTTCCGTCCGATCGCGGACCTAAAAAGTGTCGCTTTCAGGCGTCCTTTAGCGGACAGAAAACGCGCTGGCGGCCGGGCTACAAGATCGCCAGGGAGAGAGTGCATCTGGAGGCTTCGTGTCATGGACTCTCGTACCCGTCTGGTCGCGCCCGTGCTGGTGGCGGCGGCGATCTGCAGTTGGCAATCGGCTCACGCCTGCGGCGGCGTGACCGCGTATTCCGGCCGCGCCACCGTGGTCAACGCGCAGGCGAACCTGCTGAAGTCGAGCACCAAGGTCGTCGTCGCCGACACCGGCGAGATCGATCCGACCGGTGCGACGCGCGACGCGACCGTGGTGACCTTCGACAATCCCGCGCCGACCGAAGTCCACTCGCAGACGCTGAGCGCCGTCGCCTCGGGCGACAACGACGTCAGCGCGGCGAGCGCGGCGGTGCAGAAGCTCGTGATCAAGGCGCACGGCGTGACGATCAAGGCCGATCTCATCGAGGCCGATTCGGAGGCGCGCTGTCACGAGGACTCGATGACCGTGAGCACGGCGGGCATGGCGAACCTCGTCAACCTGACCATCAACGGCAAGGGCATCACCTGGAACCACAAGGTCAACGACAAGCGCACGCTGATCGGCATCGGCACGCTGATCATGAACGAGCAGACGCATCCCGACGTCAACACGATCTCGGTGAACGCGATCCATCTGATCATCCCCGGCGTAGCCGGCGTGGCCGGCGCCGACATCGTCATCTCGCACGCGCAGTCCGGGATCCTGACCTGTCCCTGCCTGTGACGCGCGCATGAGTCCGCTAACGGACAGATCGCGCGAAGGCCCTTCGGCACGATGGCCCTGAGTCAACGCGTGCATGCGCGGCCGGGGGCACCGCCAGGCAACTGTTGACGAGAGGGGCTCCAGCCATGTCACTCGCAGAACAACCCAGCCGGCAGAGCGCGCTGCAGGAGCGCCTGCAGAGCCTGATGCGTCCGCAGTCGATCCAGGACGCCTTCCGCAAGCAGGTCGAGCGCTCCGGCTCGCGCACCGCGATGGTGTGCGGGCATCGCGAGCTGTCCTACTGGGCGCTCGACGCGCGCTCCGACGCCGTCGCCCGCAAGCTGGTCGACATGGGCGTCGGCCGCGGCACCATGGTCGGGCTGTTCGCGCCGCGCGGCCCCGAGACGATCGCCGCGATGATCGGCATCCTCAAGGCCGGCGGCACCTGCCTGCCGTTCGATCCCACGCATTCCGCCAAGCAGCTGCGCTACATCTGCGACGACGCGACGCCGGCGCTGATGCTGGTGCAGGAAGAGCAGCTGCGCCAGAGCCGCGTGCCGCATTTCTGGAGCTGTCCGACGCTCGACGTCGGTCCCGAGGCGCCGCTGCACACGCGGCGCAACATGCTCACCATGCCGGTCATCGGCGCCGAGGACCTCGCCTGCGTGCTCTACACGTGCGCGCCGAACGCGCAGCCGCGCGGCGTGCAGATCCCGCATCGCGCGCTGCTGCGCTTCGCGCAATCGCTCGACGGCATCGAGCTCGGTCCCGAGCAAGTCATGCTGCAGCTGTCGCCGCTCGCTTACGACGCGGCGAGCTTCGAGGTCTGGGGCGCGCTGCTCAACGGCAGCAAGCTCGCGATCGTGTCGGCGATGCATCCGTCGCTCGAAGGCATCGCCGAGACCATCCATCGCCACGGTGTGACCACCGCATGGCTCAACGCCGGCGTGTTCCACCAGATGGTCGATCAGCGGATCGACACCCTGAAATCGCTGCGCCAGCTCATCGTCGGCGGCGACCTGCCGTCGACCGTGCACGTCGAGCGCGCGCGCCAGGCGCTGACCGGCACCCGCATCGTCATCGCTTACGGCCCGACCGAGACGGCGGCGCTCGCGTGCTCGCACGTGGTTGCGGTCGACACGCCGGTGGTCGACGCGCTGCCGATCGGAACCGCGGTCGCGCAGACGCAGGCGCTCGTGCTCGACGAGGCGCGCCGCGTCATCAACGACGAGCGCGAGGGTGAGCTCTACATCGGCGGCGCCGGGCTCGCGCACGGCT
This sequence comes from Nevskiaceae bacterium, assembly GCA_035650495.1. Classification (GTDB taxonomy): domain Bacteria; phylum Pseudomonadota; class Gammaproteobacteria; order Nevskiales; family Nevskiaceae; genus DASRHK01. The sequence continues at coordinate 36,964 of DASRHK010000026.1, read as the reverse complement.
ATCTCAATCGCTCGCAGTTCACCACCGAGCGCTTCACCCATGCCGCAGGCACGGTGCAGCGCGTGTTCCGCACCGGCGATCGCGTGCGCCGTCGCGCGGACGGCGCGCTCGAGCTCATCTCGCGCGGCGATCGCAGCGTGCGCAGCAGCGGCAAGCGGGTCGACCTCGATCGCGTCGAAGCCGCGGCACGGCGCAGCGGCATGATCAACGACGTCGCGGTCATCGCGGTGGGCGAGGTGGAGCAGCGACAGCTCGCGGCCTTCGTCACGCCGCCGGCCGGCAGCGCGGTGTCGACCGGCGAGCTGCGCGCGTACATGCAGATGATGCTGCCGGACTTCATGGTCCCGTGCGTGGTGCAGGTGGTCGACGTGCTCCCGCTCGCGTCCAACGGCCGCGTCGATCGCGCCGCGCTCGCCGAGCGCGTGCCGCCGCCGCCGCCGAGCCGCAGCCTGATGTCGGCCGACAGCATCGAGGGCAAGCTGCTGCGCATCTTCCGCGAAGTGCTCGGCAACGACAGCGTCGGCCTGCACGACAACTTCTTCGATCAGGGCGGCACTTCGCTGCAGCTCGAGCAGGCGCACGCGATGATCCGCGTCGAGATCCGCCGCGACCTCGAGCTGATGGACCTGTTCACCTATCCGAAAGTGAGCGCGCTCGCGGCGTGGCTCAACAAGTCGCGGCCCGTGCGCAAGAGCGCGAACGATCCGAATCCGCGCGGCTGGCGCGACACGCTGTCGTTCACGCGCACGCGCGGCGGTCCCTCGCAGCCCGGGCAGCTCGGCGTGCCGTTGTAGGGCGCGCCGCGCGCGGCGGCGCTTCAGCCGCGGTGGTAGCCCGTCACGCGCTCGACTTCATTGCGTGAGCCGAGGATCACCGGCACGCGCTGGTGCAGCTTGGCGGGCTTGAGCTCCATGATCCGTTCCCGACCGGTGGTCGCCGCGCCGCCGGCCTGCTCGACGATGAACGCCATCGGGTTGGCTTCGTAGAGCAGCCGCAGCTTGCCGCCCTTGTCCTTGGTCTTCGAATCGAGCGGATACATGAAGATGCCGCCCCGCGTGAGGATGCGATGCACGTCGGCGACCATCGAGGCGACCCAGCGCATGTTGAAGTCGGCGCCGCGCGGGCCCTGCTTGCCGGCGACCATCTCGTCGACGTAGCGCTTCACCGGCGCTTCCCAGAAGCGCTGGTTCGACATGTTGATCGCGAATTCCTTCGTGTCCGGCGGGATCTGGATGTTGCGACTGGTCATGCGGAAGCTGCCGAGCTCGCGGTCGAGCGTGAACGCGTGGGTGCCGTCGCCGAGCGTGAGCACCAGGATCGTCGACGGCCCGTACACGCAATAGCCCGCGGCGACTTGCGTCGTGCCCGGCTGCAAGAATGCTTCGTCCTCGGTGCCGATGAAGCCGTCCGGGCAGCGCAGCACCGAGAAGATCGTGCCGACGGAGACGTTGACGTCGATGTTGGAGGAGCCGTCGAGCGGATCGAACACCAGCAGATAGCCGCCCTTGGGGAAATCGTGCGGGATCGCGTGCGGGTGATCCATCTCTTCCGACGCGAGGCCGGCGACGTGGCCGCCCCACTCGTTGGCCTCGAGCAGGATCTCGTTGGACAGCACGTCGAGCTTCTTCTGCGCCTCGCCTTGCACGTTGCCGGTGCCGGCTTCGCCGAGCACGCCGCCGAGCGCGCCTTTGCCGACGGCGATCGCAATCTCCTTGCACGCGCGCGCGACGACTTCGATCAGCAAGCGCAGGTCGCCCTCGATGTGCGCCTTGGCGCGCTGCTCTTCGATCAGGAAGCGGGTGAGGGAGATCGTGCTCGTCGGCATTGCGTTCGTGGCGGTGCGAGGGAAGGGCGCAGAGTTTAGCGGCCGGCGCGCCGCCGCGCATGGCTCACGCGCCGCGCACCGTCGATGCCTTGCGCGAGCCGTGGCAGGTCGGGCAGGTGACTCCGGTGGACTCGCCGATCTCGCGCATGCGCATGAGCCGCACGAGCAGCGGCGGCAGATCGGCGAGATTGACGACGTGATCGACCTCGACGTCGCGGACCGCATTCGCGGGCATGTCGGGGTACTGGGCGTCGGCGGGGTTCTGCACGATGGCGATGCCGCCGCGATCCTTCACGGTCCGCAGGCCAAGTCGCCCGTCGTCGAGCATGCCGGTGAGGATGACGCCGATGACGCGCGAGCCGTAGTGCTCCGCGGCGGATCGGAACAGCGCGTCGATCGAAGGACGATGGTGGTTCTCCTTCGGCCCGTGGACGACGCGCATGCGGCCGTCGATCAGCATCAGATGGCGATCGGCCGGTGCCACGTAGATCGCGCCGCGCGCGATTGCGTGACCGTCGATCGCGGCGCGCACGGGAAGCTTGCTGACACGATCGAGCAGCTCGGGGATCGCGCCGGGAGAGCTCGGCGCCAGATGCAGCACGACGAAAATGGAACCGGAGAGATCTTCGGGCAGCCCGGCCAGCAGGTGGCGGAGCGCAGGGAAGCCGCCGGCGGAGGTGCCGACGACCACGATGTCGCGAGCTCGGCTCTTCACAGGGTATCGACCGCTCCCGCGGCGGAAGCGTTCGATGTAATGTGCTCGCCGTCCACTGGAGAACCTGATCGTGTCCGTCCGCCGATTGCTCACCGCCGTGCTCGCCGCCGCGCTCGTTGCCTGCTCGAAACCGGCGCCGCCACCGCCCGCCGCGACCGCGCCGCCCCCGGCTGCGCCGCCCAGCGCCGTGGAATCCTCGGACGCGGCACCGCTGATGAGCGCGAGCTTGGTGCAAGGCCGCGACTACGAAGTCGTCGCCGACGGCATCCCGTTCGACACGCCGACCACGGAACAGGTCGAAGTCGCCGAGTTCTTCAACTACGCCTGTCCCGCGTGCAATTCGTTCGAGCCGAAGCTCGAGCAGTGGCGGCGGTCGCTGCCGTCATACGTGCACGTGGTCTACCTGCCGCTCGATTTCCGGCCGGACTTCGTGCCCTACGCGCGCGCGTACTTCGCCGCCGAAGCGCTCGGCGTCGCGGCGACGTCGCACGAGGCGGTGTACGCGGCGATCCATCAGACCCACAAGCTTCCCGGCGAAGGCACGCCCGTCGACGCGGACACGCTCGCGAAGTTCTACGCGCAGTTCGGCGTCGATCCGGAGAAATTCAAGCAGGCGATGGCGAGCGACATGGTCGCCGCGAAGATCGCGGCCGCGCGCGTCTACGCGGCGCACAGCGGCGTGCACTCGACGCCCACGCTGCTCATCGAAGGGAAATACCTGGTGAAGGGCCAGTCCTTCGAGGACTACCTGCAGAACGCGACCCAGCTGATCGCCAAGGCGCGCGCGAGCTAGCGCGACAGCATCTTCCCGGGCAAGGGGCTGAACGCCGGGAAGTCCTGCGGCAGATCGCCGCCCGGATCGTTCGCGCTCTCGACGACGTCGATCTCGTCTTCGTCCTCGCGCTTCAGGATGTGCGTCGTCAGCCAGCGCTCGAGCACCGCGATCAGCTGCGCGCGCATCTCCTCGTGCGTGAAGGTGTGGTCGCAGCGCGGCACGTAGTGCAGCGATTGCAGCGGATAGTCGCGCAGCCGCGGACAGACGTCGTAGAGCTGATCGGCGTAGTTGTAGACGTTCTGGTTCTCGCCCGTGTAGAGGAAGAACAGCGCCATGCGCCGGCGCATGAAGCGCTCGAGGTCGCCGAGGAATTGGCCGCGCGACGGCTGCTCGAAGAAGTTGACGAGATTCGGATCGTATTCCGTGCGCGGCTTGCCGGAGAGCTCCGCCCACTTGCGGCGCAGGAAATTGCCGATGCGGCGCGGATCGCTGAGCTTCTGCGCGAGCTGGATGAAGAACGCGCGCGGCGTGCGGTACTGATAGTGGTCGATGAACGCGGCGGCGACCACGCGATCGTCCACGCGCGCCAGCAGGTGCGCGTCGTTGCCGCCGGAGCACAAGCCCACCGGGATGAACTTGCTGGCGAGCTTCATGCGCTGCAGCTGCTCCATCGCGGCCTGCATGTCGGACACCGGATCCCCGCGGCCGCCGTCGGGCGGCAGTCCGCTGTCGCCCATGCCGGACATGTCCATGCGCAGGCTGACGAAGCCCAGGCGCGCGAACGCGCGGCACAGGCGGATGTGCAGGCGATTGGGTCCGACGCGATGCTCCACGCCGGTGTTCGGCACGATGATCGCGGGCAGCGACGGATCGACCGTCTCCGGCAGCGACAGGATGCCGATCAGCCGGCGCTCCGGCCCGAACTGGATGGCGCGCTCTTTCATTGCAGGCGCTCCGCGAGCGCATCCGCGATCACGCGCTGCGTGCTCGCCGGGATCCACGGCCGCGTGATCCAGGTGACGTCGTTCCAGTGCGCCGGGTCCGGCAGCTTGATTGCTTCGCCGTCCAGCGACATCTCGATGGCATCGGCGCTGCGCAGATGGAACAGCTGCGCGACCGAATGCGGCGCCAGCGGCGTCAGCGGCGACACCGAGGCGTCGAGCTCTTCGGGCCAGCGGCGGCCGAGGATCTCGCCCGGCAGCGGCTGCAACGCGAGCTTCGGCGGCAGGTAGCGGTTCTTGTGCGCGTAGTGCAGGCGGTCGAGCTCCTGCAGCTCGCCGATCCAGCGGCGTCCGGATTCGGGCGCGTCCCACAGCGCCGCGGCCTCGGCTTGCACGCCGCTGCTCGCTGCGCGCATCGCGAGCAGCGCGCCGAGCCGCAGGCCGAGCAGGCAGATGTGATCGGCGCCGGAGAGCGCGCGCAGCTCGTCGGCGGCGCAGCGGATGTCCTCGACCCAGCGCTCGAGCGTCGCATCCTCGTTCATCTCGGCCGCGTCTCCGGTGCCGGAGTAATCGAAGCGCAGCGTCTCGAAGCCGCGCGCGCCGAGCTGCTGCGCGAGCAGGAACAGCGCGCGATAGCTGCGCATGTACTCGACGCCCCAGCTGTGGCAGATCAGGATGGCGGTCTTGCGCGCGGGGCCGATCGGCTCGGAGCGCAGGCCGAACAGCCGACCGCCGGGACCGAAGTAGAGTGGCTCCATCGTCAGGCTCCCGCCGCCGCCGGCAGCGACACCGATTCGTTCGCCGCGCCCGCCGAGCAGGCTGCCGCGATCTGCGCCAGCGTTCCGGTCATCACTTCGCGCAGCAGCAACTTCACGCCGAACGTCTGCTTGAGCTTCAGCGCGACCTCGACCGCGAGCAGCGAATGCCCGCCGACGTCGAGCAGGCGATCGCTGACGCCGAACGCGTCGTGGCCGAGCACTTCGCGCCAGATCAGCGCGATACGCTCCTCGACTTCGGTGCGCGGCGCTTTCGCCACCACCGGCGCTTCCGCCTGCGAGAACGGGTCCGGCAACGCGCCGCGATCGAGCACGTCGACGACGCGGAAATGCTGCGGCAGCAGGTGCGAAGCGAGACCGCGCTCGCGCAGCTGCTGACGCAGATCGGCAGTGGTCGCGCCCGCTTCGGGCTTGAGCTGCACCCAAGCGACCAGACGCGGATCCTCGGGGCCGCGCTCGCGCACGTCGCAGGCGCACGCTTCGACGCCGTCGCAAGCCGCAAGCGCGCGCTCGATCTCGCAGAGATCGATCTGCACGCCGCGCAGCTCGACGAAGTTGGGCGCCGGGACGTCCGGCGCGGCTGCGTCATGCGCGCCGGCGTTCGCGGCGATCGGCAGCTGCGCGAGCTTGGTGTCCAGATGCGCAGGCATCGCGCGCAGCAGCGCTTCGTAGTGCTGCATGTGCGCGCGCATCGTCGCGGCGCTGAACAGCTGGGCACTGTACGAGCACTGCAGCGTCATCGTCTCGCCTTCGTCGACGATGTTCAGGAACAGCTCGAAGTTCTCGGCCTGGCGCTCGATGCGCTGTGCGCGCACGTCGAGACCGTCGTAGCGCAGCGGCGCGTCGCGGCCGTCCAGGTTCATCGTCACCGCAATCAGCGGCGGCCGTCCCGGCTGACGTTTGATCTTGAGGTGCTGGAGCAGCTTGCCCAGCGTGATGCCCTGATGCTCGACCGCGTCGAGCATCGACCCGCGTGCCTCGCGCAGGAACGCGCGCAGCGTCTGCTCGCCGCGCGGCTTCAGCCGCAGGGGCAGGAAGTTGACGCAATGGCCGACCACCTGCGGCAGGTCGTGCTGCATCTGTCCCGCCGCCGCGATGCCGAGCACGAGGTCTTCGTTGCCGGTCAGTCGATGCGCGAGCACTGCGAATCCGCCGAACAGCGCGGTCGCGATGGAGAGGCGCTGCCCAGCCGCGCACGTGCGCAGCGCGCGCGTGAGGTCGGCGTCGAGCACATGGTCGTAGCGCGCAGCCTGGTATTCGCGCGTCCTGGCGCGAGGATGGTCGCCCGGCAGCGCGAGCGGCATCGGCGGATCGCGCAGCGCGTCGACCCAGTAGCGCAGGCTTTCCTGCGCGTCGGCGGAGGCGAGGAAGTCGCGCTCGCGCTTCGCGTATTCGGTGTACGGCTGCGCTGCATGCGGAAGGCCGAGGGGCTGGCCGGCGCGCGCCTGGTTGTAGAGCGCGCACAGCTCTTCGCCGATCAGCTTGTAGGACCAGCCGTCGCACACGATGTGGTGCGCGACGAACAAGAGGTAGTGCAGCGACGGGCTCGCGCGCAGCAGCTGGAAGCGGAACAGGGGGCCGCGCTCGAGATCGAGCGGCGCGCCGGTCAGCTTCTTCGCGGCGTCGCGAAGCGCGGCATCACGATCCGGCGCGTCCTCGATCGAGATCGGCGCGAGCGTGACCGGCAGCTCGCGCAGCACACGCATGGACGCGCCATCGGCGCCGAACGTCGCGCGGAGCGACTGATGGCGCGCGACGATGTGCTGCAGCGCGCGCTCGAGCGCCTGCACGTCGAGCGTGCCGGCGAGCGTCCAGGTCAGGCCCTCGTTGAAGGCGATGTTGACGTGATCGCCGAGCGCGGCCGCCATCCACAGCTCGCGCTGCGATTCGGTGATCGGCTCGACGGCCTCGAACGCGTCGCGATCGATGCCGGCGGACAGGATGCTGCGATCGTCGAGGCTCATGCCGTGGCCTCCAGTGGTGTCTCGAGGCTCGCGCCGTTGTCTGCGAGCGCGCGCGCGAGCGCGCTGACACTGTCGTGCTCGTCGAGCAGCGCGCGGAAGCGCAGGTTCACGCGCAGGTCCTTCTTGAGCCGCGCGGAAACCTGCAGGAGCACGAGCGAGTCGAGCCCGAGATCGAAGAAGCCGGTGTCGGCCTGATCGGCGCTGAAGCGGCGTCCGGTGAGCTCTCCGAAGACGCCGAGGAGATACGCGACCATCGGATCGGCGACTTCGTTGTTGCTCGCCGGCGGCGCGACCGCGGTCGGCAGCGGCTGCGCCTCGGCGATCGGCGCCGCGATGGGCGCGTCGGCGCCGATCGGCAGGCAGTACTTGGTACGCGCGAATGGATATCCGGGCAGCGAGATGCGGTTGCGGCGAGCACCGGCGAAGAGCTTGCGCGCGTCGAGCGCGATGCCCGCGGTGAACAGGCGAGCGGCTGCGCCGAGGACGTATTCGAGCGCCGGGGCGCCGTGCACGTCCGCCGGCAGCGAGTTGATCGCGACCGCGTCGTGCTTCGGCCCGATCGCCTGGCGCACCGCTGCGCAGAGCGTGTGACCCGGACCGCATTCGAGGAAGACGCGACCCGGCGTCTTGAGGAGCTCCGCGATCGCGGGTGCGAACCGCACCGGCTCGCGGATCTGGCGCGACCAGTAGGACGGATCGCACATCTCGTCGGCGTCCATGAAGCGGCCGCTGCGCGTGGACAGGATCGCCGCGCGCGCCGGATTGCGAGCGACGCCAGCGACGATCTTCTCGAAGGCGGTGGCCGCGCGATCCATCGACGCGGAGTGGAATGCGTGCGAGGTCTTCAGGATGGTCGCGCTGATGTTGCGCGACGAGAATTCTGCCTGCAGCGCGGCGAGCGCGGCGCGATCGCCGGAGAGTACGGTCTGTTGCGGCGCGTTGTAGCCGGCGACTTCGATGCCGGCCTGCAGCCACGGCGCGATGTCGGTCTCGCCGAGGCGAACCGCGAGCATGCCGCCCGAGGGCATCGCCTGCATCAGCGCGCCGCGCTGCGCGACGAGGCGAACGGCGTCCTCGACCGAGAACACGCCGGCCAGCGTCGCGGCGACGAATTCGCCGACGCTGTGGCCGACCATCGCGACCGGCTCCAGGCCCCAGCTGCGCCAGAGCTCCGCGGTCGCGTAACTGACGGCGAAGATCGCCGGCTGCGCAAAACGCGTCTCGCGCAGCAGATCGTCGGCAGCGCGGTCTTCGCCGTAAAGGAGATCGCGCAGATCGGCTTGCAGCAGCGGCTTTGCGATCTCCGCGCAAAGATCGAAGCGCTCCCTGAACACGCGCTCCTCGCGATACAGCTGCGCACCCATGCCGGCGTACTGCGCGCCCTGGCCGGGGAACAGCATCACGAGGCTCGGCTGCTCATTGGCAGGCGCCGAAGGCTTCACGGCGTCGAGCAGCTGCGCGGCCTGCTTGGCATTCTCGGCGACGATCGCTGCACGGCGCGGCAACTGCGCGCGTCCCGATGCGAGCGAGTAGGCGACGTCGGCGAGATCGATCTTCGGATGCGATCGCAGATGATCGGCGAGCGCTTTGGCTTGCCGCTGCAGCGCGGCGTCGTCGCGCGCGGAGATCTGCAGGAGCTGGAGCGATCGATGCGCTTCGCTCTTCGCGCGCGCCGGCGCTTCCTCGAGCACGGCGTGGAAATTGGTGCCGCCGAAACCGAACGACGAGATCGCCGCGCGGCGCACGCCGTCGGCCGGCCACGGCTTGAATTCGGTGTTGACGAAGAAGGGCGTCGATTCGAAATCGCAGTCGGGATTCGGCGTGTCGCAGTGGATCGACGGCGGCAGCGCCTTGTGGTGCAGCGCGAGCGCGGCCTTGATCAGGCCGATCGCGCCGGCGCCGGCATCGAGATGGCCGACATTGCCCTTCACGCTGCCGAGCGCGATGCGCTCCGCGGCTTCGTAGCCTTGCGCGAGCGCCGCGACTTCGATCGGATCGCCGATGTGCGTGCCGGTGCCGTGCGCTTCGACGTAGCCGACGCTCGCGGGATCGACGCCCGACTGGGCGAGCGCGCGACGGATCACGTCGACCTGGCCCGCCTGCGACGGCGCGGTGAAGGCGATCTTGTCGGCGCCGTCGTTGTTGATCGCGCTGCCCTTGATCACGGCGTAGATGCGATCGCCATCGGCTTGCGCGCGCTCCAGCGTCTTCAGCACGAGGCATGCGGCGCCGGAGGCGAGCACCATGCCGCTCGCGTCTTTCGCGAACGGCCGCACCTTGCCGTCGATGGCTTGCGGGCCGCCGTCGACGTGAACGTAACCCGCGTCGGGGGCGTTGACGCGCGCGCCGCCGGCGAGCGCCGCGTCGCAATCGCCCGCGCGCAGCGCCTGGCAGGCGAGATGGATCGCAACGCCCGAGCTCGAGCACGCGGTCTGCAGCGCGAGCGCCGGACCGCGCAGATCGAGCTTGAACGCGATGCGCGACGCCGCGTAATCCTTGTCGGCGCCGAGCTGCGTCTGGAATCCGGAATCGCCCCAGCGCAGCACCGGCTGATTGGCGACCGCGCGATCGAAGTAGTGGTTGTGCGCGACGCCGACGTAGACGCCGACGCGCGCGCCGCTCGAGGGTGCGATGCCGGCGTCCTCCATCGCGTGCCACGCGGTCTCGAGCATGACGCGATGCTGGGGGTCCATCAGCTCCGCTTCGCGCGGGCTGTAGCCGAAGAACTCCGCGTCGAACGCGTAGGCGTCCTTCAGCACGCCGCCGCGCTTCACGTAGGCGGGATGCTCGCGCTCGAATTTCGGCACGCCGGCGTCGTCGAGCTCGGCGTCGGTGAGGTCGCGGACACCTTCGCGCCCGGCGCAGATCATCTGCCAGAACTGCTGGACGTTCTCCGCGCCCGGCGTGCGGCAGGCCATGCCGATGACGGCGATGTCACCGGAGCCGCGTTCATTCCGGGCGGAGGGAAGCGTCTGGCGCGATTCGTCGCTTCGCTCGGAAGCGTCCGCGCCGCGCGTCGGATAATCCTTCTCCAGCATCGCCGCGAATTGCGCAATCGTCGGCGCTGCGAAGAACTTGGTCACCGGCACGCGCGTGCCGATCAGGGCGCGCACCTTCGCGAGCACGCTGATCGCCTGCAGCGAAGTGCCGCCGCGCTCGAAGAAGCGCTCGTCGCGGCCGATCGGCTCGGTGGTGCCGAGGACGTCGGCCCAGATCGCGGCGATCGCATCCTCGAGCGCAGTGCCGGCCGGTGCCTCGCTCGTGGGTCGGCCTTCAGGCCGCACCTGTTGGAACGGATCGGGCAGGGACTTGCGATCGAGCTTGCCGTTGATGAGGCGCGGCAGCTCGGCGATCGGCGCGTAGTGCTGCGGCACCATGTAGGCAGGCAGCTTGTTGGCGACGTGCGCGCGCAGCTGCGGCGCATCGATGGCGACGCCGTCGTGCAACTGGATCCAGGCAACGAGCCGCGCGTCGCCGGGCGCGCGCTCGCGCACGCCGACTGCGGCGTCGACGACGGCGGGATGCTCGCGCAGCGCCGCTTCGATGTCGCCGGGCTCGATGCGGAAGCCTCGCAGCTTGATCTGGAAGTCGATGCGACCCAGGCACTCGAGATCGCCGTTGGCGTGACGGCGCGCGAGATCGCCGGTGCGATACATGCGATTGCCGGGCAGGAACGGATCGTCGAGGAATTTCTCGGCGGTGAGCTCGGGGCGCTCGTGATAGCCGCGCGCGACACCGTCGCCGCCGATGTAGAGCTCGCCGGTCTCACCGTCCGCGCATTGCTTGCGGTTCTCGTCGAGCACGTAGCACTGCGTGTTGGCGATCGGCTTGCCGATGAGGATCGGGCCCTTCGCCTCGGTCACGCGCCAGAGCGTCGACCAGATCGTCGTCTCCGTTGGGCCGTACATGTTCCACAGTTCGACGCCGCGATCGAGCAGCTGCTTGGCGAGGTCGATCGGCAGCGGCTCGCCGCCGCAGAGCGCGCGGAAGCCCGGCGATCCTTTCCATTCGGCCGCGATGAGCAATCGCCAGGTCGAGGGCGTCGCCTGCATGAGGCTGACCTTGTGCTCGTCGATGAGCGCGCGCAGGCGCTCGCCGTCCATCGCGTCGTCGCGGCTCGCGATCACCATGGTCGCGCCGACGGTCAGCGGAAGCCAGAGCTCGAGGCCTGCGATGTCGAACGAGATCGTCGTCACCGCGAGCAGCACGTCGCTGCCGCGCAGCCCGGGCTCCAGCGCCATCGACTCGAGGAAGTTGGCGAGGTTGCGATGGGTGACGACCACGCCTTTCGGCTTGCCGGTCGAGCCGGAGGTGTAGATGAGATACGCGGCGGCGTCGTCGGAAACGTCGACGGCGTCGGCGCTCGATTCGCGCACGTCGTCGACGCAGACCTGCGGCGCCGCCGTCTTGATCGCGACGTCGCGCGAGGTCAGGACCGCGACGGCCTTGGCGTCTTCCAGGATGGCGTCGATGCGCTCGCTGGGGAAGGCCGGATCGATCGGCAGATACGCGGCGCCGGTCGAGAGGACGCCAAGCAGCGCCGCCGGCATGTCGAGGCCGCGCTCCATGCAGACCGCGACGCAGCGGCCGCGGCCGGCGCCCGCTTCGCGCAGGGCGTTGGCGATCGCTTGCGCGCGGCTCGCCAGCTCTTCGTAGGTCTGAGTGCGGTCCGCAAACCGGACCGCGGGGGACTGCGGCTGCCGCCGAGCCAGTTCAAAGATGTGCTGATGCACGTGATTCATGTGCTTGGCCGCGTGTTTCATAGGCGTCGAGGCATTGTGGTCAGCGCTCATGGGCCGATCTGTCCGACCCCGTACCGTGTCGTCGGGCAGCGTCATACCGTCTCCGTGAGACGGGCGGTCGATGCAGCGAGCGGCGGCTGCGGTTGCTTCGGCTCGGACGGCTGCGTGATCTCGCGAAGCGACAGGAAAATGGTCCCGCAGACGCTGGCGAGCTCGCCCGTCAGCACGCCGAACAGCGCGCCCGGCACGCCGAAGCGGACCATGCCGAGCCAGGTGATCGCGAGCGACAGCGTCGCCGACAGCGCGGCGAGCCCGGTGAGCTCACGGAAGCGAGCGCGCGCGAGCGGCAGATAGCGCAGCTGATCGCGCAGCACCATCACCAGCGACACCGCCGACCAGAGCAGGAGCAGCTCGTCGCGATGCTCGAACTGCTTGCGCAGCACGGTGGTGAAGATCCAGTCGCGGCACAGCCACATCACGCCGAGATAGAAGGATGCGGCGACCATCAAGCCGAACGCGACGGCGAGCAAGCGGCCGAAGACGGTGCGCGCCGCGTTGTCGTTGAGCCAGCCCGACGTCACCGGCAGCATCAGCGACGACACGCCGGTCGACAGCAGATTGATCGGCATCAGCAGCAATCGCGTCGACGCGATCGCCGCGACGGCGGTGACGTCGAGCGTCGCTGCGACGACGTAGCTGTACCCCTGGCTGAACAACCAATGGATCGACGCGCCGGCCGTCGCCCAGCCGGCGTTCGACGCGATCTCCTGGAGGATGCCGGGGAAGCCGGCCTCGTTCCAGGCTTCGTTGCGCTTGAGCGCGCGCGCCAGCAAGCCGGCGGCGACCAGCGCGGCGAGCGCCATCGTCGCCGCTGCTGCGGCCGCGGGAATCGGCGTCATCGCGGCGAGCGCCGCGCCGCCGACCAGCAGCACCACGTAGGTCATGTCGCCGCGCAGGACGTCGTGCGCGCGGCGATGCGCGAACAGCGCAGTGCGGAAGTACTCGCGCTTGAGTACCGCGATGCACGCGCCGAGTCCGGCGAGCAGGAGCAGGGCGAGCTCGTCGTTGACAAGATTGCTCGCGCGCATGACCGCGATCAGGGCGACGCAGGTCCACGCGATCGGGCGCAGCAGGCGCTTCTGCTCGCGATACAGGCCGCCGACGACGTCGCCGCGCCCGGAGCGATCGAGCGGGGTCATGCGGATCACCATCGCCGGACCGAAGAACGCAGACTGCAGCGACGTGACCAGCAGCACCGCGTTGGCGACGAGGACGTAGAGGCCGTACTGCGTGTCGCTGGTCTGGCGGATCAGCAGCAATCCGATCAGGAAGCTCGCCGCCGACAGCACGGTCTGGCTCATCACCGCGCTGGAGAACATGCGCACGAAGACGCCGTGCCGGCGCAGGCCCGACATCGGATGGTCCTGTGCGTCGCTCGCTTTCACGGAACGACCTTCGTCGTCTGCTCGCGCTCGGTGCGGATCCACTGCCCGTCGTGCGGGCCGCGGAGCGCGAGCGTGAGCTTCCACAGCACGAAGCGCGGCGCGTGCAGCAGCGCGGTGATGCCGGCGAGCCCCATGCCGGAGAGCTGCCAGCCGCGCGTGACGTAGGCGGCGAGCGCGATCGCGCAGAACGCCGGCAGCAGCAGCATCGCTTCCAGCTGCGGATGCACCAGCGTTGCGATCAGCGTGAGCGCCGACAGCGCCGCGACGCTGAGCGTGATGCGCGACAGGGGCGGCACCAGGAGATCGAGCGCGACGTCGAGGCACACCGCATCGCCATAGCGCCACGCTTCGGCGAAGAGCCGGCGCAGCTGCGCGCGCTGGAGCTGCGAGCGGCCGCCTTCCCAGCGTCGTCGCTGGCTCGCCGCAGCGCGATCGCTCGCCGCCATCTCGCCACGCACTTCGGCTTCGTCGGCGTAGTGCACGCGATGCCCGGCGACTGCGATCGCGGCGCCGTATTCGACGTCCTCGACGAGCGAGAACGCGGCGTAGGGGACTTCGGCGAGCAGGCAGTGCGTCACGCACCAGCCGTTGCCGCGGATGCCGCAGGAGAGCTCGCTCACTTCGCGCGCACGCGAGCGCACGATGTGAAAGCACGCTTTCGCGACCGTGATCAGGCGCGTGCGCCATGACGCGTGCGGATTGAGCACGCCGTAGCGCGCCTGCACGGCGTTGGCGCCGGCCTCGATGCGCGCGGCGAACGCGTCGAGCAGATTCGGCGAGACTTCGGTGTCGGCGTCGACGACGACGACGGCGTCGGCCCAGCCGTTGTGCCGGCTCGCGCGGAACGCGAGCTGCAGCGCATAGCCCTTGCCGCGGCGATCCGGGTCGCTGCGCTCGAGGACGTGCGCGCCGGCGGCGCGCGCCATCAGCGCGGTGTCGTCAGTGCAGTTGTCGGCGACGACGTAGATGCGGAAATGATCCTTCGGCCAGTCGAGCTTGCGCAGGCTCGCGACGGTGCGGCCGATGTGCGCGACCTCGTTGTGCGCCGGCACGATGACGTCGAAGCGCACGCGGCGCGTCGCCGGCGGCGGCGCTTTCGGCGTCGCCGAGCGCAGCGTCATCAGCGCGAGGTACAGGCAGCACGCCGCGGTCGGCAGCCAGACGAGCCAGAGCAGGATCTGCGCGAGAGCGGTCATGCGTATTCCCGGTAATGCCAGCCCCAGAGCACGGAGAGCTTCCCGAAGTTGGCGAAGGCGCGCGCCAGCCAATGGGCGGCGCGATGACGTCCGAGCGGCAGCGAGAGCAGCGCGAAGGCAGCGGCGAGCCCACATTGCGCGACGGCGCGCGACATCAGCGCGACGCGACGCTTCTGCGTCGGCTCGCCGTAGCGGCCCGCGAGCGTGTGGCGCGCGAAATCCTGGCCGCCGCGCATCGCGCGCTTCATCAGCCAGTCGAGCCGCATGCGCGCGGGCTCGATCGGCTCGCGCACCTGCGCCTCGTCGCACCAGATGACGCGCGCGCCCTTGAGCACGAGCCGCGTCAGCAGATCGCCGTCCTCGCCGCCGGTGACGCCGTATTCCGGGTCGAACGGCGGATGCTCGCGGCGCAGCGCGCTCGCGTGCAGCAGCACGTTGCCGAAGCGCAGCCGGTTGAGCGGCACCAGCGTGCCGGTGAAGCAGCGCGGCCAGTCGTAGAAATTGCCGCGCTGGATCCAGGCCGGCGCTTCCGCGGGGATCGCGGGCACGACCGGTCCGAGCACGCCGGTCGCGTCGAAGCGTGCCGCGGCGCCGGTGATGGTCTCGAGCCATTCGGCCGGCGCGCGCTCGTCGTCGTCGAGGAAGGCGAGCCACTCGCCGCGCGCGAGCTCCACCGTGCGATTGCGCGTGAGCGAGATGTTCTTCTCGCGCTGGATCGCATAGACGATCGGGAAGGGCGTGCCCGACGCGCGACGCGCTTCGATCACCGCGTGCGCGCTGCCGGAAGGATCGTTGTCGACGACGATCACCTCCAGCGGCAGCGCCGTCTGGCGCGTGAGGTCGTCGAGCAGCGCGGCGAGACGGTCGAGCCTTCGATAGGTGGCGATGCAGATGCTGGTCCGGTTGGCGATGATCATGAGACTTGCTCCGCGAGCACGACGCGCGGCGCCGGGCTGCCGTGCAGGCGCTTGCGCAGCCGCGCGCAGGGCTCTTCGACGAGACGCCGCATCGGCTCCGCGACGGCGAGCGTGAGCAGCGCGCCGAGCGCCGCGATGGCGAGCCAGGGGAGATCCGGCAGCTGCTTCTGCAGCGCGCACAGGATCAGGTGATGGCACAGATAGATCGTGTAAGAGACTTTGCCGACGTACGCCATCGGCGCGGAGTCGAGCCAGCGGAACGTTGGCCGATCGTGATTGGCGACGGCGAGCCAGATCAGCGGCGCGATCGCCAAGCTCTGCAGGGTGTAGCGGAACGTCTCGCGGAAGAACTCATTTCGGATCGCGAGCGTGGCGAGCAGGACCGCGATGCAGCCGCCGAGGATCGCCTGATCGCGGACCGGATTGCGGCTGCGCGGCGGATCGAGCCACGGATTGGCGACGAGGGCGAGGATGCAGCCGGCGAGGATCGCGTCGATGCGCGTGTCGGTCGCCATCGTGATCCACGCTTCCGAGCCGCCGTGCGAGGCGAGCCAGCAGCGCCACGCGAGCACGGCGACGCACATCGTCACCAGCAGCGCGACCGAGACGCGAACGCGCGCGAAGCGAAGCAGCAGCAGCGCGAGCGGCGGATAGAACAGGTAGTAGTGCTCCTCGACCGCGAGCGACCACGTCACGCCGATGCCCTCGGGCACGCCGTGGAAGTCGTTCGCGATGACGAAGTAGTTGCCGAAGTAGAGCAGCACCGATGCGAGGCCGGCCGGCGTGAACTCGCCGTTGGCGATGCCGAGTCGCGCGAGAACAGCGGCAATCGCCACGACGACGACGAGCGGCGGCATCAGACGCAGCACGCGGCGCAGGTAGAACGCCTTGAAGCTGACCGTGCCGCTCGCGCCATGCTCGATGCGCATCAGGGTGGTGATGAGATAGCCCGACAGCACGAAGAAGATCGTCACGCCCAGCCCGCCGGGGATGACGTTCTCGAGCCCGCTGTGCGCGGCGAACACGAGCGACACCGCGATCGCGCGGATGCCGTCGAGCGACGGGATCGCGCCGGAGTTCCTAGGCGCGGCTGGCATGGGCCACTCCATTCATCTGCGCAGCGCGCCGCTGCTGCGCCCACTGCCACGCGCGAACGTCCATCAGGCCGCGCGCGAGCGACACCGTCGCGAAGCTGATGATCACGAAGCACACCGAGAGCACCGACAGCCAGTGCGACTCGGACAGGTTGGTGAACGCCTGCTGCAGGAACAGCGCGAGATAGAGGCTCGCCTGCACGTGGTCGAAGCGGCCGAGCGCCAGCGCCTGCTTGACGAAGACGACGATGAACCCGGCGAGGCAGAGCAGGCCGACGAGCCCGAGATCGTTGGTGATCTCGAGATAGCCGTTGTGCGCGGAGCCCGGATAGAACTGCAGCCGCTCGACGAACGCATACGACTGCGTGCCGAGGATAGGGCCGGTCCAGTAGGCGCCGAGCCCGGTGCCGAGCAGCGGGTGATAGCGGATGTGGTCGGTGATGATGTCCCAGATGTCGGAGCGGCCCGTGAACGAGAGGTCCTTGCCGGTGAGATGTGCGATCGGCTTCAGCATCAGGTCGGATCCAGGCATCACGCGCAGGATCACGAGCGAATAGAACAACAGCGCGCCGATGAACAGGCCGACGAGCCACGGCATGAACGGTCGCAGCGCCGCGGGTCCGCGCTGCAGCAGCGCGAGGAATGCGACCGACAGCACGCTCACCATCATCGACGTCGAGCTGCGCGACAGCACGAGGCAGGCCGCGGCGATCGAAAGGCCGATGAGCGCGCGCCACCCGCGCGTCTGGCGCGAGAACCAGGCGTGCGCCCAGAAGATGACGCCGATGCAGGCGAGCGCGCCGAGACCGTTCTTGTGGCTCGCGAGTCCGTGCCACGCGCCGATCAGCTCGGGCGAGTTCTCGTCGTGGATCGCGAGCTCGGGATTGGTGAGCCCGAACACGATCGATCCCGCGAGCATCAGCGTGATCACGGGACGCACGAGATTCTGGAAGCGATGAGGATGCCAGCCGGCGACGCCGAGCGCGAGGGCGTCGACGAAGAAGGTGATGACGCGGATCGAGCGCCGGATGGTGACTTCGGGATCGATCGACCACGCCACGCTCGCGATCGCGAGGACGCTGAACAGGATCAGGAACGGATTCATCGCGCGCAGCAGCTGCCAGGCCTGCGCCGCGCGCGACAGGATGACGACGACGCCGATCACCAGCAGCGCGATCCACAGCGTGCGCGACAGCACGCTGCCTTCGCTCGGCGCCGCGACGCTCACCTTGAGCGCGAGATAGTCGAAGTTGTCCGGCACGATCATCAGGATGATCAGGAGCCAGGCCATCAGCGCGACCAGCGCGCCGCGCCAGCCGTCGCTGTTGCCGGCCCGGGCTGCCTGAGTCGCGAATCGCATCTCCCCCACGATCCCCTCCTCAGAAATGGTTGATGACTGCGCCGAGGACCTCGGAGCCGGTGGCTTGCAGGCGGCGGATCATGTCGCGCGTGTCGTTGTAGGGCGTGTGACCCGAGCGTGCGAGCGCGACGCAGCGGCGCACCAGCGAGGAGACGGCGAGCGCGTCGGCGTAGCGCGACGCGGGCGGCGTGTCGATGATCACGAAGTCGAAATTCGCGCGCCAGTGCTCGACGAGATCGCGGAAGGCGCGATCGGAGAGGAGCTCGAGCGGATTGCGCGGCGTCGGGCCGGCGGTGACCAGCATGAGATTGTCGAGGCCCTCGACCGGCCTGCAGCGCGGCTGCTCGCCGCGCGCGATCGCCTGCGCGAGCCCGAGATGGTTCTTCGCCATGAACAGGATGTGCTGCGCGGGACGGCGCAGGTCGGCGTCGACCAGCAGCGTGCGGCGACCGAGCTGCGCGCACGCGACCGCGAGCTCGGCGGCGACCTGCGAGCGGCCTTCGCCGTTCTGCGGCGAGATCATCACGACCATGTTGGCGCCTTCGCGGCCCTGATGGCGCAACACGAGCTCGGTGCGCAGCGTGCGGATCTTCTCGCTGCGCGGATCGAACGGGTCGTAGGGCAGGAGCAGGCGCACGCTCGGCTTGCCCCACGGCTTGGTGTTCGCGCGCGGCGAGAGGTCGGGCTCGCGCTTGGTGAACTGCACGTGGCGCACCGTGTTGTCGCTCTCGGGCAGCGGGCGCAGCTCGTTGGAGCTCGGCGCGGGCTCGACGCGCATCGCGTCGAGCTCGGTGGAGCGCTCCACGGCCGGCTCTGGCCGGCGTTGCAGCTTATTCACGACGTTTCCCCAATTCATGATGCGTTCCTGATGGCCGGCATGGGATCGAACTCGACGAGGACCGGGATGCCGTGATCCCGCTCCAGATCGTCGCGGCAGCGCACGCGGCGGCCGACGAGCTCACGGGCGAACGGGATGGCCACGCCGAGCGCGCCACCGAACACGATGCCCATCAGAAGATTGATCAGGAATTTCGGCTTCGCGGCCTTGAGCGGCGGGGTCGCGCGATTGACGATGTGCACGTTGGTGTACTGGCCGCTCGAGGCGATCATCACCTGCTCATAGCCTTCGAGCGCTTTCTTGTAAGCCGCCTGCGCGGTGTCGAACTCGATCTGGTAGCGCGAGCCTTCGTCCTGCATGCGACGGATGTCGACGAGCTTCTTGCGCTGCTCCTCGACGGCGGCGGAGAGCTTGTCTTCGAGCTGCTTCGACTGGGAGAGGTCGGCGTCGTTGCTGCTCGCGTAGCGATGCACTTCGGTGTTGAGCGATGCGCGCGTCGAGTCGATCTGCTGCTGGAGCTGGACGATGTCCGGATGCCGCGGCCCGAGCGTGGTGCGCAGCTCGGCCATGCGCGCTTCCTGCGTCGCGAGCTGCGCCTTCAGGCCCTGCACCATGGTCGAGCCGAGCACCGCCGAGCTCACGCCCGGATCGGAGGACTGCTTCGACTCCGCGCTGCGCCGCGCGTTCCTGGCGTCGAGCAGCTTGTGCTCGAGCTCGTTCAACAGCGCGATGTCGACGTCGGCCTTGGCCTGGATGTCGACCATGCTGGTGCGCTGGCGGAAGTCGTCGAGCTTCTGCTGCGCGACCTGCACCTTGGTCTTGAGCTCCTCGATCTCCTTGCCGTAGCGATGCGCGGTGTCGGCGGCCGGATCGGTCAGGCGGCGATGCGCCTGGTCGGAATAGGTCTCGACCACCTCGTTGGCGATCGACGCGGCGAGGTGCGGGTCGTTCGCCGACGCCGTGACGTTGATCAGCTGGCTGCCGTAGTTGCCTTGCTTGATCTCCAGATCCTTCGTGAGCTTCTTCGCCACCCATTCGCGCAGCGCGCGCGGATCGCCGTCGAAGCCGCTCGCGTAGTCCTTGTTCTGCGTGAGCTTGAGCTGATCCACCACCTGCAGCAGCACGGCGGGGCTGCCGACCAGCTCGACCTGCGTCGACATGTAGCTCGACAGCAGGCCGGCGGGGAATTCGCGCCCGCCGAGCGGATCGTTGACGTCGTAGCTCACCATCACCGACGCGCTCGCGGTGTAGGTCTTCGGGATCACCAGCGTCACCAGCGCGGTCATCACGATGACCACGCCGGCGATCCACGCGCCCTGTCGCCAGCGCGCGCGGCCGATCGCGAAGATCTGCGGGATCGACATGCCGCCCGCGGGCGCGCCGGGTGCGGGTCCCATCCCGTAGCCGTACGGGGAGGGATGCGCGAGCGCGCCGCCTTGCGTGGGCACGGCGAGCGCGCCGGCATTGGGATCGTTGGGCTGCATTAGAAAATCCTCTCCTTCACACGGATCACGTCGTTGGGCTGCACGGGGTCGGTGGGCTTGACGCTCACCGTGACGAGCTTGCCGTCCTCGGCGTGGCGGCTGATCTCGATGCGGCTCGGGCTGCCGCGCGGCGTGATGCCGCCGCCGCGCGCGATCGCCTGCAGCACGGTCATGCCGGGCTCGAGGCGGTACATGTTCGGCGTGTGCACTTCGCCGTAGATGTAGAACTGATCGGCCTTCGGCACGTAGAGCGAATCGCCGCCGCGCAGCGAGAGCTGCGGCAGCGCGCCGTCGGAGCGCAGCGAGGCGAGGTCGACGACGTAGCGCGAGACGTTGCCCTTGCCGTCGGGACGCAGGACGTAGATCACGTCGGACGCGTTCTCCGTCGGCCCGCCGGCTTGGGCGAGGAGGTCGAGCGGCGTCGTGCGCGACTCGATCGGGAAGCGGCCGGGCGTGTGCACTTCGCCGAGCACCGAGACCTGCTGGCTCTTGAAGCTCGACAGCGTGATGTTGACGTGCGGATCGTTGAGGAACTGTCCGTCGCGCAGCGCCCAGGCGACGCGCTGCGCCGCTTTCGCGGGCGACAGGCCTTCGACTTTCACGGCGCCCGCGAGCGGAACGTCGATGGTGCCCTGATCGGTGACGTAGGTCGTCGTGCTCATCTCGGGCCGTCCGAACACCTGCACCGACACGGCGTCGCCGGGACCGAGCTTCAGCAGCGGATCGGCGTCCTGATCGACGGCTTCCGATTTCTTCGGCGCCTCGGTGCGGAACACCGCGTTGTGGACGGTCGGCGCGATCGCCGGGTCCTTCATCTCGATCGCGGCGTTGTCGAGCGGCGCATCGGTTGCGCAGCCGGCGAGCGCGATCGCGGCAATGGCGAACAGCAAGCGATGACGGTGCAGTGACATGACGTTTCCCTCTCCGGAGGTTCAACTTGGAGGCGATTCTTGCTCCCATCCGGCGACGAATCTGTCCGTTCTCGTACGTTGTTTTCGCGGGCTTGCGCGCGGGGGAAAAGCCGTCACGGCGAGGTAAAAGTTCAACGCTTTGTACGCTAGCTGACTGACGTGCAGGGCGACGCGCCCTACGCTGCGTCCACCATGCGGACGAACCTCACCACCACTCGGGGGAATTCGTGATGCACACCAGGCCGGGATCCCGCGCCCATCTGTCGATGGCGCACGAGCCGAGGGCGCGCAATCCCGCGCGCATGTCGGCAGTGTTCCAGGAGCTTCTGCCCGCGGGCATCGCGACGGCCGAGCTGTCCGGACCCGGCGACCCGTCGATGCTGTCGACGGCCGAGCGCAAGCACATCGGAGCAGCCGTCGCCAAGCGCGCTTCGGAATTCGCAGCAGGGCGTCTCTGCGCGCGCCGCGCGCTCGCCCAGTACGGCATCCACGATTACCCGCTCGTCGGCGGGGCCGACCGCCGCCCGCAGTGGCCTTCGACGCTGGTCGGCAGCATCACCCACACGCAAGGATTCTCCGCGGCCGCGGTCGCCGAGCGCTCGCGCTTCCGCGGCATCGGCATCGACGTCGAGTCGATCGGCCGGGTGACGCGCGACGTCTGGAGCGAAGTGCTGCTGCCCGAAGAGCAGCGCTGGCTGGAGCAGCTCGACCCGCGCGAGCAGGCGCAGATCGCGGCGCTGATGTTCAGCGCGAAGGAATCGTTCTACAAATGCCAGTACGAGCTCACGTCGCAGTGGCTCGACTTCCAGGACGTCGCGCTCGACGTCGTCGGCTGGAACCTGGGGCTCGGCAGCTTCGCGGTGCATCCGCGCAAGACCACGCGGATCGTCGAGGCCTACCAGGGGCGGCTGTTCGGGCGCTTCGCGTTCCGGCGAGGACTGGTCCTCACCGGCATCGCGATTGCAGTGAGCGATTCCGTCTAGCGCTTCGCGCCCGGCTCGCAGCGGCGATCGACTTCCATCGCGGCGAACTGCGCGACCGGCTCCGCCGACGCGGTCTGCGTCGCGCCCGTCCGCACTTTCTCGGTGATCGTGATCGACGGCGGCGCCGGCGGCGCGGCCTTGGGCTGCGCGGGCTTCGGCTCGACGCCGGCCGCGATCAGCAGATCCTCGGAGTGTGCGCAGCTGTGCTCCGCGGCGTCGCGCGTCTGCAAGAGCTTCTGGTCGTCGGTGCACCAGCTGGCGTCGCGCTCGAGCTCCGCCAGACGGGCGGTCTGCGTGTGGCATTCGGCGCGCGCCTTGGCGATGTCGTCGGCGCTCGGCCGGTCGGCGGCGCTCGCGACGCTCGCGATCAGGACGACGAGCGGGACAGGGCTGAATCGATGCAATGCTTTCATGGCAGTTGAGCTCCCGGACCGGCCACGCGGGCCGTCACAGACTTGGACGCGCGAGCGCCGAGCGAAGTTCGCCCCGTATACTCCAGCGATCACGGGACGTCGCCGGATCGGGGAGCGGGCGCGACACCATGCGAAATTTCCTGATGTTCCTGGGCTCGCTGCTGCTGATGCTCGTCGTCATCGGCGGGCTGGGCCTGGTCTACGCCACGATCAAGGGACCGGAGCTCGACCGCGACAGCCGCGCGTTCGTCGACGCCTCCGTGCAGACGATCTGCGCCGACTGGAACGAGCAGGCGCTCGTCGAGCGCGCCGCGCCGGAGCTCATCCAGTCGGTCGGGCAGGGCGTGCTCGAGCGCATGTTCGGACGCTTCCGTCAGCTCGGCGGGCTGCAGGGCTACAGCGGTGCCGACGGCGACGCCAGCATGACGCTGACCAGCAAAGGGCTCAGCGTGACGGCCTTGTACTTCGCGCGCGCCACGTTCGCGGCGGGCGATGCGGTCATCCGCGTCGCGCTCACTCGCCAGCACGGCGATTGGAAGATCATCGGCTTCAAGGTCGATTCGGAGGCGATCGCGGCGAAGCCGTACCTGGCGAAAGCGCTCGACGCGCCGGCCGCGGCGACCGGACGCGACGCCGACGTCGAAGCCTATGGCACCGGCTCGGAAGGCTTCGATCGCTGGTGCCGCGCCAGCCTGTCGGCCATCTCCACGCGCTACCAGTCGGCGACCGAAGTGTGGATTGCGATGAGCGACACCTACGGCCCCTATCCCAATCGCGCGCTCGCTGCGCGCGCCGCGTCGAAGTACCTCGCGTTCGATCCGACGGTGCCCTTCATGAAGGTCGTGCTGTTCCGCTCCAACCAGCGCATCGCCGACGCGACGGTGAACCGGGAATAGCGTGGGCGATCTCGACGGACGCGTCGTCGCGATCGCGGAATCGCGCGAGCTCGACGTGTTCGCCGCGCTGCTCGAGCGCCGCGGCGCCAAGGTGCTGCGCTGCCCCATGGTGGAGATCCACGACGCGCCGGATCCCGCGCCCGTTCTCGCATGGGTCGAGAAATTCGCCGCCGGTGGCTGCGATGACCTGATCCTGCTGACGGGTGAAGGCTTGCGCCGGTTGCTGTCGTGCATCGATCGTCATCGCCCGCATGTGCGCGCGGCTTTCGTCGAGCAGCTCGCGCGCGTGCGCAAGATCGCGCGCGGACCCAAGCCGGGACGCGCGATGCGCGAGCTCGGCCTCAAGCCCGATCTCGTCGCCGCGCAGCCGACGACCGCCGGCGTGATCGAGTCGCTGCGCGCCGGGAATCTGCAAGGTCGTCGCGTCGGCGTGCAGCTCTACGGCACGGAGCCCAATCGCGCGCTCGTCGATTTCCTGCGCGCGGCCGGCGCGCAGGTCACGACCGTCGCGCCGTACGTCTACGCCGACGCCGCCGAAGAGCGCGCGATCGTGCAGCTGATCGAGGAGATCGCGGCAGGACGCGTCGACGCGATCGCCTTCACCAGCTTGCAGCAGGTCGAGCGTCTGGCGCGCGTCGCGCAGGCGCGCAGCGCCACCGACGCGCTCGCGGGCGGGCTCGCGCGCACTTGCGTCGCCGCCGTGGGGCCGGTGGTCGCGGACACGCTCCGCGCAAAAGGCTGGCGCGTCGACCTCATGCCGGAGGCATCGTTCTTCATGAAGCCGCTGGCGACGGCGCTGGCCGAGCGGCTCGGCCCCGCGCTACGCTAAGGTCACATCACACCCGGGGGGGCGATGAGGGGAGGAGCGATCCTGTTGGCCGTGTGCGTGGCCGGCTGCGTGCCCGCCGATCATGGCTTCCTGCGGCCGCGTCCAGCGCCGGTCGGCATGGATGCGCGCAGCCCGTGCGCGAATCTCAAGCAGCTCTACAGCATCAACCCGATCTATCCGCGCCAGGCGATGCCGGTGAAGCAGGACGGCTGGGTGCTGCTGCAGTACGACGTCGCCGCCGCCGGCGTGCCGTTCAACGTGGTCGTCCTCGACTCGAGCCCGCAAGGCGTGTTCGATCAGGCTTCGATCAACGCGCTCGTGCAATGGCGCTACGCGCGCAAGTCCTTCGCGACCTCCGACTGCGTGCATCTCGACACCTACTCGACGCAGTAGCTGCTTCGATTTCCGAAGCGTATACGATCGCGCCAAGACCTGATTCGCCTGTCAGGAAAACCTGACGCTCACTTCACGTTGCAGCGCTGAAATCCGGTCCCTAGACTCCGCCATCCTTTTTGGATGCGCCGGGGTTTCGGGGGAAGCTGCAGTGCGGCGCGGAGCCTGCTCGAAGCAGGCGCGACCAAAGACCGTTTCGCAGGGGGAATTCATGAGTCTCGCTCGTCAAGCCCGTGCCTGGGCCGGGTTTCTGCTTTTCGTGTTGCTCGCGGCAATCTCGTTCGGCGCCTCGGCGCAGCTCCTCGATCAGCAGGGGCCGCCCCAGCGCATCATCGTCAAGTTCAAGGAAGACCACGCGCAGCCGGATCACCTGCAGCGGGTGAGCGGCCTGATGCAGAGCGTCGCCGCGCGGCTGGCGGTGCCGCTGTCGCACGTGCACGTCAACGGCAACGGCGCCGACGTCATGAAGATCGGGCGCCGCCTTCCGGCCGCCGAGCTCAACGCGCTGATCAACGAGTTCAAGCACAACCCGGCCGTCGAGTACGCCGAAGAAGACCGCATCATGCATGCGCTGTTCACGCCGAACGACACGCGCTACAACGAGCAGTGGCAGTACTTCGAAGCCAACGGCGGCCTGCGCCTGCCGGCGGCGTGGGATCTGTCGACGGGATCGGGCGTGGTCGTGGCCGTGATCGACACGGGCTACCGTCCGCACGCGGATCTCGTCGCCAACATCGTCGGCGGCTACGACTTCATCTCCGACACGTCGGTGTCGAACGACGGCGACGGCCGCGATGCCGACGCGAAGGATCCTGGCGACTGGTATTCGCTCGGCCAGTGCGGCGCCGGCGCGGGCTCGTCGAACTCGAGCTGGCACGGCACCCATGTCGCGGGCACGATCGCCGCGGTGACGAACAACGCCAACGGCGTCGCTGGCGTCGCCTACAACGCAAAAGTCCTCCCGGCACGCGTGCTCGGCAAGTGCGGCGGCTACACCTCCGACATCGCCGACGCGATCACCTGGGCGTCGGGCGGCACCGTCAGCGGCGTTCCCGCGAATCCGAACGTCGCCAAGGTCCTCTCGCTCTCGCTCGGCGGCAGCGGCGCCTGCGACACGACGACGCAGACGGCGATCAACGGCGCGCGCTCGCGCGGCTCCGTGTTCATCGTCGCCGCAGGCAACGAGAATCAGAACGCGTCGAACTCGAGCCCGGCGAACTGCACGGGCGCGATCGTCGTCGCGGCCGTCGGCCGCAACGGCGGCAAGGCGTCGTACTCCAACTACGGCGCGATCGTCGACATCGCCGCGCCCGGCGGCGATCAGACCAGCGCGACCGATCCGAACGGCATCCTGTCCACCCTCAACGCGGGCACGCAGGGTCCGGGTGCCGACAGTTACGCGTTCTATCAAGGCACGTCGATGGCGACGCCGCATGTCTCCGGCGTTGCTGCATTGATGATCGCGAAGACGCCGGGCATCACGCCGGATCAGATCGAAGCGACGCTCAAGTCCACCGCGCGCGCGTTTCCCGCGACCTGCAGTCAGTGCGGAGCGGGCATCGTCGATGCGAACGCCGCGCTCGGCGGCGTGACCCAGCCGCCTCCGCCGCCACCGGGCCCGACGGTTCTCGCCAACGGCGTGGCGCAGACGAACCTGTCCGGCGCGACCGGCGCGCAGCTGCAGTTCCAGATGGCGGTGCCCGCGGGCGCGACCGGCCTGAAGTTCGTGATGTCGGGCGGCACCGGCGACGCGGACATGTACGTGAAGTTCGGCTCGATGCCGACGACGTCGTCCTACGATTGCCGACCGTACGTCAACGGCAATGCCGAGACGTGCACCATCGCGACCGCGCAGGCCGGCACCTACTACGTGATGCTCAACGGCTACAGCGCGTTCTCCGGCGTGAGCCTCACCGGCAGCTACTCGACCGGCGGCGGTGGCGGCGGCGGATCGTGCGCAGCGGGTTACACGGCGTACACCGGCTCGCTCACCAGCGGCGCGAATTACTACGCACCGTCGAGCAGCGGCTTCACCGGCGGCACCGGCACTTACGCGGCGACGCTGACCGTTCCGGCGGGCGCGGACTTCGACCTCTATCTGTACAAGCTCTCCGGCAGCACGTGGAGCAGCAAGGCGAGCTCCACCGGCACCACGTCGAGCGAGAGCATCAGCTACAGCGGCACCAGCGGCACTTATCGCTGGCGCGTGTATTCCTACAGCGGCAGCGGCAGCTTCACGCTCTGCGAGAAACACCCATAAGAAAGCGTCACCAAGACCAATAACAAGAACGCCTGACCGCGGCGCGCGAGCGCCGCGGTTTTTTTTTGCATATGCTGGTCCTGGATTTCTGGCGCGCGGACGGGGGTCCGTCGCATGGCGCAACCCGATCCGCTCACGCTGCGCTTCGACCGCTTCGACCTCGACGAGGCCAACGCGCGTCTCAGTCGCGACGGCCAGCCGATCGCGCTCACCCCAAAAGCCTTCGACGTGCTGTGCACGCTCGCGCGCGCGCCCGGCCAGCTCATGAGCAAGGACGCGCTGCTCGACGCGGTGTGGGGCCATCGGCACGTCAGCGAATCGGTGCTGAAGACCATCGTCAGCGAGCTGCGCGGCGCGCTCGACGACGATGCGAAGCAGCCGCGCTACATCGAGACCGCGTCGCGACGCGGCTACCGCTTCATCGGCGCCATCGTCGATGCGCCCGTGGCCGTGCCGGCGATTGGCGAGCCGCCGCCGCGCATGATCGGCCGCAAGCGCGCGCTGGAACAGCTGCGCATGCTGTGGCAGAAGGCGCTCGCGGGCCAGCGGCAGGTGGTGTGGATCGTCGGCGATGCGGGCGTGGGCAAGACCACGCTGATCCGGAATTTCCTGGCGGAGGTCGATCCTTCGTACTGGTGGCACGGCCAGTGTGTCGAGCAATTCGGCGCCGGCGAGCCTTACCTGCCGCTCCTGGAAGCGCTCACGTATCAATGCCGGCGCGATCCGAATCTGCCGGCGATGCTGCGCGCCGGCGCGCCGACCTGGTTCCTGCAGCTGCCGCAGTTCTGCTCCGACGCCGATCGCGCGGAGTTGCGCCAGGCGCTCGCCGGCGCCAACCAGGAGCGGATGATGCGAGAGCTGCGCGAGTCGACGGACATCTATTCGCAGCAGTGGCCGTTGCTGTTCGTCACCGAGGACCTGCACTGGAGCGATCGCTCGACGCTGCAGATGATGAATTACCTCGCGCGCTCCAGCTCCTCGGCGCGTGCGATGTGGCTGGCGACGTTCCGGCCCACCGAAGTCGCGGCCGAGGATCACCCGCTGCGCGCGATCCGCCACGAGCTCAAGCTGCAGAAGTCGGTCACCGAGATCGTGCTCGACGCCTTCTCCGAGCAGGAAGTGGCCTTCTACATCGAGAGCCGCCTGCCGCACGCGGTCATCAGCGAGCATTTCGTGCGCAAGCTGCACGCGCGTACCGACGGCCTGCCGCTGTTCGTCGCCAACGTGATCGAGGACATGGTGTCGCAGGGCGTGCTCTCCACCGACAGCCACGCGCCGCCCAACGATGCGGCGATCGACGCGCTGCAGGTGCCCGAGAGCCTCGCGGGCGTCATCGAGAAGCAGCTCGCGCGGCTGCCGGTGGACCTGCGCAAGCTCCTCGAGACCGCGGCGGTCTGCGGCACCGAGTTCCGCGCGCAGACACTGGCCGACACGATGCACCTCGCGCGCGCGACGGGCGAGCCAGCGCTTGCCTGGGTGTCGGATCGCTGCGATGAGCTCGCCGCACAGAAGCAATGGATTTCCGCGGAGGAAGTCACGCGGCTCGCCGACGGAACGCTCGATGCGCGCTATCGCTTCCGGCACGCGGTCTATCGTCACGTGCTCTATCAGCGCACGGGCGTTGCGACGCGCGCGCTGATCCACAAGCGCGTCGCCGATTCGCTGCTCAAGAGCCGTGACGCCGGCATTCCGGTGGCGCCGACGGCGCTTGCCGCGCACCTCGAGCAGAGCCTCGATTATCCGTCTGCCGTTCGCGAGTACTCCGCGGCCGCCGAGAGCGCGTTGCGCCGCTACGCGCCGAGCGAGGCGATGGCGCTGACCGCGCACGCGCTCGCCTTGCTGCCGAAATGCCCGCCCGGCGTCGAGCGGCTCGAGCATGAGCTCGCGCTCATCGCGCCGCGCAGCGTTGCGTGCTCGCAGTTGCTCGGCATCGGCTCGCCCGAATCGCGCGCGGTCTTCGCGCACGCGGAAAAACTCTGCGCGCAGCTTCCGGATTCGCCAGTGCTGGGCTGGGTGCTCTCCGGCATCGGCTGGATGCGCTGCATCAGCGGCGAGTACGACGAATCGCGACGGCTCGCCGGGCGCATCTCCGCGCTCGCGGACACCTCCGGCGAGGTCGCGCTACGCGTCTCCGCGAGCGCGCTGATCGGCACCTGCGCGGCATTCCAGGGTGCGTTCGCGGAGGCGTGCGAGTGGCTCGAGCGTGGCCTGAAGTCAGCCGAAGCGCTGGAGGCGGCGGCAGCATCGCGCTTCGCCGCCGATCCGGTCGTGTGGATGCAGTCGAGCCTCGCGATCTGCCAGTTCCAGATGGGCCGCAGCAAGCCGTCCGCCGCGAATCTCGCAGCCGCATTGCATCGGGCGGAAAGTGGGAGCCCGCTCGATCAACTGCAGGCGCTGCGTTGCGCCGGCGCGATTGAAGTTTGGCTCGATCACCCGGAGCGCGTGAAGGAGATCGCGGCGCAGATCGGCAAGCTGCACAGCGAGCGCGCGGTCGTGCAGGCGCAATGGCCCGCGAAATCGCTGGCCGGATGGGTGCTCGCGCGCACGGGCGATCCGCAGCAGGGCTACGCGACGATCATGGAAGGCGTGGCCGTCATGCGTCGCATCGGCATGGTCGGCGGCTCGACGCTCACGCTCGTCTACGCGGCCGACGCGCTCGCGCGCGCCGGGCGCTGGGACGAAGCCCAGGCGCACATCGACGAAGCACAGCAGCTGGCGGAGCGCACCGGCGAACGGCTGTTCTATCCGCAGATCCTGCTCGAGCGCGGCCGCATCGAAGCGCAGCGGGGCAAGGTGGAGCAAGCGCGCGGGACCATCGAGACGTCGCTGCGCGAAGCGCGCAAGCAGGGCGCGCGCGCGCTGGAAGCAGCCGCGCAGGCTGCGCTCGAGCGGCTCTGAGGATCGACCGTGGCGCCGACGCCGCTGTTGCTGCGCTTCGATCGCTTCGAGCTCGACGAGGCGAACGCCCGCCTGACGCGGGACGGCAAGGCGCTCGCGATCGCGCCGAAAGCGTTCAACGTGCTCTGTGCGCTCGCGCGCCAGCCCGGTCAGCTGATGAGCAAGGACGCGCTGCTCGACGCGGTGTGGGGCCATCAGCACGTCAGCGAATCCGTGCTGAAGACGATCATCAGCGAATTGCGCGACGTGCTCGGCGACGACCCGAAGGCGCCGCGCTACATCGAGACCGCCTCGCGCCGTGGTTACCGGTTCATCGGCGTGTCGCAAGCTGCGCCGCCGGCGCCCGCGGCGCCGGCCGAGCCGCCGCCGAGGATGACGGGACGGCAGGACGTGCTCGCGGTGCTTCGCGAGCGCTGGCAGCAGGCGCTCGCGGGAAAGCGACAGGTCGTGTGGATCACCGGCGATGCGGGCGTCGGCAAGACGACGCTGATCCGGAACCTCCTCGCCGAGGTCGGCGCCGCGTCGTGCTCATTGGGTCAGTGCGTCGAGCAGTTCGGCGCGGCCGAGCCGTACATGCCGGTCCTCGAAGCGCTGACGACGCTTTGCCAGCGCGATCCCGACTTGCCGAAGCAGCTGCGGACGGCAGCGCCGACGTGGCTCCTGCAGCTGCCGCAGTTCTGCAGCGAATCCGAGCGCACCGCGCTGCGCTCGCAGCTCGCCGGCACGAATCAGGACCGCATGATGCGCGAGCTGCGGGAATGCCTCGACACCTACACGCAGGCGCGGCCGCTGCTGCTGATCACCGAGGATCTGCACTGGAGCGATCCCGGCACGCTGCAGCTGATGAACTACCTCGCGCGCAGCAGCGCGCCCGCGCGGATGCTCTGGCTCGCGAGCTTCCGCTTGACCGAAGTGATCGCCGGAGATCATCCGCTGAGTGCGCTGCGTCACGAGCTGCGCCTGCAGAACCGGGTGACCGAGATTCCGCTCGAGACGTTCTCCGAGGCCGAGGTCAGCGCTTATTTCGGGGATCGCTTCCCGGGCGTCGCGTTCACCGAAGACTTCCTGCGCACGCTGCACGCCCACACCGACGGCTTGCCGCTGTTCGTCGCCAACGTCGTCGACGAGCTCGAATCGCAGGGCGGGCTCGGCACCGCGAGCGCGATCAAGTCGCTCGCGGTCCCGGAGAGCCTCGCCGGCGTGATCGAGAAGCAGCTCGTGCGCCTGCCGCGCGAGCTCCGCGCGATGCTGGAAGCCGCTGCAGCTTGCGGCATCGAGATGCGCGCGCAAACGGTCGCCGATGCGCTGCAGATCGACGCAGCGGCGGTGAGCGCGGAATTCGACGCGCTGGCCGCGCGCGGACAGTGGCTCGACGCCGCGGCGGTGACGCGTCTCGCCGACGGCAGCTTCGATGCACGCTATGGGTTCCGGCACGCGCTGTATCGCCAGGTGCTCTACCAGCGTCTCGGCGCCGTGAAGCGCGCGCAGCTGCACGCGCGCATCGCGCAGTCGATGGAAGCGAGCCGCAAGCTCGGCATCCTCGTGCCACCGGCGGAGCTCGCGCTGCACTACGAATCGAGCCACGACCTGCTCGCCGCGCTGCGCCACTCCGTCGACGCGATCGACGTCGCGCTCAAGCGCTTCGCGCCGACCGAGGCGCTGAGCCTGTCGGCGCACGCGCTGGAGATCGCCCCGAAAATCCCGGAGTCGCCGGAGCGGCTCGAGTACGAATTGCGGATGTGCGGCGATCGCGGCGTTGCGGCGTCGCAATTGCTCGGCGTGGGCTCGCCGGAAGCGCGCGAAGCGTTCCAGCGTGCGCAAGACATCTCGATGCGCTTGCCGCCCGCGCCCGCGCGCGCATCGGAGCAGGGAGGACTCGGCTGGATCCACTTCAGCCGCGGCGAATACGAGGAGGCGGGCCGCATCGCCCACCGGCTCGAATCGCTCGCCGACGCGCGCGGCGATCTCGTCCTGCGCATGGTCGCGAGCAATCTCGGCGGCTTCGTCGCAGCGCATCTCGGCGATCTCGAGCGCGCGACGCCGCTGCTCGAGCGAGGCGTCCGCTGCTGCCTCGAGCTCGGACCTCGCCTGCTCGAGGCGACGTTCATCGTCGATCCGGAGGTGTCGATGCGCGCGAACCTGTCGCTGCCGCTCTCGCACCTCGGCCACATCGCGCAGGCGAAAGCGCAGATCGCGCAGGCGATGGCGCGTGCCAGGATCATCGAGCAGCCGATGGCGACGATGTGGGCGTTGTGGTGGGCCGCCGCGCTGGCGTGGCGGCTCGGCGACGTCGCTCAGGTCGAGAACATCGGCGAGCGCCTGCAGGCAACCGTGGCGAGCCATTCGCTCGCGCAAGGCGAGGGTCCCGGGCTGTGGCTGCGCGGCTGGGCGCTCGCGCGACGCGGCAAGCCCGACGAGGGACACGCGATGATCCTGCGCGGGCACGAGCGCCACGCGCGGCTCGGCATGCACAGCGGTCAGGTCAGCGTGCTTGGCTACGCGACCGAGGCGCTGGTCATCGGCAGGCGATGGCGGGAGGCGCAGAGACAATTCGAGGATGCGCGTGTGCTCGCGCAACGCATCGGCGAGCGCATCTACCTGCCGGACCTGCTGGTCCTTCAGGGCCGCATCGCGCAGGGCCTCGGCGATCTCGCGGCCGCGCGCGCAGCGATGCGCGCGTCGGCGGACGAAGCGCACGCGCAGAGCGCGTACACGCTCGAGCGCGCCGCGCTCGAAGCCTTGTGCGCGCTCGAGGGCGCGAGCAAGGACGACCAGGCGCGGCTCGAGGCGATCAAGGCGAGCGCTCCGGAGGGGTTCGACGTCGCCTAGGCCGACGCAGCCGCCATCCCGCCGTTGCCGCGAAGTCATATCACGTGATATGATCTCGCCGCTTATGAAAGCCCCGCAAACCCCCCAGACGTTCGGCTTCCTGGTCAAGGACGTCTCCCGGCTGTCCGTCGCCAACTTCGAGCGCCACGCCGAGGAGCTCGGCCTGACGCTGACGCAATGCAAGGTGCTGGCGCACCTGCACCGCAACGAAGGCGTGAGCCAGATCCGGCTCGCCGAGCTCACCGAGACCGACCCGATGACCCTCGTGCGCATCCTCGATCGCATGGAGGAGCAGGGCTGGATCGAGCGTCGCGCGCACGAGACCGATCGGCGGGCACGGAAGTTGTTCCTCCGCAGGGCGGCCGTGCCCATCGTCAATCGCATCTGGGAATTCGCCGATCGCGCGCGCTCGGAAGCGCTGGCCGGACTGTCGGCGAAGGAGCGCGACAAATTGATGAGCCTGCTCGAGCGGGTCCACGCGAACCTCGTGGAGATCGTGGGCTCCAAGCGTAAGGAGGCGGCATGAGCTTCGAAGCAGTTGCAGCACCAGCGGCCGTCTCCGGCCGCAAGAGCCTGCGGGTTCCCCTGATGGTCGGCGGTGTCGGCGTGGTCGCGATCGTCGCGACGATCGCGTGGTTCACGGGCGGCCGCTACATGTCGACCGACGACGCCTACGTGCAGGCCGCGCGCGCGTCGATCAGCAGCAACGTCGCCGGGCGCGTCGTCGAGATCGCCGTGCACGACAACCAGCCGGTACATCGCGGTGATCTCCTGTTCCGCGTCGACGATCAGCCGTTCCGCATCGCGGTCGAGTCTGCGCAGGCGAAGCTCGCCGCGGCGAAGCTGCAGGTCGGTGCCGGCAAAGCGGCATACGCGCAGCAGATGGCCGCGGTCGGCAAGGCGCAGGAGAACGTCGCGTTCCGGCAGCGCGAGCTCGATCGCCAGCAGAAGGTCCTGGCGCAAGGGCTGACGTCGAAGGCGCTCTACGACCAGGCGTTGCACGATCGCGATGCCGCGCGCGCCGAGCTCGTCGCGGCGCAGCAGCAGGCGCAAAGCATCCTCGCGATGCTGGGCGGCGACGTCGACGTCGATCCCGATCAGCACCCGACCGTGCTCGAGGCCAAGGCCGAGCTGGACAAGGCGCAGCTGAACCTGTCGTACACGCGCATCACCGCGCCGGACGACGGCGTCGTCGCCAAGGTCGAGCAGCTGCAGGTCGGCGATTACATCAACGCCGCGTCACCGGCGTTCGCGCTGCTGTCCACGCACGACGTCTGGATCGAGGCGAACTTCAAGGAAGACCAGCTGACGCACATGCATCCGGGCCAGGCGGCGACGGTCCGGATCGATTCGTATCCCGGCCGCGAGTTCAAGGCGCACGTCGAGAGCGTCGCGCCGGGAACCGGCTCACAGTTCTCCGCGCTGCCGGCCGAGAACGCGACCGGCAACTGGGTCAAGGTCGTGCAGCGATTGCCGGTGCGCCTTGCGCTCGACGACGCCGACGCCGCGACCGCGCTGCGCTCGGGTCTTTCCGCCACGGCGAAGGTCGACACCGAGCACAGCCGCAAGCTCTTCGGTTCCTGAACGATGACCGCCGCCGAGCCCGCACCGCCGATGCCGGCGGTGAACCGCACCATGGTCACGGTGACGGTGATGCTCGCGTCGATCCTGCAGACGCTGGACAACACCATTGCCAATGTCGCGCTGCCCAAGATGATGGGCTCGCTGTCGGCGACGCAGGATCAGATGACCTGGGTCTTGACCTCGTACATCGTCGCCGCCGCGGTGATGACGCCGGTCACCGGCTGGCTCGCCGGGCAATTCGGCCGCAAGCGCTTGTTCCTCGCCTCCGTCGCCGGCTTCACGGTCGCGTCGATGCTGTGCGGATTGGCGCAGACGCTGCCGCAGATCGTGCTCTTCCGATTCCTCCAGGGACTCGCGGGCGCCGCGCTGGTGCCGATGTCGCAGGCCGTGCTGTTCGACATCAACCCGCCCGAGCGGCACGGCCGCGCCATGGCGGCGTGGGGGCAGGGCGTGCTGATCGGCCCGATGATCGGCCCGATCCTCGGCGGCTGGCTCACCGACAACTACAGCTGGCGCTGGGTGTTCTACATCAACCTGCCGCTGGGCATCCTCGCGTTCCTCGGCGTTCTCGCGTTCCTGCCGCACGGGGAGACGCGCAAGTCGCGCTTCGACTTCTTCGGCTTCGCGCTGCTCGCGCTGTTCGTCGTGTCGCTGCAGCTCGGGCTCGATCGCGGGCCGCTGATGGACTGGTTCGGCTCGACCGAGATCTGGATCGAGTTCACGCTGGCCGCGCTCGCGCTGTACCTGTTCGCCGTCCACAGCGCGACGACGGCGCACCCGTTCTTCCGGCCGGCGCTGTTCAAGGATCGCAACTACGTCAGCGGCAACGTCTTCATCTTCGTCGTCGGCGTGGTGATGTTCGCGACGCTCGCGCTGTTGCCGCCGCTGCTGCAGCAGCTGCTCGGCTATCCCGTCTACGAGGCGGGCCTGCTGACCGCGCCACGCAGCGTCGGCACGCTCGCGGCGATGATGCTGGTCGGTCCGCTGATCGGAAAGGTCCCGTCGCGGCTGATCATCGGCGCGGGCTTTTCGCTGACCGCGATCTCGCTGTGGCAGATGACGCAGTTCAGCCCGGAGATGAGCGGCGCGCCGATCGTCTGGTCAGGCCTCGTCCAGGGCTTCGGCACCGGGCTCGCGTACGTGCCGATGGCGACGATCGCGTTCGCGAGCCTGCCCGGCAACCTGCGCAACGAGGGCAGCGCGCTGTTCTCGCTCACCCGCAACATCGGCTCGTCCATCGGCATCTCGGCGGTGCAGGCGCTGTTCGTGCGCAACACGCAGATCGTGCACGCGTCGCTCGTCGAGCACGTCACGCCGTACAACCTCGCGAACCAGAACCCGCAGCTCGCGGCGGCGCTGTCGTCGCACTCGGGCATGGCGGCGTTCAACGCAGTGGCGACCGGTCAGGCCGCGATGGTCGCGTATCTCGACGACTTCTATCTGATGTTCTTCCTGACGCTGCTCACGCTGCCGATGCTCCTAATGGTGCGCGAAGCGCGGCGAGGCAAGAAGGTGCCGCAGGTTGCGGTGGAGTAGGCTAGGCGCCCCGACGGAGGCGACATGAAGAAGAGCCCACTCAAGGAAGGCGAGACGGCCGCACAGCGCATCGACGCGCGCATCCAGGAGCTCGGTGACTGGCGAGGCCAGATGCTCTCGCGCATCCGCGGGCTGATCAAGGCCGCGGATCCCGAAGTCGTCGAAGAGTGGAAGTGGAACGTGCCGGTGTGGTCGCACGACGGTATCGTCTGCACCGGCGAGACCTACAAGAAAGCCGTGAAGCTGACCTTCCTGAAGGGCGCGTCGGTCGCCGATCCGGCGAAGCTGTTCAACTCCAGCCTCGAAGGCAACGCGCGCCGCGCCATCGACTTCCACGAAGGCGACGCGATCGACGAGAAGGCGTTCAAGGCGCTGATCCGCGCCGCGGTGGCGCTCAACCGATCGAAAGCCTAGGGCGCGATCACCGGCACGCGCTCGGCGCGAATTTCGGCGGCAGGTCGACGACGCGGCACTTCCATTCGAATGCGCCTTCGGTGCCGATCGGCACGAGCTCGATGCGCTTGCCGTCGAGCGCAGGATCGCCGTGCAGCGTCAGCATCAGCGCGTGGCCGTCGGCGATCTCGAATGCGACTTCCCCGTTGCCTGCGAGCCGCAGCGACGACGGCGCCTTCAGATCGTCGATCGACGCCGGCCACGCCTGGTGTTCCTTCACGTACGCCGCGTAACGCTCCTTCACGTCGCTCGTCTTCAGCAGCGCTTCCGAGACTTTCGCGCGCATCAGGTAATCCTGATACGCGGGGATCGCGATCGCAGCGAGGATCCCGATCATGAAGATGAAGAAGAACAGCAGGACGACGGCGATCACCGCGCCGCTGCTCGAGTTCGGCGAGCCCGCGACCGCCTCGTAATCCCATCGGCTGCGATCGAAGGTGCGCTTGTCGATGACCACGGTGCCGCAGATCAGGTCGTGCAAGCCCTGGTGCTTGCGCGTGAACAGGATGACGAGCAGCGGCAGCGAGAAGAGAAATCCGGTGAAGAAGAGCACCAGGTAGCGCGCCAGCGCGCGGCCGTAGCCGATCGGCTCACCGCGCGTGGTGACGACGATGAGATCGGTCGCGCGCTTGCCGAGCGACGCCATCTTCGAGCCGCCCTGCGTGATCGTGAAGTAGGCGATCTGCGCGCCGATCAGCACGGCGTAGATCATGGCGATCGACTCGCCGCTCGGCGGCTTGGCCTTGGCGCCCTGCGTGCCCATGTAGAAGCCGAGCACCATCATCACGAACATGAAGAGCCCGGTGCAGATCATCGAATCCAGCAGCGCGGCGCCGATGCGCGCCCAATGGCCCGCGGCGCCGTTCACGGCGCCGGTTGGATTGGACGTCGAATAAGCGGCCGGCAA
>DASRHK010000025.1:0-24960 GCA_035650495.1 Nevskiaceae bacterium | reverse complement strand
CGAGTGCCTGCTTCGGATCCTCCGGGATGAACCGGGTGCGCCCCGGATGCTGCAGGTCCAGATATTCGATGACCACGCTCGACTCGACGACGACGCGGCCCTCGTCCTCGAGCACGGGCATCTTCTTGAGCGGCCACAGGCGCCGATGCGCTTCCTCGATCGCCGGATCGCCGCCCAGCTGGCAATACTCGAACGGCGTTGCGTTCTCGTAGAGCGCGATCAGGGCCTTCTGGGTGTACGACGAGAACGGATGTCCGTAGAACTTCATCGCCAGTCTCCAGCGCCTAATCCTGCTTCACGCCTTCGACCTGGATGCGCAGCTTCGTGCGGCCGGCCTCACCCTGGCCCCACTGGCTCGCCTTCATGCCGAATTCGCCCCAGATCACCTCGCCCTCGGCGTCGGCGCCGCAGAGCTGCTTCTTGGTGAGCGGATGCGGGATACAGTTGAACAGGTTCACCGTGAGCTTCACCGGCTTCTGCACGCCCATCAGCGTCAGCGTGCCGTCGACGGCCTTGAGGGTGTCGCCCTGGAAGACGAGCTTGCCCTTGTAGCTCGCGGTCGGGTACTTGGCGACGTTGAAGAAGTCGTCCGACTTCGCCTTGTCGTTCATGATCGCGAGCCCGAAGTCGATGCTGGCCGGGTCGATCTGCACGTCGACGGTTCCGGTCCTGGCGGCGCGATCGATCACCACGGTGCCGCTCGTGCGATCGAACTTGCCGCGCCAGACCGAGATGCCCATGTGCGAGAACTCGAAGCTCGGGAAGGTGTGGTTCGGGTCCAGCGGATAGGTCTCGGGCGCCGCGACCGCGGA
Source organism: Nevskiaceae bacterium (assembly GCA_035650495.1). Classification (GTDB taxonomy): domain Bacteria; phylum Pseudomonadota; class Gammaproteobacteria; order Nevskiales; family Nevskiaceae; genus DASRHK01. The sequence continues at coordinate 24,148 of DASRHK010000025.1, read as the reverse complement.
CACGGTGAGGCCAGCCAGCAACAGGGCGGACAACGCTTTCATCGGGTTCTCCGGGAGAATGGAAAGAAGGGTCTCATATCCCCTTGTCGAACGGCCACGCCGGCAATCGACATCGGCCGCGAAGATTCGGCTATAGTGGCGCCCGTCACGCGAGAGACTGCCGGCAAGCGGGCAGCACCGACGGCGCAAATTCGCCCGGAATCGCTCAGGTGAAAGGAGCGTGACGGCCGCACCACTCTGGAGAGCATCCGCGAAAGCGGGTCACCGAAGGCGCTCAACGCTCAGGTCAAAGGACAGAGGGGCGATTTCCGCTTGAGAAGACACGCCGACCCGGAAATCGCATGCTGAAAAGAACCGCACTCCATCCCGAACACGTTCGCTTGAACGCGCGGCTCGTCGACTTCGCGGGCTGGGAGATGCCGATCCAGTACCAGTCGCAGCTCGACGAGCACCACGCGGTGCGCGGCTCGGCGGGGATGTTCGACGTCGCCCACATGTCGGCGGTCGACCTGCGCGGCAGCCACGCGCGCGGGTTCCTCAGGCACCTCCTCGCGAACGACGTCTCCAAGCTCACCGCGCCCGGCAAGGCGCTCTACACCTGCATGCTGCGCGAGGACGGCGGGATCATCGACGATCTCATCGTCTACGGCATGGAGGACGAATGGGTCCGCATCGTGGTCAACGCCGGCACGACCGACAAGGACCTGATCTGGATCCGCGAGCACGCGCGCAAGTTCCGCGTCGACGTCACGCATCGCACCGATCTCGGCATCCTGGCGGTACAGGGTCCGCGGGCGCGCGAAATCGCGTCGAAGCATTTTCCCGCAGCGCTCGCCGCCAAGGCGATGCAGCTCACGCCGTTCCAGGCGGCCTCCGACGGCGACCACTTCGTAGGCCGCACCGGTTACACGGGCGAGGACGGCTTCGAGATCATCTTCCCGCACGACGACCTGGTCGCGATCTGGCGCATGTTCGCGGCCGACGGCGTGAAGGCCTGCGGCCTCGGAGCGCGCGACACGCTGCGCCTCGAAGCGGGGATGAATCTCTACGGCCAGGACATGGACGAGTCGAATCATCCGCTCGAGTCGGGGCTTGGCTGGACGATCGTGTGGGAGCCGTCGGACCGCAAGTTCATCGGCCGCGAGGCGATCGAGAAATATCGCGGCGTGTCGCCGCGCAAGCTCATCGGGCTGGTGCTCGAAGGCCGCGGCGTCGTGCGCCCGCACATGCGCGTGCGCTTCGCCAACGGCGCGACCGGCGAGACGACGAGCGGCGGATTCGCGCCGACGATGAAGCAGTCGATCGCCTTCGCGCGCGTCGACGCGTCTGCAAGCGGAAATTGCGAGGTCGAGATCCGCGGGCAATGGCTGCCCGCGCGCGTGGTGAAGCCGCCGTTCGTGCGCAACGGCAAGGTTCTGGTCTAGGAATTCTCAGGAGAACAGCATGAGCAACGTGCCCGGCGATCTGAAGTATGTGAAGACGCACGAGTGGATCAAGAAGCTGCCCGACGGCAACGTCGTGATCGGCATCACCGATCACGCGCAGAACGCGCTCGGCGATCTCGTGTTCGTCGAAGTGCCGAAGCCTGGCCGCAAGCTGAAAGCCGACGAGGCCTGCGCCGTCGTCGAGTCGGTGAAGGCGGCGTCCGACGTCTATGCGCCGCTCGCCGGCGAAGTGATCGAATCGAATCCGAAGCTCGCCGACGCACCCGAGACGCTGAACAGCGATCCGTACGGCGCGGGCTGGATGTGGAAGATGAAGCCGGCGAATGCGGGCGACGTCGACAAGCTGCTCGACGCGGCGGGTTATCAGAAGGTCATCGACGCTCAATAGACCATGCCGTTCATCCCGCACACCGACGCTGAAGTCAAAGAGATGCTCGACGCCATCGGCGCACCGAGCGTCGACGCGCTGTTCGACGAGATTCCGCAGAACCTGCGCTGCGGCAAGCTTTCGAAGATTCCCGAAGGTCTTTCCGAGATGGAGACCTCGCGCCTGATGCGCGCGCGCGCCGCGCAGGACCGCATGGCGCTCAACTTCATTGGCGCGGGCGCCTACGAGCATCACATCCCGGCGGCGGTGTGGGAGATCACCACGCGCGGCGAGTTCTATTCGGCCTACACGCCGTATCAGGCCGAAGCGAGCCAGGGCACGCTGCAGCTGCTCTACGAGTTCCAGTCGATGATGACCGAGCTCACCGGGATGGATGTGAGCAACGCATCGCTCTACGACGGCGCGTCCGCGCTCGCCGAAGCGATGCTGATGGCGGCGCGCGCGAATCAGAAGAACACGGCCGGCAACATGCTGGTGCCGAAGGCGCTGCATCCGTTCTACGCGGACGTCGCGATGTCGATCACGCACGCGCAGGGCGTGCGCCAGGCGATCGTCTCCTACGATCACAGGTCCGGGCAGACGTCGCTCGAATCGCTCAAGCAATACGACGGCTCCGCGCCGACCGCCGTGGTCATCGCGCAGCCAAATTTCTTCGGCGTGCTCGAGGACGTCGATGCGATCACCGACTGGGCGCACGCGCAGGGCGCGCTCGTCATCGCGGTGGTGAATCCCACCTCGCTCGCGCTGCTCAAGCCGCCGGGACAGTGGGGCGCGACCGGCGCCGACATCGTCTGCGGCGAAGGCCAGCCGCTCGGCGTGCCGCTGGCGTCGGGTGGGCCGTACTTCGGCTTCCTCACCTGCAAGAAGGAATTCGTTCGGCAGATGCCGGGCCGCATCATCGGGCGCACCGTCGATCTCGACGGCAAGCCCGGCTACGCGCTGACGCTGCAGGCGCGCGAGCAGCACATCCGTCGCGCGAAGGCGACGAGCAACATCTGCACGAACCAGGGACTGCTGGTCACGGCGGCGACGATCTACATGTCGCTCGTCGGCGCCGAAGGACTCGCGAAGGTCGCGTCGTCGTCGATGGCGAACACGCAGGATCTCATCGAGCAGCTGACCAAGGTGCCGGGCGTCGAGCGCGTGTTCAACGGCGCCGTGTTCCACGAAGCCGTGCTGCGCTTGCCGAAGCCGGTCGCTGCGACGCTGGAGACGCTGACCGATCAGGGCATCGTCGGCGGCTTCGATCTGTCGCGGCATTACCCCGAGCTCGGCCAGTCGCTGCTGGTCTGCGCGACCGAGACCAAGACCCACGCCGACCTTCAGCGCTATTCCGAGGCGCTGCGGCACGCCCTTTCCTGAGCGAGAACCGTCGATGGCCAAGATCACTTTGCGCGGCAATCCGATCCAGACCAACGGCGAGTTGCCGAGCCTCGGCAGCGAGTTCACCGGGTTCAAGCTCGTCGGCCAGGATCTGAAGGACGTGACGCTGCACGACTACGTCGGCAAGAAGAAAGTGCTGAACATCTTCCCGTCGATCGACACGGCGACCTGCGCGACCTCGGTGCGCAAGTTCAACGAGAAGGCGGCGGCGCTCAAGGACGCAGTGGTGCTGTGCATCTCGGCGGACCTGCCGTTCGCGCAGAAGCGCTTCTGCGGCGCCGAAGGGATCAGCAACGTCGTCACGCTGTCGACCATGCGCGATCACCACTTCGCGAAGGATCTCGGCGTGCTGATGGAGAACGGTCCGCTCGCGGGCCTGACCGCTCGCGCGATCGTGGTGCTCGACGAGCAGAACAAGGTCAGGCACACCGAGCTCGTCCCCGAGCTCGCGAACGAACCCAACTACGACGCGGCGCTGAAGGCGCTGGCGTAAAGAAAACTGGATGCCCGCCTGCGCGGGCATGACGAGACGACCGAATGGCAGAGAAATTGATTTTCGAGATTTCCCGCGAAGGCCGCGCCGCCTATGCGCAGCATCCGCCGGTGAAGCGGGACGACTCGCGCGTGCCTTCGAAATTGCGACGCGCGCATCCGCCGAAGCTTCCAGCCGTGTCGGAGCTGCAGGCGGTGCGTCACTACACGCGACTGTCGCGATTGAATTTCTCGATCGACACGCAGTTCTATCCGCTCGGCTCGTGCACGATGAAATACAACCCGCGCGCGTGCAACACGCTCGCGATGCTGCCGGAGTTCCTCGCGCGCCATCCGCTCGCGCCGGTGTCGCACAGCCAGGGCTTCATGGCCTGCATGTTCGAGCTGCAGGAGATGCTGAAGGAGGTGACCGGCATGGCGGGCGTGTCGCTGACGCCGATGGCCGGCGCGCAGGGCGAGCTCGCCGGTGTCGCGATGATCCGCGCGTATCACCGCGCGCGGAATGATCTCGATCGCACCGAGATCATCTGCCCCGACGCCGCGCACGGCACCAATCCCGCGACGGCGAGCATGTGCGGCTGCACGGTACGCGAGATCCCGACCAACGCCGACGGCGACGTCGACGTCGAGGCGCTGAAGGCCGCGGTCGGTCCGAAGACCGCGGGCATCATGCTCACCAATCCGTCGACGCTCGGCGTGTTCGAGCGGCGCATCAAGGAAATCGCCGAGATCGTGCACAAGGCCGGTGGCCTTCTGTATTACGACGGCGCCAATCTCAACGCGATCCTCGGCAAGGTGCGGCCCGGCGACATGGGCTTCGACGTCATCCACATGAACCTGCACAAGACCTTCTCGACGCCGCACGGCGGCGGCGGTCCCGGTGCCGGCGCGGTCGGCGTCTCCGAGCGACTGAAGCCGTTCATGCCGATCCCGCTCGTCGGTCGCGGCACCGACGGTAAATATCGATGGCTCGACGAGCGCGATCTTCCGCAAACGATCGGCCGGCTGTCCGCGTTCATGGGCAACGCGGGCGTGCTGTTGCGCGCGTACGTGTATGCGCGGCTGCTCGGCCGCGAGGGGATGCATCGCGTTGCCGAATTCGCGACGCTCAACGCGAACTATCTCGCCGCGCAGCTGAAGAAGCGCGGCTTCGATCTCGCATTCCCGAATCGGCGCGCGTCGCACGAGTTCATCATCACGCTGAAGAAGCAGAAGCAGCAGATCGATCTCACGGCGACCGACGTCGCCAAGCGGCTGCTCGATTACGGCGTCCACGCGCCGACGATCTACTTCCCGCTGCTGGTGCCGGAGTGCCTGCTGATCGAGCCGACCGAGACCGAGGACAAGGCGACGCTCGACGGCTTCGTCGATGCGCTGGTGAAGATCTGGGAAGAGGCGAAGCAGGACATCGCTTACGTGAAGGGCGCGCCGTACACGACGCCCGTGCGCAGGCTCGACGACGTGCGAGCCGCGCGGCAATTGGACGTGCGCTACGCTCAAGGCTGAAACCGGAGCCGCGATGCTGCGCAGGCTGCAGGCGAAAGTGTTCCAGGGATTGCTCGGCGTGTCGCAATGGGCGACGCGGGATCCCGCGCGCAATCGCTGGCTCGGGCGTCCGCTGATGCGCGCGTTCGGCGCGTTCACGCTCGGCGTGAATCAGGGAAAGCCCCAGGTCGAGGTCAAGGCCCTCGGCGAAGAATGGCAGCGCATGTTCCCGTCGAGGAAGTGGGTGCCGATCACCAAGATCGACGCCGACACGGTCTACGCGGAGATCCATCAGCCGTGTCCGTATCGCGGCACTGGCAATGTCGAAGGCTGCCATCGGATGATGGAGTACGACCGCAGGATGATGGAGCGCATCGGCGGCGAGTTCGTCGTCCTGCGCTCGCAGGCGGAGGAAGGCGTGACGACCTGCCAGGTTGCGATCCGGCGCAAAGGCGCGTCGATGGACGGGCTGGTCGCCGCCCATGAGCGCGTGAAGGCGGGGGGCTGAAGCATGGCCGATGGGATGCGGGGACTGGCTCGGCTCTGGCGTGCGACGAAGGTTTCGTACTGGGGCCTCGGTTACGCGCTGCGCGGCGAAGAGGCGTTCCAGATCGAGTTCGCGATCTGTCTCGTGCTCGCGCCGCTCGCGCTGTGGCTCGGGCACACGGGGCTCGAACGCGCGGTGCTGATCATGTCGCTCTTGATCGTGCTCATCACGGAGCTCCTCAACACCGGCATCGAAGTCGCGATCGATCGCATCGGCAAGGAATTCCACGAGCTGTCGGGGCGTGCGAAGGATGTCGGCAGTGCAGCGGTGCACATCAGCCTGCTGCAGGTGCCGCTGATCTGGGGCTTGGTTCTGTTGGGTCGATAAGGAAAAGAAAATGTCAGTGCTGATCTGCGGCTCGTTCGCCTACGACACCATCATGGTGTATTCGGGCTACTTCAAGAACGAGATCCTGCCGGACAAAGTGCACATGCTGAACGTCTCGTTCCAGGTGCCCGAGCTGCGGCGTGAGTTCGGCGGCTGCGCCGGCAACATCGCCTACAACCTGAAGCTGCTCGGCGGCGAGCCGCTGCCGATGGGCACCGTCGGCAAGGACTTCGAGACCTACGCGAAGTGGATGGATCAGTGCGGCATCTCGCGCAAGTTCGTGAAGGAGATCGACGGCACCTACACGGCGCAGGCGTACATCACGACCGATCTCGACGACAACCAGATCACCGCGTTCCATCCGGGCGCGATGAATCACGCGCACAAGCAGGAAGTCGCGGAGAAGGGCATCAAGCTCGGCTCGGTGTCGCCCGACGGCCGCGACGGCATGCTCCAGCACGCGAAGCAATTCGCGGAGGCGGGCATCCCGTTCCTGTTCGATCCGGGGCAGGGCATGCCGCTGTTCACCGGCGACGAGCTCAAGACCTTCGTCAACGAAGCGAGCTATCTCGCGCTCAACGACTACGAAGCCGAGCTCTTCATGTCACGCACGGGCTGGACGCAGAAGCAGATCGCCGAGCGCCTCGACGCGCTCGTGATCACGCACGGATCGAAGGGCTCGCACATCTACGCGAAGGGCAAGACCTATCGCGTCCCATGCGCGCAGGCGCATTCGCTCGCCGATCCCACCGGCTGCGGCGACGCCTATCGTGGCGGCTTGCTCTACGGAATCGCCAAGGGACTCGATTGGGAGACAACGGGAAGGATTGCGTCACTGCTGGGCGCGATCAAGATCGAGCGGCCGGGCACGCAGAACCACAAGTTCTCGATGGATCAGTTCAAGGAACGCTTCAAGAAGGAATTCAAGTACGACTTGAAGCTGTAGGATGGCTTCGATCGGCGCGTTCAAGCCGACTTCGTGCAAAGCGTAGAACGAAGTCGGCTTAACGCGCGGTCCGTTGTTTTACGAAAAGCGAGCTGCGCTGCGCGTCACTCCGCTTTTCGCTAAAGAATGTGATCGGTCACTGTCCCGCGCAGCTGGTGGAACCCGGATACTTGTTCTCGTCCGCGGTGATGACCTGATCGATCCACTGCTGGATCAGCGCGTGCCCCTCGTCGTGCACGACGCTGCGCGCCAACGGCGGCATGCGTGCAGCCGGCGTCGTCGCGTTCGGGCCGATGCGGAATTCCAGGATCGATTTCGCTGAAGCCGCGGGCTCGATGTCGTAGGTGCGACCACCGGTGCCCTCCGCGCCGGCTGCAGTCGGCTGCTTACAGATGCCATACGAGCCGTCGACCGCGCGGAACGAGTCGAGGTAGAAGCCGGTGTTCGCCGCGAAGCCATGCGGGTTGTGGCAATGCTGGCAGTTCACCTCGAGATACGCGCGTGCGCGCGACTCGATGTCCTGCGGTGAATTCGCCGCGAAGCCCGAGTCGCCCGGCTTGTTGAACACCGGGACGCGCTCGAGCTTGGTCGCGATCTGGGTCAGCGGATCGACACCGAGATCTCCGGGGCAACCGGTCATCAAGCCCTTCTCGCACCAGTACTGGATCTGGTTGCGGCCGTGCACTTCGTGGCGGCTCTGCTCGGTGGCTTCGCGCGATTCGCTCTGATACGGACGATTGAGGAAGCGGATCTTCGGGCCGATCGGCGCCGCACCCGGGTCCTTGTTCTCGGCAGAGTGGCACGTCAGGCACTGCGCGCGATTCGGGATGAGATAGCCCTGCGTGCTGCCGACGTGATGCGCGTTGGAATCGATGTCCGCGTAATCCCAGCTCGCCGGCGCGGTCGCGCCGCCGAGCGCGAGGTTGGCGACTCGCTTGCCCTTGTCGTTGGTCGACCAGATGTAGGCAGCGCCGTCCCAATGCTCGTGACCTTTCGAGGTGACCCGCTTGATCAGCAGGCGCGTTTCCATCGGGATCTCGGTGCCGGCGCTCTCGTCGGGGAACGAGAACGTCTTCGCGATGATCGTGCCGACCGGGAACACCGCCGTCGCGTCGACGCCGTTGCTCGCCTTGTCGTTGTAGATCGCGTGCGTGCCCGGCGGGACGTAGGCGACGCGATATTTCACCGCGTAGTCGGAGAACAGCTTGGTGTTGAGCACGAACGGCACGCCGCCGCCGTTGGGCGCGCTCGTCGGATCTTCGGGATTCGCGAACAGGTGGTACTGATCGAGCGTCGGGCAATCGATTTTCGCCGCGCCGAAGTTGGCCTGGCCCTCGGGGATCGCCGCGCCGCAGAGCTTCGCGACTTCCTCCGCGCTCGGACCCGGATCGTAGTCGCCGCTGCGCACGAACGGCTCGAATTCCACCGGAGCCAGCCGCGCCAGATTCCTGCCGTACTGCCCGACGCAGTCGTGCGGCGTCATGTCGAAATCGGCGGCGAACTCGGTGAGCGCGACCGGATCGAGCGAAGTGAGGATGCTGAGCGCCGAGCCGACCGGATCCGACGGATCGATGTTGCTGTCGACCAGCGCCTCGAGCCCTTTCGTCCCGTGGAAATTCGCGTAGCGGATGCCGGTGCCGCTGAACGTGTTGTCGGCGTCGATGCACGACGCGAACCAGTCCGGCACGATCTTCGGCGCGGCTGCCTGCGTCGTGTCGAACTTGTAGGCGTTGTAGGTGCACTCGGGATTTGGGTACTGATTGCCTTGCAGCGGCCTGCCGCGCTCGTCCTTCGGCACCGGATTGCCGTCGGCGTCGGTCGGGTAGGGACAGTCGGGGCGGTACGCGTCGAGGTTGCCGTCGAACAGCAGATGCGCGCCCTTGAATCCGACGTCGCCGGCGGCGACGCACTCCGCAGTGTTGAGCGGATTCAGGCACGCCGCCATGCCTTTCAAGCCGATCAGCATCGGGAACGCGCGCAGGATGTCCTGATTGGCGAGATCGGTGGTCGAAGGGATCGGCGGCGATGCGCCGTTGTTCGCGAACTTGTTGTGGAAGATGTGCACGCCTTCGCTGTAGCCGTCGAGGCGCTTGTCGGTGGGCTGCGAGCTCTTGCCGAACAGCGCGTAGGCGAACTCCAGGATGCCGACGGTGTTGTTGTCGGTGAACTCGTTGTCGAAGATGTCGATGCGATCGTAGCCGAGCGTGATGAAGCCGGTGCCCGGCGGCACTTCCTTCACGAGGCCCGGATGCTCGGCGACGTTGTAGCTGTTGTTCATGCGCACGATGTTCCCGTGCACCAGCGAGCGATCGCCGTACTGCGTGAGCCCGTCGAGGTCGTAGACGAGGAAGCCGCCGGTGTTGCATTCGGCGAGATTGCTGTCGTACTCGCTTTCGCGATCGTTCTCGATCTCGTAGCCGAACGGGTTGTACGCCGCGCGGTTGTGGCGGAAGATCACGATGTTGCTCTGCCCGACGTAGATGCCTGCATCGGAGGCGCCGACCGCTTCGGATTCCTCGATGAGGATGTTGCGCGAGAGCACCGGGTAAATCCCGTAGCGCCCCGTGTTCGGATTCATCGTGTAGTCGGGCGACGTCGTGTCGCCGAGCAGGATGTTCTCAGGCGAGTTCGGATTGCGCGTCGGCGGATCGGTGCACGGGATGTTGATGCGCCGGTAGCTGTTCTCCTGATAGTTCTGCGCGGTGACCGGGTCGGCTGCCGCGCGGCCGCCGCCGGACGACCACAGCGCGCGCACGCGGCGGATCGTGCCGTGATTCACGCCGCGCAGCTCGACGCCATTGCCGCCGGAGTCGAGGACGGTCAGGTCCTCGATCGTCACGCCGTTCACGTTCACCGCGAGGATGCCTTGCGCGGCGTCGGCGCTGCGGAACGACAGGACCGTCTGATCCTTGCCGCAGCCTTTGACCCGCACGTCTTCCGTGTTGATCAGCTGGAAGCTCTGCGACAGGTCGAAGAATCCGCAGTCGAACTGGATCAGGTCACCCGGCGCTGCCTGCACCATCGCGGCAACCATGTCGGACGTCGCGTTGGCGCCCGGCTTGATCAGGAACGTGCGTCCGGTCGATGACGATGCGCTCGACGTGATCGCAGAAGGCGTGCTGCTGCCGCAGGCGGTCGTGAGCAACGCGAGCGCGATGCTGATGCAGATCGCTTTCATGGCTCTCCCTGAATTCTCGCTCTCAGCGAAAAACGCAGTGACGTTTTGTCACGCGTTTTTCGTAAACAACGGATGACGCGTTAAGCCGACTTCGTTCTTCGCTTCACACGAAGTCGGCTTGAACGCGTCAGATCTTCCACTTTCCGGTTTCGAGCGATGTGACGACCGCGTTGACGACCTGCTTGGGCTCGGTGCCGTCCTTGCTCAGCACGTAGGTCACGTCGGAGTTGCGCACGGCCTTGACCTGCCAGCCGACCGACCCGGACGTGAACACCACCACGGGCAGGCTCTTGAAGCGCTCGTCCTTGCGCACTTCGTTGAGCCACTGCACGCCGTTGACGTTGGGCATGGACAGGTCGAGCAGCACGCAGTCGGGGCGGAAGCGCTTGACCGCCTCGAGGCCTTTCTCGCCATCGTCGGCGATCTCGACCTGGAAACTGCGGGCGGCGAACTGCTTCTGGTAGATGCCGGTGATGACCGGGTCGTCGTCGATGATCAGGATCTTGCTCATGGCTCTTATTGTTGCTGGACCGCAGCGGGTCGGGCAATCGGCTGCTTCAAAAAGTCGCTGACGCGGGCGTACTCGCGCTCGACGCCGGCGAAGATGCGATCGACCTCGTCGAGCTTGCCGTCGCGGCCCATCTTCTCGAGCTGCAGGAACATCGCGGCCAGCCCGTTGACGCCGCAGGAGCCGCTGCCGCCCTTGCAACGATGCGCCAGGCGCTCGATCTCGGCTGCGTTGCGTTGGGCCACGGCGTCCTTGAGGAGCTTCAGCTGCTCGGTGGTCTGCTCAAGATAAAGGTCGGCGAGCTCGCGGACAAATTCGGGATCGTCGTTCGCCGCGTCCCACAGACGGGCCATGTCCACCGGCGGCGTCGTGATGGCGGGTGCCGGCGCGGCCGGCTCGGGGTCAGGGTGGGTCACGGTGCCTCCGTGGTGCTGGAAACGCTCGAATGCGGCAGCGAGCGCCTTGGGATCGATGGGCTTGGCGAGATAGTCGTCCATGCCGGCGGCGAGGCAGCGCTCGCGGTCGCCGGCCATGGCATGCGCGGTCATGGCGACGATCCAGGTGTGACGGCTGCCTTCCTCGTGTCGACGGATCTGCGCGGTCGCGCCGTAGCCGTCGAGCTCGGGCATCTGGCAGTCCATCAGCACGAGGTCGTAGGGCTTGTGCTTCACCGCTTCGACCGCCTCGCGGCCGTTGCCGACGAAATCGGCCTGGATGCCCAGGCGCACGAGCTGGTGGCGGGCCACCATCTGGTTGATCGGGTTGTCCTCGGCGACCAGCACGCGCGGCTGGCCAGCTTCCACGGACGCCGGTGGCGGCGCGCTCGGCGCGGCGGTCGCCGTGGCGCCCTGCACCGGCTCGCCGGCAATGAGACGGGTGAGCGAATCGTGCAGATCGGACATGCCGACCGGCTTGGTCAGCAGCATCTCGATGCCCGCGGCACGCAAGGTCGCCGGCTCGTTGCTGCCGCGCACGGATTGCAACAGCAGGAGATGCGGACGCTCGCCGCCGGCGCTCGCGCGGATGCGACGCGCCAGCTCGACGCCGTCCATGCCCGGCATCTGCTGGTCGATGATCACGATCTCGTACGGCTCGCCGCGCGCGACGACGTCGGCGTGCTGCGCGAGAGCCGCTTCGCCATCCGCCGCCTGCGCCGCGGCGATGCCCCACGATGCGAGCTGCTCCGCGATGCTGTGGCGGCTGGTCTCGTTGTCGTCGACGACGAGCGCACGATGACCCACCAGCGTGCGCGGCGGCTGCGCGACCTCCGCGCCGGGCGCTTTCTGCAGGCGCACCGTGAACCAGAACGTCGAGCCGAACCCCGGCGCGCTGTTGACGCCGATGTTGCCGCCCATCAGCTCGACCAGCTGCTTGGAGATCACCAGGCCAAGGCCGGTGCCGCCGTACTTGCGCGTGGTGGAGCCGTCGGCCTGGCTGAACGGCTGGAACAGTCGCCGCGCCGCGTCGGCGGGGATGCCGATGCCGGTGTCGCGGATGGCGAAGCGCACGACGACGTCGCGCTCGGCGTCTTCCTCCAGCCGCGCCGAGATCTCGATCTCGCCGTGCTCGGTGAACTTGATCGCGTTGGAGACGAGGTTGGTCAGCACCTGGTTCAGGCGGATCGGATCGCCGCGCAGCACGTGCGGCAGCTTGGGATCGAGCGACACCACGACCTCGAGCCCCTTGCCCTGGATGCGCTCGGTGAAGACCTCGATCACGCGCTCGATCGCGCGCTGGAGGTCGATGTCGATCACTTCCATGTGCATCATCCCGGCTTCCATCTTGGAGAAGTCGAGGATGTCGTTGACGATCGACAGCAGCGAATCGGCGGAGAAGCGGATCGCGCCCGCGATCTCCTTCTGCCGCGGCGTCAGCGGCGTGTCGGCGAGCGCCTGCGTCATGCCGATGATGCCGTTCATCGGCGTGCGGATCTCGTGACTCATGTTGGCCACGAACTCGGACTTGGCGCGCGCGGCGTCGAGCGCCTCGTCGCGCGCGCGGCGCAGCTGCTCCTTGCGCTCGGTGAGCTCGGCGGTGCGCTCGGCGACGACCTGCTCGACGCGCGCGGTGCGGCCGACGATCACCAGCAGCAGCACGCCGAGCAGCGCGGTCAGCGTCAGGCCGGTGGCGAGCACCATCCACGCCTGCCACGAGCGGTGCGAGACGAGGTACGCCGCCGGCATCGTGGTTTCCACGGTCCACGTGCGCTGGGCGACGTTGACGATCGCGCGATAGCGCAGGTCGTCGTCGGACGCGTCGGCCGGGACCGGCGTGCGTGCGTAGAGGAGCTCGGGATTGTGGGCAGACTCGTCGATGATCTTGAGGTTGATGCCGTCGAGCGGCAGGCCGCGCAAGGTCTGGTCGATCATCCGGTTCAGCACGACCACGACGGTCGCGTAGCCGCGCAGGCTGCCGCCGCCGCGCTCGAACACCGGCTTGAACGCCAGGAAGCCCGGAGTGCCGGCGGGCTCGCCGGCCAGCGCGAGCAGGCTGGTCGCCGCGGGCTGATGCGTCTCCCGCGCAAGCTCGATCGCGGCCCGCCGCGGCGGGCTCGACAGCGCGTCCAGGCCCTGCGTCTCGAGCCGATCCTCCTGGTACTTGCTGTATGCGGTCACGACATAGCGGTCACGGCGAGCCGCCGGCACCAGACCATCGGGCCCGATCTCGGTGATGCGGAACGCCGGGAAGCCCTGCTCATGCATGCGCGCCTCGAAGCGATCGCGCTCGGCACCGCTGATCTCGGGGCGCCAGCTCACGCCGTAGAGGCCGGGCAGCTGCGAGAGCAGCAGGCCGGCGAACGGATCGAATTCCTGCGGCGTGACTTCGCGCTGCGCCGCGAACAATCCCGCGACCGCGGACAGCCCGACGTTGTAGCGATCGATCTCCGATTGCAGGTGCTTGTCGACTTCCTCGCTGACGTTCTCGAACGAGGTGCGAGCCTGCGCCCGCTCGCGCGAGCTCGTGATCATGAAGATGCTGACGACGAGGGCGAACATCAGCACCATCGGCACGCTGACCGAGAGCTGCTGGCGCAGCCATTGGCTGTAGGGACGCACCGTCCACACCAGCACCACCGGCGTGAACACCATGACGCCGATGCTGTCGCCGACCCACCATGTGAACCAGTTGAAGGCGGAGGCTGCGAGCGGCACCGAGCCGAAGTGCACCAGCGCGGCGACCGACAGCGACGCATTGATCAGGCAGGCGGCGGGTCCGCCGAGCAGCAACAGGCGCGCGACGTCGAACTCCTGCGTGAGCACGTTGCGATAGCCGACGAAGCGATGCACCAGCGACGCGCCCGCAAGGGACTGCAAGGTTGCGCCGGTGGCGATGGTGACCGGGATCGCCAGCGACGAGAACATACCGGAGACCGAGCCGTCGAGCGCGGTCCAGACGTTGACCAGGAACGAGCCGATCCAGATGCCGGGCCACACCCGCATGCCATAGGCGAGCACGCTTGCGAGCGCAATGCCCGAGGCCGGCCAGACCGCGGTCGCATAACCGGGCGGAACCGCCAGCAGCAGGCCCAGCCGCCCGCTCACCGCGTAGGCGGCCGCCATCACCACGATCGCTGCGAAATCTCGCCGCTGGAGCCTCATTGCCTTACCTGACGTCTCCCGGCGGCGATTATGCGGCCGCCGACGGGAAACCCGGCCAAAAGTGAGGTTTTTACGACCCCGCGGGGCGGGGTACGGAATCTATTGCGTGAAGCCGGCGTGCTGGACCAGCTCGAGGACCGGCTGCGGATACAGGCCGATGCCGAGCATCAGGAGCATCAGCAGCAGGACCATGATGCCGCCGACCTGGGCGCCCCAGTTGAGCGGCGCGGTCGAGCGCTTCATGCCGGCTTCGACGAGGAACAGCGACATGAGGACGCGCAGGTAGTAGTAGAGGCCGATCGCCGAGCCGAGCACCAGCGCGCCGACCAGCCACCACAGTCGGCCGTCGACGCCGACCGCCGTGACGTAGAACTTGCCGATGAAGCCGGCCGTGACCGGGATGCCGGCGAGCGAGAGCATCATCGCGGTCAGGATCGACGCGAGATACGGCCGGCGCCAGAACAGTCCGCGATAGTCGGAGATCAGGTCGGCGTCCTGGCCCTTGTACGGGCTCGACGCGAGCGTGACCACGCCGAACGCGCCGAGCGTGGTGATGACGTAGGTGATCAGGTAGACGCCGACTGCTTCCACCGCGAGCGGGCCCGACGCGATCAGCGCGACGAGGCAGTAGCCGAAGTGCGCGATCGACGAGTAGGCGAGCAGGCGCTTCAGGTTGCTCTGCATCAACGCCAGGACGTTGCCGATGATCATCGAAGCGACCGCAAGCGCGGAGAGCGCGTCGACCAGCGTCTGCTGATCGTGGCCACGACCCTGCACGAAGTAGCGCAGCAGCACCGCGAACACCGCGGTCTTGCTCGCGGTGGCGAGATAGGCGGTCACCGGCGCCGGCGCGCCTTCGTAGACGTCGGGCGTCCACAGGTGGAACGGCACCACCGACAGCTTGAAACCGATGCCGACGAGGATGAACGCGCCGCCGACGAGGAGGTAGATGTTGTCGGCGCCGAGCGAGTGCAGCTTGACCGCGATGCTGCTGAACGCGAGCGCGCCGGTCTGCGAGTAGACGAGCGCAATGCCGAACAGCAGGAACGCAGAGGCGACGGCGGAGAGGATGAGGTACTTGATGCCGCCCTCGAGCGAGCGCTTCGAGCGGTGCGGATACGCGATCATCGCGTAGAGCGGCACCGACAGGAGCTCGAGCCCGATGAACAGCGACGCGAAGTGCGTCGCGCTCGCCAGCACGATCGCGCCGAGCGCCGACAGGCAGAGCAGGAGATAGATCTCCTCCTTGTTCTGCGCGTAGCCCTCCATGTAGGCGTGCAGCAGCGTCGCGGTGGCGAGCGTGGTCGCGATCAGGAGCGCCGTGTAGCCGAGCGCGTAGTGATCGATGGTCAGCAGCGGCGTCACCGTGATCGGCGAGTACTTGAGCGCGATCAGGCAGGAGAACAGCGCGGCGTTGAGGCCGATCACCGAGAACGTCGCGTTCCACCAGTGATTGCGTCGGAGCGCGATCGCCATCATCACGAACACGATGGTCGCGCTGACCACCTCGATCGGCAGCAGCGCCATGAATTGCGCGAAGCTGAAGCTCATGGCGCGGCTCCGAGGCTGCCCTTCGCCGCTGCGTAGATCTCGTGCACGGCGTGCATCGACGCAGATGACGTGTTGAGCACCGTCTGCGGATACAGGCCGAGCCAGACCAGGATCAGCATCAGCGACATCATCATCACGATCTCGCGCGAGTTGAGGTCCTCGAGCATGCCGTGACCGTCGTCCTTCGCCGGTCCGTGGAATGCGCGCTGCACCATGATCAGCGAGTAGACGGCGGCGAGGATGAGGCCGGTCGCGGCGAAGCAGGTCACGACCGGATCGACCTTCCAGGTGCCGAGCAGGATCAGGAACTCGCCCACGAAGTTGCCGAGGCCCGGCAAGCCGAGCGACGCGATCGCGAAGAACAGCGCGATCGGCGGCAGGTACGGGAAGCGCGCCCACAGTCCGCCCATCTTGGTGAGATCGCGCGTGTGGATGCGCTCGTAGATCTCGCCGCACAGGATGAACATGCCGCCAGCGGAGATGCCGTGCGCCAGCATCTGCATCACGACGCCCTGCAGTGCCTGCTGCGTGCCCGCGAAGATGCCGACCAGCACGAAGCCCATGTGCGAGATCGACGAGAACGCGACGAGGCGCTTGATGTCGGTCTGCGCGAAGGTCATCACGCCGCCGTAGATGATGCCGACGATGCCGAGCCACATCGCGACCGGCGCGAAGCTCGCCGACGCGTCGGGGAACAGCGGCACGCCGAAGCGCAGCAGTCCGTACGCCGCGGTCTTCAGCAGGATTCCCGCGAGGTCGACCGAGCCCGCGGTCGGCGCCTGCGAGTGCGCGTCGGGGAGCCACGAATGCAGCGGCACCGCCGGCGTCTTCACCGCGAACGCGACGAAGAAGCCGAGCATCAGCCACCACTGCGCCTGCGTGCCGAGCTTGGCTTTCAGCAGATCCTCGTAGTCGAACGTCAGCACGCCGCTCGACTTGTAGTTGATGAACACGAGTCCGAGGATCGCGAGCAGCATCAGCAAGCCCGAGGCCTGCGTGAAGATGAAGAACTTGGTCGCCGCGTAGATGCGTCCCTTGCCGCCGGGGACGTTGTGGCCCCACAGCGCGATCAGGAAGTACATCGGCACCAGCATCATTTCCCACAGGAAGAAGAACAGGAACAGGTCGAGCGTGATGAACACGCCGACCACGCCGCCGAGGTTCCACAGAAGGTTCAGGTGGAAGAAGCCGACGTTGCGATCGATCTCGCGCCAGGAGCAGACGACCGCCATCAGGCCGAGGAAGTTGGTCAGCGCCACGAGCAGCAGCGACAGCCCGTCCATCGCGAGATGGAACGAGATGCCGAGGCGCGGAATCCAGCTGGCGCGGAATTCCAGCGTCCATTCCGGATGACCGCCCGCCGGCGGCAGCGAGAAATCACCGGTCGCCCAGATCAGGATCGAGATGCCGAGCGCGAGCAGCATCGTCCCGAGCGCGATCCAGCGCGGGAACCAGATGCCCATGTAGCGCTCGCCCTGCCAGCACAGGAACCCGCCGATGAACGGGATCGCGATGAGCCAGATGAGGATGCTGGGATCGAGCGAGCTCATTTCAGGATCACCACCGCGGCGACGAGGACCACTGCGCCGATACCCATCGCGGCGACGTACCAGCGCGTCTGGCCGCTCTGCGTCTTCGCGAGCCGTCCGTGCATCGCTTTCAGCGCCACCGGGATCTGGCCGATCGCGACGTCGATGCCGTCGTTGCGGTTCACGTGCACGAACCAGAGATAGGGCCGCACGAAGAGAAGGTCATAGAGCCAGTCGAAGCCGAAGGCCGAG
Source organism: Nevskiaceae bacterium (assembly GCA_035650495.1). Lineage (GTDB taxonomy): Bacteria > Pseudomonadota > Gammaproteobacteria > Nevskiales > Nevskiaceae > DASRHK01. Next base: position 6,518 of record DASRHK010000025.1, on the reverse strand, counting down.
CGGAAGAATTTCCAGACGAGCGAGAGATTGCTCTTGAGCGATTCGGCGATCTGCGGACGCGCGTGGAAAACCAGCCAGGCGAGGCCGATGCCCGCGAAGCCGACCAGCATCGACATCAGCTCGACGTTGTGCTTGAGATGCTCGGCCTCCTCGGAGAGCGGCGGCTCGGGCAGCACGGCGTCGAGCGGCAGGTGGATGAAGCCGCCGAGCAGCGCGAGCACCGCCAGCACCGCGAGCGGCAGCGAATGCGCGATGCCGTGCCCGCCGTGCGCTTCCTTCGCATGCTCGCTGCGCGGCTCGCCGAAGAAGGTGATGAACACGAGCCGGGACGTATAGATCGCCGTGAGGAATGCGCCGAACAATCCCGCGTAATAAAGATCGGGATGACCGTGCGCGAGCGCCTCGAACAGCATCTGGTCCTTCGAGAAGAAGCCCGAAGTGCCCGGGAACGCGACGAGTCCCAGACAGCCGATCGTGAACACGGCGAACACGAATGGGATCTTCTTGCGCAGCCCGCCCATCTGGAAGATCTCCTGCTCGTGGTGCATCGCGAGGATCACCGAGCCGGCCGAGAGGAAGAGCAGCGCCTTGAAGAACGCGTGCGTCATCAGATGGAAGATCGCCGGCTGATAGGCGCCCGCGCCGAGCGCGAGGAACATGTAGCCGATCTGGGACATCGTCGAATACGCGAGCACGCGCTTGATGTCGGTCTGCGCGAGCGCGGTGAATCCGGCCAGCAGCGCAGTCGCGGCGCCGATCCAGCCAACCCAGTGCAGCGCGATCGGAGAAAGCTCGAACAGCACGTGCGTGCGCGCGATGAGATAGACGCCGGCGGTCACCATCGTCGCCGCGTGGATCAGCGCAGAGACGGGCGTCGGGCCGGCCATCGCGTCGGGGAGCCACGTTTGCAGCGGCAGCTGCGCCGACTTGCCGACCGCGCCGCCGAGGATGAGCAGCGCGCAGATCGTCGCCATCTCGTCGCCGACTGGCCAGGTCTTGGTCGCCGCCGCCATCGCGTCCTGGATGTTGAGCGTGCCGAGGTGATGGAACAGCAGGAACAGGCCGATCGCCATGAACGTGTCGCCCACGCGCGTGACGACGAACGCCTTGCGCGCCGCGGCGCCGTTGGCGGCGTCCTTGTACCAGAAGCCGATCAGCAGATACGAGGAGAGGCCGACGCCTTCCCAGCCGAAGTAGAGGAACAGCAGGTTGTCGCCGAGCACCAGGAACAGCATCGAGGCGACGAACAGGTTCATGTACGAGAAGAAGCGGTCGTAGCCGTCGTCGCCGCGCATGTACCACGACGCGTACATATGGATCAGGAAGCCGACGCCGGTGATCACGCCGAGCATGACGAGCGACAGCGCGTCGAGGCGCAGCGCGAATTGCGGCGTGAAGCCGTCGACGTCGATCCAGGTCCACAGCACCTGCACGTAGGCGCCGCCTTCGGGCGGATGCATCAGGAACTGGTAGCCGATGAGCGCGGACAGCAGCGCCGACAACCCGATCGAGCCGACGCCGACGATCGCCGCGGCCTTCTCCGGCATGCGGCCGCGCGCGAACGCGAGCGACACGAAGCCCGCGAGCGGGAAGGCGAAGACGAATGGGAGCAGATCCATCATGGCCGGCTCACCCGTGCATCTTCGACGCGTCGTCCACGTCGAGATTCTGGAAGCGGCGGAAGATCTGCAGCAGCAGCGCGAGCCCGACGCTCGCTTCAGCCGCGGCGAGCGTGAGGATGAAGATGAACATGATCTGGCCGTCGGCCTGCTGCCAGCGCGAGCCGGCCATGACGAACGCGAGGGCGGAGGCGTTCATCATGATCTCGACCGACATCAGCATGAACAGGACGTTGCGGCGCACGAGCAGGCCGACGAAGCCGAGCGCGAACAACGCGCCGGCCAGCAGCAGCCCATGCTCCATCGGTACTCCGTACTGTCCGATCATTCTTGTTAGTCGTGCTTGCCCAGGTGATACGCCGCGACGAGCGCTGCCAGCAGCAGCATCGACGCGAGCTCGACGCCCAGCAGATAGGGCCCGTAGAGCGTGATGCCGACGTGCTTCGCGCCGATCTCGCGCAAGCCCGCCATGTGAACCGCTTGCGAATGGAACACGCGCAGCAATTCGCCGAACAGGATGCCGGCGAGGAGCGCGGGTCCGATCCAGACCTTGGGCGTGAGCCACGCGCGCTCCTGCGCGACGGTGGCTTCGCCCAGATTGAGCATCATCACCACGAAGACGAACAGCACCATGATCGCGCCGGCGTAGACGATGACCTCGAGCACGCCGGCGAACGGCGCGCCGACGGCGAAGAAGATCATCGCGACCGCGAGCAGCGAGAGCACGAGATAGAGCAGCGCGTGCACCGGGTTCGTGCTGGTGATCACCATGAACGTCGCGAACACCGCGACCACGGCCGGCAGGTAGAAGCCGGGCGCGTTGAGGATGAGGTGGAGAAGATCCATGGGCGTCTAGGGCAAGAGGCTCTTGACGTCGACCGGCGGCGCTTCGTTCTCGGCGGCGCCCTTGGGCTTGCCCTTCACCGCCATGCCGGCGACGCGATAGAAGTTGTACTCGGGCACCTTGCCGGTACCGCTGATCATCAGGTCCTGCTTCTCGTAGACGAGGTTCTGGCGGTTGTACTCGCAGAGCTCGTAGTCGGGCGTGAGCTGGATCGCATTGGTCGGGCAGGCTTCTTCACACAGGCCGCAGAAGATGCAGCGCGAGAAGTTGATGCGGAAGAACTCGGGATACCAGCGGCCGTCGTCGCGCTCGGCCTTCTGCAGCGAGATGCAGCCGACCGGGCACGCGACCGCGCACAGATTGCACGCGACGCAGCGCTCGTCGCCATCGGGATCGCGCGTGAGCACGATGCGTCCACGATAGCGCGGCGGCACGTAGGGCTTCACTTCCGGGTACTGCACCGTGTCGCGCTTGCGGAAGCTGTGCATGAAGATCATGAACAGGCTGCGCAGCTGCGTGCCGATGCCTTTCACCACGGCCCCGAACGTCACTTTCGGCGGCTGCATGCTCATCACGCACCTCCGTGTTGCGCGTGCCAGAGCACGAGGCCGGCGGTCGCGAGCAGGTTGATCAGCACGACCGGCAGGCAGACCTTCCAGCCCGCCGCCATCAGCTGGTCATAGCGCGGACGCGGCAGCGCGGCGCGCAGCAGGATGAACAGGCACATGAAGAAGAACGTCTTGCCGACGAAGTAGGGCAGCGCGAGCCACGGATGCGCGTCGACGCCCGGGCCGAGCCATCCGCCGAAGAAGAGCGCCACGAGCAATCCCGACACCATCACGATGCCGACGTATTCGCCGACGAAGAACATGCCGAACTTCATGCCGGAGTATTCGGTGTGGAATCCCGCGGCGAGCTCCTGCTCGGCTTCGGGCAGGTCGAACGGCGTGCGGTGCACGGTCGCGACGCCCGCGAGGATGAACATGCAGAAGCCAAAGAACTGCGGAACGACGAACCACACGTGCCGCTGCGCTTCGACGATGTCGCGCAGGTTGAACGAGCCGGCCTGCATGACCACGCCCATCAGCGCGAGTCCCATGAACACTTCGTAGGTGATCGACAGCGCGGTGACGCGGATGCCGCCGATCAGCGCGTACTTCGAGTTCGACGCCCAGCCCGCGAGCATCACCGCGTAGGCGGAGAGCCCGACGATCGCCATGAAGAACAGCACGCCGAGGTTGAAGTCGCCGACGCCGATCTGCGGCGTGATCGGCACCAGCGCGAAGGCGAGCATCATGAACGCCATCGAGATGAACGGCGCGATCCAGAACGTCGTCTTGTCGACGAACGGCGGCGTCCAGTCTTCCTTGAAGAAGATCTTGATCATGTCGGCAATGACCTGGCCCAGCCCGAACGGCCCGACGCGATTCGGCCCGTAACGGTCCTGCCACAGGCCGAGCAGCCGGCGCTCGAGCCAGATCATCCACGCGGCGACGATGACCAGCGAGAGCAGGATCAGAATCGCCGTCGTGCCCGACGCGACGTACGGCTGCAGCCATTGCGGGAAGATGTTGAGCAGGCTCATGCCTTGCTCACCTTCGCGGTCGACTGCGCATCGAGGAACGGAATGCCCGCGAATCCTTCCGGCAAGCCGATCACGCCCTGCGGCAGATCGGTGCGGCGCACCGCAAGATCGATGCGCGTGCCGTCGACTTCGACCGCGGCTTTGCCGTTGAGGCCGAGCTTCGCTGCATCGTCGGCGTTGACCGCGACGAACGCGGCGCTCATGCGCTTCTGGATCGGCGTCGCGCGCGCGGACTGCTCTTCGCTGCCGAAGATCTGGTGCAGCGGCAGCACGCGCAAGCCGTCCTTCGCCGGCTTGAACGCGGCCGGGATCTCGTCGAAATAGTCCGCCTTCGCTTCGGCGTTGGCTTTGAAGATGAGCTTGCCCGGATCGCCGCCGCGCAGCTCGCCGCCGACTTCGTGCTGGAACTTGTTCCAGGCCTGCGGCGAATTCCAGCCCGGCGACCATGCGAACGGCAGCAGCTCCGGCGGACGGTCCTGCGAGCCGACGCCGCTGTAACCCTCCATCGAGAAGTTGAGCGGCGAATCCGGATCCTGCGTCGCGCGCGGCTCGTGCACGCTGATGTTCGCGCGCTGCGCGGTGCGGCCCGACGCGCGCGCCGGCATGCGCGCGAGCTTGAGTCCCTTCACGCGGAAGCTCGCATCCGGCGCGGCGTCGACGATCTGCGCGAGCTGCGGCAGCGCGGACGCGCAGTCCCCGGTCACGTCGTCGAGATTGCGCCAGCGATCGGCACCGAGACCGTCGAGCCAGCGCCACGATTCGCGGATCACGATGCTGCGATCGTAGTACGCCGGATCGAACACCTGGAACCAGCGCTGCGCGCGGCCTTCGTAGTTGACGTAAGTGCCATCGCCTTCGAACACCGTTCCGGCAGGCAGCACGACGTGCGCTTTCTCGCTGGTCGCGGTTTTCTGGTGATCGACGACGACGATGCCGCCGGCTTTCGCGAGCGCGGCGTCGACCTCGCTCGTCGGCGCGCGGCGGTAGAGATCGTTCTCGAGGATCACCACCGCGTCGGCTTTGCCGTCGGCGAGCTCTTTCAGCGCGTCGGCGCCGCTCTTCGCATTCATCACGGCGACGCCAAAGCTGTTCGCCTCGGGGATCGACAGCGCGATCTCGACGGCGACGCCAGCGGTCTTCAGCGCCATCGCGACGTTCGCGGCGGCCTGCATCACGGCGGCCGAGCCAGAACCGGTGCCGGAGACGATCAGCGCTTTCTTCGCGGCCTTCAGCGCCGCAGCAATCTGCTCGACCTGCTTGCCAGCTTCCTTGTCGAATCCCTTGACGCTCGGCGCCTTCGAATCGATCGCGCGAGCGATCGCGAAGCCGAAGCGGGCGAGATCTTCCGGTGCGCCGTGATACGTCGCGGCCGCGATGTCGTCGAGGCGCGTCGACGTCGGCGCAGCGACGAAGATCGGATTCTTCTCGCGCTGCACGAGGTCGGCGAGCGCGATGACCTGCCAGTCGGGGATGTTCTTCTTCGCGCCCGCGCTGGCCATCTTGCCGCGCGCGGCCTGCCGGATCGCGAGCGCAAACCGCGGCGCGGTCTGCGTCGGGTCTTCGCCGAGGACGAGAACCGCGTCGGCCTCTTCCATGCTCTTGATCGTCGCCGTCGGCACGTTGCCGTCGCGCACGACCTTCAGCGCCGCGTTCACCAGGTCGTGATCCTGCGCCGACATGCCGTTGAAGAAGTTCTCGGCGCCGACGAGCATGGAAAGCGCGAAGTTGGCCTCGACCGACGCGCGCGGCGAGCCGATGCCGATCACACGCGTCGCCTTCTTCAGCATCTCGCGCGCGGCGTCGACGGCTTGATCTGCCGTGACCGGCGGCATGCTCGCCGCTTGCTGCGGATGCGGCGCCGGACCGCCGAGCTTCAGATGACCGTGATGCGGACGGTCCTTGCGATTGACGAAGCCGTAGCCGAAGCGGCCGCGATCGCAGAGGAAGTAGCCGTTGAGATGGCCGTGATAGCGATTCTCGATGCGGCGGATCTCTCCGTAGCGCTCGCCCGGCGAGACGTTGCAGCCGACCGCGCAGCCCGAGCAGATCGACGGCGCGAACTGCATGTCCCACTTGCGCACGTAACGCTCGGAGTGCGTCTTGTCGGTGAACACGCCAGTCGGGCAGACCTCGGTGAGGTTGCCGGAGAACTCGCTCTCGAGCGTGCCTTCCTGCGCGCGGCCGAAGTAAACGTTCGCCGCCGCGCCGAACACGTCGAGATCGGTGCCGCCCGCGTAGTCTTTGTAATAGCGCACGCAGCGATAGCACGAGATGCAGCGATTCATCTCGTGCGCAACGAACGGCCCGAGCTCCTGATTGAGGTGCGTGCGCTTGTTGAAGCGATAGCGCCGGCTGTGATGGCCGGTCATCACCGTCATGTCCTGCAGATGGCAGTGACCGCCTTCTTCGCAGACCGGGCAGTCGTGTGGATGGCTGGTCATCATGTATTCGATGATCGCCTCGCGGAACG
>DASRHK010000024.1:0-36957 GCA_035650495.1 Nevskiaceae bacterium | reverse complement strand
AGCGTCGCTGAATAGGGTTCATCGGGGACCGGATACTTCCCGGCCATGTCATCGGCGATCGCCGGAGCGCAAGCGAAAACGAGCGCAGCCCACCAGAGCTTCCGCAGCATCGGCGACTCTCCCTGACATCTTCTTGTAGGTGCGGATTTTACTCCAACCGCTCCGCGAGCCGGCCGCGCAATTCCGCGGGCACCGCTGCGCGCAGCACGCGCAGCCTCGCGTTCATCTCCTCGAGTGCGTACCGTTTCGGCGGCACTTTGCCCCACACGGGCGCGGGCCAGGCAGGATCGCTCTGGGTGCGCACGACGTGATGCACGTGCAGCTGCGGCACCGCGTTGCCGAGCGCCGCGACGTTGAGCTTGTAACCCCCGAATGCCTTCATGATCGCCCGCGACAGCGCCGCGGATTCGTCCCACAGCTGCACGCGGTCGGGGTCGGACAATTCGTAGATCTCGCGAACGTTCGGTCGCCGCGGGACCAGCACGAACCACGGGTAGTTGGCGTCGTTGAGCAACAGCACGCGGCACAACGGCCAGTCGCCGAGCACGCGGCAATCGGCCTCGAGCTGGGGGTGCAGCGCAAAACGATCGTTCGATTCCGTCACATTCGCTTCCAGTACACTCTGCCCCCTTCGATTCACGGGGAGTGTCGCACATGGCCCGCACTGCGCTGGTCGCAGGCCCAACCGGACTGGTCGGCCGCATGCTGGTGGATCGGCTGCTCGCCAATCCGGAGTACACGCGCGTCAGCGTGCTCACGCGCCGGCCGATCGGCCGCTCGGATCCGAAGCTGGTCGAAGTGCAGACCGATTTCACCGCTCTCGAGAAGATCGGCGACAAGCTCGCGGCCGACGACGTGTTCTGCTGCCTCGGCACCACGCTCGCGAAAGCGGGATCGCGCGCCGCGTTCGAGCGCGTCGACTATCACATGGTGGTCGATCTGGCGCGGGCGACGAAAGCCGCGGGCGCCAAGCAGTTCCTGGTGGTGTCAGCGGTCGGCGCAGCGCCGACATTTCCCGCGCCGTTCTATTCGCGCGTGAAGGCGCGCATGGAGCAGGCGGTGGCGGAGATCGGCTTCGACGGCGTGCAGATCGTGCGCCCGTCGCTGTTGCTCGGCGCGCGCGAAGACCGCCGCATCGCCGAGGATATCGCTCAGAGAGTGGCGCCGATCCTGGCGCCGCTGTTCATCGGCCCGCTGAAGAAATACCGGCCGGTGCCGGCCGGCGAAGTGGCAGCGGCGCTGGAGCAGCTGGCTTCGCGGCATGAGCAGGCGGTGCGGGTTCATCATTTGCCGCTGGACGCCTGATCGTCTCCGCCATCGGGACGTCGAAGTTGTAGTGCTTGCGCATCAGGGCTTCGCGACCGAGCCCGGTGACGGCGAGGCGCGAGCCCGGACGTCTCACCGCGAACTTCAGCAGCAGCAGCTTTTCGAAGGGCTCGCCAGGCGATGCGAGCGTGAGCTCGCCGCTATCGATCCGGCGCAGGCAATCCCATTCTGATTCGGTCATCGCACAGCCACCTCGAGCTTTCGATGGCGCTAGAAAGGGCAATGGCCGTGCCATTCCCGGCGCTTCGCATTCCGAAGCAGCCCGCAGGGTCGCGCCACGACAGGAATTTTTTACCAACCACGAGTGTCGCCGGGCGGCGCCTCCGCCCCAGATCAATGGCGCGAAGATCATTCAAACCGCACGAATACCATCGTGTGGATCGCAATTCGCAATGGTTGCAAGCCTCAGGTGCTCCGTTGCAACCGCGCGTAGTAGAAGCCGTCGAAGTCGCCGCCGGGCGCGATGCGTCGGCCGATCGCGCACGCTTCGCCCCACGTCGAATCGATCGCGACCTCGCGGGCGTCGGTCTGCTTCGTGAGGAATCGCTCCACAAGCTGCGCGCCTTCTTCGGCGAGAACCGAGCACACGGCGTAGACCAGCACGCCTCCGGGTTGCAGGAGCGGCCACAGCATGTGCAGGAGACGCAGCTGTACCGCCGCCATCTGCGCGATGTCTTCGGCCCGGCGCAGCAGCTTGATGTCGGGATGGCGCCGGATCACGCCGGTGCCGGAGCAGGGCGCGTCGATCAGGATGCGATCGAACGTGAGGCCCTGCGCCCACGTCGACGGCCGCGTCGCATCGGCGCGCTTCCAGGTCGTCTTGAGCTGCAATCGCTCGAACGTCGACCGCACGCGCTTCAGGCGCTCCGCGTCGTCGTCGATCGCGAGCAGATGGACGTCGGCGCGCTCGAGGATGTGCGCCGCCTTGCCGCCGGGCGCGGCGCATGCGTCGAGGACGCGCTGGCCATCGCGCAGATCGAGCAGGTGCGCAGCGAGCTGCGCCGACGCGTCCTGCACCGAGACTTTGCCGTCGCCGAAGCCCGGAAGCTTGTCGACGCCGATCGGCTCGGCGAGCCGTAGCGCCTCCGGGACGTGCTCGACGGGCGATGCGTCGAGGCCCGCCGCGCGTAGCTCCGCAAGATATTCGTCGCGGGTCGAGCGACGCCGATTCACGCGCAGCGTCATCGGTCCGGGCTGCTGATCCGCGGCGAGGACGTCCTGCCAGTCTTGCGGCCAATCGTTCTTGATTCGATCGACGAGCCACTGGGGATGCGAGTAGCGGATGGCCGGATCGCTCGGGAGCGCCGCTTCGAGCGCGTCGCGCTCGCGCAGATAGCGGCGCAGCACGGCGTTGACCATGCCTTTCGCGAAGGCCTTGTTCATCGCGTCGGCGGCGCCGACGGTTTCCGACACCGCCGCGTGCGGCGGCACGCGCATCGAGCGCAATTGATACAAGCCGCAGAGCAGCAGCGAGTGCAGGTCGGTATCGCGATCGATCGGCTTCTGCAGCATCTTCGCGGCGAGCGCCGAGAGCAGCGCGTGATCGCGCACGACGCCGTAGGCCATCGCCTTGGCAAACGCGGCATCGGGTCCCGAAAAGCTCGCCGCGGCGCCGAGCGCGTCGTCGAGATTGCGGCCGGCGAGCACGCGCGCGACGGCGCGTGCGGCCTCCATGCGGACTTCAGCCGGCGTGCCCATCGGACCTCGCGATCGGCAAGCGGATGCGGAAGTGCGCGCCGCGTGTCGCCGGCAACAGCGAAATATCGCCCCGATGCGCCACCAGCAGCGAGCGGATGATCGACAAGCCCAGGCCGGTGTTGCCCTGCTGACGCGCGGTGGTGAAGAACGGCTCGAAGATGCGCTGCGCGTTCGCCGACGAGATGCCGGCGCCCTCGTCCTGCACGTCGATCACCGCTTCGTCGCCTTCGCGCGACCAGCTCACGCGCGTGCGCACGCCCGCGCCTGCGTGCTGGCGGACGTTGTCGAGCAGGCTCGAGAGGATCGAGTCGAGCGTCTCTGCGTTCATCGCCACTTCGATCGGACCTCTGTGTGGGTCGGCCTTCAGGCCGACGCTTTCAATCTCCATCCCCGCTTCCCGATGCCGATCCAGCGTCGCTGGCAGCACCGCCGCGACATCCGCGCGATCGGCGCCGACGCGCATCACGTCCGCGCGCGCGAGCTCGAGCAATCGGCGCACGAGATTCTCGAGGCGCTGCGCGTCGGCCGCGAGGATGTTGAGGAAGCGCACGCGCTCCTCGCTCGACATCGTCGCCGCATGATCGCGCAAAAGCTCGACCGCGCCCTGGATCGCGGTGAGCGGCGTCTTGAACTCGTGCGACACGTGCGCGGCGAAGTCGCGGATGTAGTTCGAGCGGCTCTCCAGCGCCTGCGCCATGGTCGCCACCGTTTCAGAGAGCTCGGCGATCTCGCGCGTGCCGGGATGCTCGAGCGGGATCACCGCACCTTGCTCGCCGCGTGCGGCGCGACGCGCCTGTGCCATCAGGTTCTGCACCGGCAGCGCGATCATGCGCGACGCGAACAGCGACAGCATCAGCACGACGCCGAGCAGCAGCAATCCCGCCAGCGCGAGCTCGCGGCGCTTGCCGAACATCGCCTGCTTGATGTTTGCCGGTGTGCGCGCGAGTAGCACGGCGCCGAGCACGCGATCGCGATGCACGATCGGCACGGCGACGAACACGCGGATGCGCGTGCCGCGGCTGATCGAAGCGAGCGCCGGCTCGTCGTGCTCCGACACGCGTGAGCGCAGGAAGCTCACCGGCTCGCCGGTCAGCGCGCGCTGCACTTCCTCGTGATTGGCGAGCGACATGCCGAAATCTTCGCTGGTCGAGGCCACCACAGTACCTTGATGGTCGACCACACGAATGCCGGCCAGCGTCACGGTCTGCGCGCTGCGCAGCATCGGCGTGAGCTCCATGCCGACTTGCTCGGCGTAGAAATCCGCCGGCTTGCCAGGTTCCGCGTCGGGCGGGCGCGGATGGATCGTGTCGCTCGCGAGGTCGAGCTCGGCCGGTTGCGGGCGCCAGCGCCCTTCGGGATCGGCGGGATGCTCGGGCGCAGTGAGCGGCTGGCCGTACGACGCGACGTCGAACGGCTTCGTGCGCGGCTCGCGCGCTGCGTTCTGCGTCACGCGCGTGAAGATCGCGTCGTAGGCGGACGCGACGAACACGCCTTGCGCGATCAGCTCCGACTCGGTCTGCCGGACCAGCGCGCTCTCGTAGATGCGCAGCCAGAAGATGCCGCCGAGCGGCAGCACGAGGATGACGAGATTGATCAGCAGCAGGATCGTCCGCAGCCGGACTCGCTGCAGCCTCATTCGCAGGGGCCGAGCTTGTAGCCGATGCCGTGGACGGTCTCGATCGGATCCGCGCCGATCGACGCGAGCTTGGCGCGCACGCGCCGCACGTGACTGTCGATCGTGCGATCGCTCACCACCTTGTGCAGCTCGTAGGACTCGTTCATCAGGTGATCGCGCGTGCACACCTTGCCGGGCCGCGCGATCAGCGTGCGCAGGATGCCGAACTCGGTGAGCGTGAGCGCGAGCTCTCGATCGTCCCAGAAAACCTTGTATTGCTCAGTGTCGAGCGCCAGCCGGCCGTGCGTGAGGCGCGCGGATTTGGTCGTCGCCGGAATTGCGGCGCGCCGCAGGCACGCGCGAGCGCGCGCGACCAGCTCGCGCGGCGAGAACGGCTTGCCGACGTAATCGTCGCCGCCGAGCTCCAAGCCCACGATGCGATCGACCTCGTCGTCCTTCGATGACAGGAAGATGATCGGCACGCTGCGATTCGCGGGGTCTGCGCGCAGTCGCCGGCAGACTTCGGTGCCGTCGAGCTCGGGCATCAGGATGTCGAGCACGACCAGAGCTGGGCGCTCGGCCGCGAAACGGTGCAGCGCCTGCTCGCCGTTGTCCGCGGCGACGACCGCGTAGCCCGCTTTCTGCAGCGCGAAGGTGACGACCTCGCGGATGTGCGCGTCGTCGTCGACCACCAGGATTTTCTGCATGACGTGACTTTAGCAGCGCGGCCGCGGCGATCGCGGGCTTGCACCGCAGTTGCACAAAGTTCCGGCGCGGTTGCACCAGCGCGTCCTCGGGGCTGCACCGCGCGCGGGAAGACTGGCGGCCATGCTCATCGAACGACTCTGGCGTCCGTCCACGCTCATCCTGATCGGCGCAGGTCTGCTCGCCGCGGATCCGCTGCGCTGGCTCGGGACGACGTGGACGGACGCCGCTTACAACTCGCAGGGTGCGTGGATCGCGCTCACCGTCGTCGCGCTGGCGGCCTGGTCATGGACGAGCGCTCTCGTGCCCGAAGCGCCGGGCAGCCAGCGCTACGCATACGGACTGCTCGTCGCCAGCGCCGGCGTCCGCGCGGTCGGGCAGCTGCTGCGCGTCAACGTCCTCGGCGCGACGACGCTCGCGCTCGACGTCTACGCGCTGTCGATCATCGCCGGGCTCGACCGGCGCGAGCGCGCGCTGTCGCCGGGCTGGCTCGCAGTGCTGTTCGCGATGTCGTTGCCACTCGAGCGCGCGGTGCAGCGGCTGCTCGGCTACGGCTTGCAGCAGATCTCCGCGTCGGCGGCGTGCGACGTGCTCGGCGTCTTCGATCGCGGCGTGCACTGCATCGGCACGCGGATCCTGCTCGACGGCAAGGACCTGCTCGTCGATCTGCCGTGCTCCGGCAGCGCGAGCCTGATGCTCATCCTCACGCTGTTCGCGGGGCTCGCGACGATCAAGCGGCCTTCCGCGCGGCAAGCCGTGATCGGATTCGCAATCGCGCTCGTCGCGGCGCTTGCGGGCAACACGCTGCGCATCTGCGCGCTCGCGCTCGGGCTTGCACACGACGTCGACGTGATGAATGCGCCGTGGCACGAACTGATCGGGATCGCGACGCTGGCGGCATCTGCGTTGCCGCTGCTGGTATGGGCGAGATTCGTCGTCCCCGCGAAGGCGGGGACCCAGTTTTCGAAACTGGATTCCCGCCTGCGCGGGAATGACGTGAAGCCGGCGGCCGTCTTCGCTGCGATGTCCACCCTCATCGTCTCGCTTCCCTCGCATCCGATCGACGTCGCGCACGCGACCGCAGCGCCGCAGCTGCCGTCGCGTCTCGCGGAGTTCGACGCGACGCCGCAACCGCTCGCGCCGATCGAGCGCGACTACTTCGCGAAGTACGGCGGCGGCGCGTCGCGAGCGCGCTACGGCGACTTCGCACTGCTGATGGTTTCCACCGCGGCGCCGCTGCGCCATCTGCACGCGCCTGACGAATGCCTGCGCGGCGCAGGTCACGACGTGCGCTACTTGGGTCTCGCGCAAGGCGATCTGCCGACCGCGATCTATCGCAGCACCGATCCCGACGGGCGGCAGTGGCGCGTCGCGGTGAGCTACGTGTCGACTCGCGGCAAGACCGCGGCGAGCGTCGCGCAGGCCGTGTGGCTGTGGCTCAAGTGTCCCGACGACACCTGGACGATGGTCGAGCGCGTCGCGCCCTGGTCGCGCGACGACGCCGACGCGATCCGCTTCGACTCCGCCGTTTTCCGCGCGCTCGATCTGCCGTCGGCCGCGCCGCAATCCATCCATCTGATGCCTTCCACCTGAGGAGCCTTCCATGCGTGCCCGTCTGCTTGCGTTCGTCTGCTGTGTGTTCTCGCTGCTCGTGCTGCCCGGCGCCGCTCGGGCGCAAGAGGAGCGAATGGGAGGATCGATCGAAGCGCGCATCGGCGATCAGACCATCGCGCTGCCGATGCTCAAGACCGACATCAGCGCCGACGTGCAGGGCGATCTCGCGACCGTCACCGTCGTGCAGACGTTCGCCAATCCGTCGGATCAGCCGATGCACGCGCGCTATCTGTTCCCCCTCAATCACGAGGCCGCGGTGTTTTCGATGCAGATGGACGTCGGCAGCGAGCGCATCCGCGCGCAGATCCAGGAGACGCATAAGGCGGAGCAGACGTACGAGAAGGCGAAGAGCGAAGGCAAGGCCGCGGCGCTGCTCAAGGAGCATCGTCCGAACATGTTCACGCAGGACATCGCGAACCTGATGCCGGGCCTGCCGATCAAGGTGACGCTGAAGTACGTGCAGACGGTGCCGAAGATCGACGGCGCCTATGAATTGCTGATCCCGCTCGTCGTCGGTCCACGCTTCCAGCCGCCAGGCGCGCAGGAAACCGAGCTCGGCAAGTTGCCGATGTATCCGCCGGTGCACGGCCTCGACCTGCCGCCGTCCGTCGAGCCGGATCGCGTGTCGATCAGCATCTCGCTCGAAGGCGGACTGCCGATCCTCAACGCGACCAGCGCGACGCACGCGATCACGACACAGTCAGAGAACGCATCACACTGGAACCTGACGCTCACGCGCGGCCGCGTGATCGACAATCGCGACTTCGTGCTGCGCTATCAGCTCGGCGGCAATACGACGCAAGCCGCGCTGCTCACGCAACGCGACGCGCGCGGCGGCTACTTCTCGCTGCTGATCGAGCCGCCGGCTGCGCCGGACGATGCGCAGATCCTTCCCCGCGAGATGGTGTTCCTGCTCGACTGCTCGGGATCGATGGACGGCCTGCCGATCGAAGCGTCGAAGGCGTTCATGCATCAGGCGCTGACCAGGCTGCGGCCGACCGATCACTTCCGCATCATTCATTTCGGAGATAGCGCGACGGAGTACGCGGACACGCCGCAGGCCGTCACGCCGGAGAACATCCGCCGCGCGCTGCGCTACACCGATTCGCTGCGCGGGCAGGGCGGCACGATGGTCTCGACCGGCATCCAGCAGGCGCTCGGCGTGCCGCCGCTGCCGGGCACCGAGCGCATCGTCGTGTTCCTGACCGACGGCTACATCGGCAACGACTACGAGCTCATCGGGCACGCGCGCCGCATGCTCGGCGACGCGCGGCTCTATGCGTTGGGCGTCGGCACCGGCGTCAATCATTTCTTCCTCGACGAGATCGGCCGCGCGGGCCGCGGCTTCACGCGCTACATGGATCCGACCGAGAAGGTCGACCAGGTCGCCGCCGAGCTCGCGGATCGATTGCAATCGCCGGTGCTCACCGACATCAGCGTCGACTGGGACGGCATCGCGCCGAGCGACGTCTATCCGCAGGCGCTTCCCGATCTGTTTGCCGGCCAGTCTTTGCGGGTGCAGGGGCGTTACGAGAAGCCCGGCGATCATCTCGTGCGCATCGAAGGCAATGCGCGCGGGCGGCGCGTGACGATCGTGCTGCCGGTGCATCTGCCCGAGAAGACCGACGGCGGCGAAGCGGTGTCGCTGGTGTGGGCGCGCTCGGCGATCAAGGAGCTCATGTATCAGACGACGCAGCCGGCGGCGATGATCGACGACGCGGCGACGGGCGGGCCGAAATTCGACGACATCAGGGCGCGCGTCGTCGATCTCGGATTGAAGTTCTCGCTGGTGACGAAGTGGACTTCGTTCGTCGCCGTCTCCGAGAAGGTCTACAACGCGCAGCCCGAAGGCACGCCGACCGCGCCGGTGCCGCTGCCGATGGTGCAGGGCGTGAGCGCGCTCGCTTACGGCAATTCGCCGACGTTCGTGGGATCCGCTGCGCCGGAGCCGCGGACGTGGCTCGGCTTGCTCGTCGTGGCGCTGACCTTCGCCCTGAGCGCGATGCAACGCCGGCGACGCGTCGTCGGGGAGCTCGGCTGATGCGCGACGTTCTCGACGACGCACTCGCATGGTGGGAGCCGCGCCGGATCGTCTACAACATCCTGCTCGCGGTCGTCACGCTGGGTTGGCTCGTGCTCGCCTGGCCGAATTACCGCGAGGTGCCTCCGCTCAAGCTGTTCACCTTCCTGTTCGCAATGGCGATGTGGTCGAACGTCGCCTACAGCACCGCGTACATCGTCGACCTCACCGTGCAGCGCTCGTCGTACCGCGATGGCTGGCGCAAGCGTCGATGGATGCTGTGGCTGCTCGGCATGACCTTCGCGTTCACGCTCGCGAACGACATCCTCGCGAGCTGCGGGGCGATCAGGTGAAGCGGCGTCCGGCGAGATTCCAGCCGCGCGCAGCATCCTGCGACGCGAGCGCCTTGCCGCCCGGGCGCTGCAGCTGCGTGACGAGCAGCGCACCGTCACCGCACGCGATGGCGATGCCGCGATCGCCGACGTCGAGCACCTGCCCGGGCTCGCCGCCGACGCGACCGGTCAGCGCGCGCGCCGCGTGGAAGCGCACGCGCTCGCCATCGAGCTCGCTCCATGCGATCGGCACCGGATTGAAGGCGCGCACGGCGCGGGCGATCTCGTCGGCGGAACGCTGCCAGTCGACGCGCGCTTCTTCCTTGTCGATCTTGTGCGCGTAGGTCGCGCCTTGCGCCGGCTGCGGCGCGGCGGGCAGCGTGTCGAGACGGTGCAGCGCTTCGACGATCAGCTTCGCACCGAGCGCGGAAAGCGCGCTCATCAGTTCGCCGGCGGTGGTGTCGTCGCCGATCGCGATCTTCTTGGCGAGCAGCATCGGGCCGGTGTCGAGTCCGGCGTCCATGCGCATGATGGTGACGCCGGTCTCGCGATCGCCGGCGAGGATCGCGCGCTGAATCGGCGCCGCGCCGCGCCAGCGCGGCAGCAGCGATGCGTGGATGTTGATGCAGCCGTGCGTCGGGATGTCGAGCACCGCCTGCGGCAGGATCAGTCCGTAAGCGACGACGATCATCACTTCGGGCTTCAGCGCGCGAAGCGCTTCGATGGCGTCGCCGCGCAGCTTCTCGGGCTTGAACGTCGGCAGCGAAAGCTGCGCGGCGCGTTGCGCGACGGGCGAGGGCGTGAGCTTGCGGCCGCGGCCGGCGGGGCGGTCGGGTTGGGTATAGACGCCGATGATCTCGTGACCCGCGGCGTGCAGCGCGTCGAGCGCCGGCACGGAGAACTCCGGCGTGCCGGCGAAAACCAGTCTCAACGGAAGCTCACTGCTCTTCGGAGGCCTGTTCCTCGCGCATCCGCTTCATCAGGCGCTCGCGCTTCACGCTCGACAGGTAGTCGATGTAGAGCTTGCCGTTCAGGTGATCGACCTCGTGCTGGATGCACTGGGCGAGCAGGCCGTCGGCTTCGATCTCGTAGGGCTTGCCGGTGCGATCGAGCGCCGTGAGCTTGAGCCGCTTGTAGCGCTTGATCTTGTCGCGCACGCCGGGCACCGAGAGGCAGCCTTCCTCGACGTCCTCCGGCTCGGCCGGCGCGACGATCTCGGGATTGATCACCACCAGCGGCTCGCGCTTGCCTTCCTCCACCGCGCAGTCCATCACCGCGACGCGCTGCGCGATGCCGACCTGCGTGGCCGCGAGCCCGACGCCGGGCGCGGCATACATCGTCTCGAACATGTCGTCGATCAGCCGCTGCAGCGCGGCGTCGAAGCGTTCCACGGGCTTCGCCTTTTCGCGCAACCGCTTGTCGGGATGATGCAGGATGTCCAGAAGCGCCATGTTTGTGCCAGAATCGGATCGGCGTGCCTGGGAGTGCAGCCGTGCAAAAGTATAACGAGTTTCAGCCCTTTTTCCGTCTCTGCGGACGCGCTTTCGCCGCCGCGTCGCTGGTGCTGCTGTCCGGCGCCGCGGGCGCTCAGACCGCCGCGCAGACGACCGCGTCGACCGAAGCCTCCAGCGAGGTCCGGCTGCAGGAAGACGCCCCCCTGCGCTACACGGTGAAGAAGGGCGACACGCTCTGGGGCATCTCCAAGAAATTCCTGAAGGACCCGTGGCAGTGGCCCGAGGTCTGGACCGAGAACAACCAGAAGGTCTCCAATCCGCACCTGATCTATCCCGGCGAGACCTTGCTGCTCGTCTACAAGAACCGGCGACCGCAGATCGTGCCGGGCGCGATCGCCGCCGAGCATTCGAGCGAGAAGCTCGAGCCGCAGATCCGCGAGATCCCGCTCGAAGAGGCGATCCCGACGATCCCGATCGGCGCGATCCGCGAGTTCCTGCGCGGTCCGCGCGTGGTGTCGAAGGACGAGCTCAACAACGCGCCCTACGTCGTCGACTTCAACGAGAACGTCCTGGAAGGCAAGACGCTGATGCATGCCTACGCCAAGAACGTGCAGCAGCCCGTGCTGTCGGGCTACGAAGTGGTCAGGCTGGGCGACAAGTACAAGGATCCGGAAACCGGCGAGCTGCTGGGCTACGAGGCGATCCCGACGGCCGACGCCGAAGTGCGCGAGTACGGCAAGCTCACCAAGGTCGAGCTCGTGCAGGCGCTGCGCGAAGTGCACGCCGGCGATCGTCTGCTGCCGCAGGAGTCCGGCGCGTTCCAGGCCAACTTCTTCCCGCACGCGCCGGCAGGCCCGGTGAAGGGCCGCATCATTTCGGTGTACGACAGCCTGACCGAAACGGGCCAGTACAAGATCGTCGCCATCAATCGAGGCAAGAAGCAGGGCATCGAGCCGGGACACGTGCTGTCGATCCTGCAGGCCGGGCGCACGGTCCACGATCCCTACAACAGCAACCGCGTCACCCTGCCCGACGAATACGCGGGCACGCTGATGGTGTTCAAGGTCGGCGACAAGGTGAGCTACGGCCTGATCATGGAAGCCACGCACCCGATCCACGTGCTGGACAAGGTCGACAAGCCGCGTCCGGGCGAAAAGAGCTGATCGCCGCTTCGCATCCGCGATGGCCGCTGACGAAGCGGAGGACCTTCGCGCCTGGCTCGCGCTGCTGCGGGCGCCAGGCATCGGGCCGGCGTGGGGCCGGCAGCTTCTCGAGGAATTCCACACTCCGCTGCAAGCACTGAGCGCCGGGCCGGCGTCGTGGGAAAGGATCGGCCTGCCGCGCGCGCTGCATCCAAGCCTGCGCAAGCCCGACGCCGAAGCGATCGAGCGCGACGTCGCCTGGCTCGGTGGAGCGAATCGGCATTTCGTCAGCATCGAGGACGAGCGCTATCCAGCGGCGCTCAAGGAAGTCGCGCAGGCGCCGCTCGCGTTGTTCTGCCAGGGCGACGTCGCGCTGCTCGGCGGGCCGCAGATCGCGATCGTCGGCGCTCGCGCCGCGTCGCCGGAAGGTCTCGACAACGCGCGCAAGTTCGCTTCGGTCCTCGCCAAGGCGGGGCTCGTCGTCACCAGCGGACTGGCACAGGGCGTCGACGGCGCCGCGCATCGCGGTGCGCTCGATGCCGGCGGCAATACGATCGCCGTGTGCGGCACCGGACTGGATCGCGTCTACCCGGCGAAGCATCGCGAGCTCGCGCACGAGATCTCCGCGAAGGGACTGCTGGTGTCGGAGTTCTCGCCCGGCATGCCGCCGATGTCGGACAACTTCCCGCGCCGCAATCGCGTCATCTCCGGGCTTTCCCTCGGCGTTCTCGTCGTCGAGGCGGCCGCGCGCAGCGGCTCGCTGATCACCGCGCGGCTGGCGCTCGAGCAGGGCCGCGACGTGTTCGCGATCCCCGGCTCGATCCACAATCCCGCCGCCAAAGGCTGCCACGCGCTGATCCGCCAGGGCGCGAAGCTCGTCGACAGCGCGCGCGACATCCTCGAAGAGGTCGCACCGCGGCTCGGCTTGCGCGTGCCCGCGGAGAAATCGTCGCCCTCGCTCGAGCCGAAGCTCGACGCGCCGCAGCGCAAGGTGCTCGAGGCGATCGGTCACTCGGCGACGAGCTTCGACACGCTCGTCGAGCGCGTCGCGATGTCGGTAGAGGAGCTCTCGTCGGTCCTGCTGATGCTCGAGCTGGACGGCCTCATCGCGGCGGCGCCGGGCGGCGCGTTCCTGCGGCGCGGGTAGCTAGAACGACGATCCCGGCTCCTTCAGGAACGCCTCTTCCTCCGGCGTCGACGCGCGTCCCAGGATCTGGTTGCGATGCGGGTAGCGCCCGAAGCGCTCGATGATCTTCCGGTGCCGGATCTCGTAGTCGAGATTCGATTCCAGCCCTGGCTGATCGAACAGCTGCATCGCTAGGTCGTGGATGGCGAGCGACTCGCTGTGCTCGAAGGGCAGGTAGAAGAAGCAGCGCTGGCCGACGGGCAGCGCGCGATCGGCGCCGACTCGGACGGCCTCCTGCGCGAGTACCAGCGCGAGCGGGTCGCTCGCGAACGCGCGCGGATCGCCTCGGAACATGTTGCGGGAGAGCTGGTCGAGCACGATGACTTCGGCGAGCCGGCCTTGTGGCGTGTCGCGCCAGCGCCAGAGCTCGCCGCGATTCGCCTGCGCGTGCGTGGTCTCGAAGCGCCGACGGATTTCCGCGTCGAGCGCACGATCCACGCGCCACCACTGCTCGGGGTCGAGCTCGTCGAACCAGAAGCTCAGGATTTCCTGCGCCTGCATGCAGCCAATGTGACGCCGCCGCGCCTCTGGCGCAATTTTATTTTCGTGCTAGATTGGGACGCATGAAGGAGAGCGTCCTAGACGTTCTGATGTACCTCTTCGAGAATTACCGCCTCGGCGAATATTCCGACGCCGACAACCACTCGACCCTTCGCACCGAGCTCCTCGGCGCCGGCTTTCCCGACGACGAGATCCAGCACGCGTTCCGCTGGCTCGATGGGCTGGGCCGCGAAGGCCAGCTGCCGCTGCGGTTCGGTCCCGGCCGGTCGATCCGCGTCTATGCGAAAGAGGAGCAGGACAAGCTGCCGGTCGAGTGCCGCGGCTTCCTCATGTATCTCGAGACGCTGGGCATCCTCTCGCCGGAGAATCGCGAGCTCGTCATCGACCGCCTGATGGCGATCGAGGACGAAGTCGACGTCGAGCGCGTGAAGTGGGTGGTGCTGCTCGTTCTCGTCAACCAGCCGGGCTCCGAAGAGCAGGCGGTCCAGGTCGAGGACATGGTGTACTACTCCGGTGACTGGCTGCACTGAAGGCCCTCTGAAACCCTTGCGGCTGTAGCGTTTCCGGGCCTTTCGCCATTCTTGTTGGCTAGACAGCGCGCGAACCCGCGCGTTATAAGCTTGCGCCGTCGATCCCCGAAGCGGCGCGTTTCCACAATTAGAAATCAATGAATCTGGTCATCGTCGAGTCGCCTGCGAAGGCGAAAACGATCAAGAAATATCTCGGCAAGGACTTCGAGGTCATGGCGTCCTATGGCCACGTGCGCGACCTCGTGCCCAAGGACGGCGCGGTCGACACCGAGAAGAACTTCGACATGAAGTACGAGGTGATCAGCCGCAACGAGAAGCACGTGCGCGCGATTGCCGCGGCGCTCAAGAAATCCGACGCCCTCTACCTCGCGACCGACCCGGACCGCGAAGGCGAGGCGATCTCCTGGCATCTGGCCGAGATCCTGAAGGAGAAGGGCTTGCTCAAGGGCAAGTCGGTCAAGCGCGTGGTGTTCTACGAGATCACCCAGCGCGAGGTGAAGAACGCGGTCGACAATCCGCGCGAGATCTCCGCCGACCTGGTCAACGCCCAGCAGGCGCGCCGCGCGCTCGATTACCTCGTCGGCTTCAACCTGTCGCCGCTGTTGTGGCGCAAGGTGCAGCCGGGGTTGTCCGCCGGACGCGTGCAGTCGCCAGCACTGCGCCTGATCTGCGAGCGCGAGGAAGAGATCCGCAAGTTCGTCCCGCAGGAATACTGGACGATCGAG
Organism: Nevskiaceae bacterium; assembly: GCA_035650495.1. Lineage (GTDB taxonomy): Bacteria > Pseudomonadota > Gammaproteobacteria > Nevskiales > Nevskiaceae > DASRHK01. Next base: position 22,109 of record DASRHK010000024.1, on the reverse strand, counting down.
GCACGCGCCGAGAAGGACAAGCAGGGCTTCGTCGCGCGGCTCGTCGAGCTCGACGGCCAGAAAGTGGAGCAGTTCACGCTGACCGAGGCCGGCGGCTCGGAGGCGGCGAAGAACAAGATCCTCGATGCCGCGCGCGGCGAATTGAAAGTCGCGCAGGTCGACAAGAAGCAGCGCAAGCGCAACTCGGGTCCGCCGTTCACGACGTCGACGCTGCAGCAGGAAGCTAATCGCAAGCTCGGCTTCACCGCGCGGCGCACGATGCAGACCGCGCAGCAGCTCTACGAAGGCGTCGACATCGGCGGCGACACGGTCGGCCTCATCACCTACATGCGAACCGACTCGGTGAACCTCGCCGAGGAGGCGCTGAAGGAAATCCGTCACGTCATCATGACGGAGTACGGCAACCAGTCGCTGCCGGAATCGCCGCGCTACTTCAAGGCGAAGTCGAAGAACGCGCAGGAGGCGCACGAGGCGATCCGTCCGACCTCTGCGCTGCGCCTGCCGAAATCGGTCTCCCATGCATTGACGCCCGATCAGGCGAAGCTCTACGACCTGATCTGGAAGCGCGCCGTCGCGTCGCAGATGAATCCGGCGGTGTTCGACACGGTCACCGTCGAGCTTCGTGCCGGGGCGCCGCACGCGTTCCGCGCGAACGGGTCGACGCTCATTGAGCCCGGCTTCCTCGCGGCCTACAACGTGCGCGCCGAAACCTTCGTCGACCGCACCGAAGAGGACAACGAGGACGACGAGAAGCGCCTGCCGCCGCTCGCGCAGGGCGACGTGGTCAAGCTCGTCGAGGTCATCCCCGAGCAGCACTTCACCGAGCCGCCGCCGCGCTACACGGAAGCCTCGCTGGTCAAGACGCTCGAGGAGTACGACATCGGGCGGCCGTCGACCTACGCGTCGATCATCTCGACGCTGGTCGCGCGCGAGTACGTGCACCTGGAAGGCAAGGCGTTCATCCCGACCGACGTCGGCATGATCGTCAACCGCTTCCTCACCGAGCACTTCGCGCACTACGTCGACTACCAGTTCACCGCGCATCTCGAGGACGAGCTCGACGAGATCTCGCGCGGCGAGCGCGAATGGGTGCCCGTCCTCAAGGAGTTCTGGGACGAGTTCAAGCCCATCATCGAAGAGAAGATGGAGTTGAAGCGCACCGAGATCTCCGAGGATCGCCAGCTCGGCACCGATCCGGTGAGCGGCCGTCCGGTGTCGGCGCGGCTCGGGCGCTTCGGGCCGATGGTGCAGATCGGCACCAAGGACGATCCGGAGAAGCCGCGCTTCGCCGGCATTCCGGGCAAGCTGCGCATCGACACGATCACGCTCGAGCAGGCGCTCGATCTGTTCAAGCTGCCGCGCAAGCTCGGCCAGACCCAGGGCGGCGACGAGATCGAGGTGAACATCGGCCGCTTCGGCCCGTACGTGCGCTACGGCAAGAGCTTCGTGTCGCTGAAGAAGGACGACGATCCGTACACCATCGAGCTGCCGCGCGCGCTCGAGCTGATCGAGGGCAAGCGCCTCGCGATCGAGGCGGCGACGATCAAGAAATTCGAAGGTTCCAACGGCGCGGAGATCCGCGTCATCAAGGGCCGCTTCGGTCCCTACATCAGCGACGGCACGCGCAAGGCGCGCATCCCGCGCGGCAAGGACGCCGAATCCCTCACGCAAGTCGAGTGCGAGACGCTGCTCGCCGAGCAGAATCCCGAGAAGAAGTCGAAGAAGCCGGCGAAGAAGAAGGCCGAGGCTTCGGCCGCAACCGGTGAGGCCGCGGCGCCCGCGAAGCCGAAGGCGAAGAAGGCGCCTGCGAAGAAGAAGGCAGCCGCGCCGAAACCATGATCGCGCTGCGACGCGCCGTGCGCGCGCTGCGCGAGGGCGGGGTCATCGCCTATCCGACCGAAGCCGTGTGGGGGCTCGGCTGCGAGCCGCTCAACCGCCACGCGGTCGAGCGCCTGCTCGCGATCAAGCAGCGCGACTGGCGCAAAGGCGTCATCCTCATCGCCGACACCTTCGAGCAGCTCTGGCCGTTCATCGCCGATCCGAATACGTCGAAGCTCGAGCCCGCGCTCGCGAGCTGGCCCGGTCCCGCGACGTGGCTGATGCCGGCGTCAGCGATCGCGCCGCGCTGGATCACCGGCGGCCGCGATCGCATCGCGGTGCGCGTGACCGCGCATCCGATTGCATCCGCGCTGTGCCGCGCGCATGGCGGGCCGATCGTGTCGACCAGCGCGAATCGCTCGAAGCGGCCGGCGCTGCGTAGCCGGCTTCAGGTCGAACGACAATTCCGCGGCGTGGTCGACGACATCGTCGCGGGCGAAGTCGGCGGGCTTGCGCGCCCGACCGCGATCCGCGACCTGGAAACTGGAGAGGTCGTGCGCGCATGAGCCTGCCTGAGCCCGACGCCGGCGCAGTCCTCGCGTACCTGCGCGAGCTGCAGAACCGCATCTGCGCGGAGCTCGAGCGCGTCGAAGGTCACGCGAAATTCCGGCACGACGTGTGGGAGCGCGCAGAAGGCGCGAGCGCCGCCGGCGTCTCGGGCAGCGGCGACACGCGGGTCATGAGCGACGGCGCGGTGTTCGAGCGCGCCGGCGTTGCGCTCTCGACCGTGCGCGGCAAGCAGCTGCCGGCGTCGGCGACGAAAGCGCGACCGGAGCTCGCCGGTCGAAGCTTCAAGGCGATGGGCGTTTCGCTCGTGCTGCATCCGCGCAATCCGTACGTGCCGACGACGCACATGAACGTGCGCTTCCTCATCGCCGAAGCTACGCACGCGGCGCCGGTGTGGTGGTTCGGCGGCGGCTTCGATCTCACCCCGTACTACGGCTTCGAGGAGGACTGCGCGCATTGGCATCGCGTCGCCAAGCGCGTGTGCGATCGCTTCGGCGCCGACGTCTACGCGCGCTTCAAGAAGCAGTGCGACGACTATTTCTTCCTGCCGCATCGCGGCGAGCCGCGCGGCATCGGCGGGCTGTTCTTCGACGACTGGCACGAGAACGGCTTCGTCGCGAGCTTCGGCTTGATGAAGAGCGTCGGCGATCATTTCCTCGACGCGTATCTGCCGATCATCGAGCGCCGGCGGCTGATCGCCTACGGCGAGCGTGAGCGCGACTGGCAGCTGTATCGGCGCGGCCGCTACGTCGAGTTCAACCTCGTGCACGATCGCGGCACGCTGTTCGGCCTGCAGTCCGGCGGCCGCACCGAGTCGATCCTGATGTCGATGCCGCCGCTCGTCGCGTGGCGCTACGACTACAAGCCGGAGCCCGGCTCGGCCGAAGCCGAGCTCTACGACAGATTCCTCAAGCCGCGCGACTGGCTCGCCTGATCAGGGCAACAAGCAGCATCGGCAGCAGCGTCAGCAATCCCAGCGCGCCACCAAATCGCGTGCTGTCGCCCGAAGTCGCCGACGGCGGCGTGACCGGCCCGACCGCGACGTCCGGCGGCGGCAGCACCGCGCCCTTCGCGCAGAAATCGTTGCCGACGATCGGCTGGCTCACGTCGTAGCCGAGATCGTCGTGCACGAACACGAGGCCTTCGTTCGCGGCGGGCAGCGCGCGCACCGTGACGTTCTTCAGCACGTCGCCGGTGTCGATGCCCCACGTCGCCTTGTCGAGCACGATGGTGACGGTGCTGCCGGTGATGCCGCTCGAATCGAGCGTGGGCGTGTCGGCGACCGCAAAGAGATCAGCGTGAAGCTGATCCGCCGTGCTGTTGTACCAGCGACCGTCCGTGTAGGTGACGGTGGTGCCGGTGCCGCCGACGTTGATCGCGTAGCGGCGCGCGTTGGGGTGATCGAACGTCACGATGTAGTTCGCGTCGCCTTGCAGCGGGATCGCGACGGCCGGCGTGACGGTGAACAGGAGCTTGCCGGGCTGATCGGCGGGTTCGGCGATGCCGAGGCTCACGAGATCCGCCCACGGCGGGCGCGCGCCCGGCTCGTTGATCTCGTCGAGCCAGAGCTGTCCCGGCACTGAGCACACCGCGGCCGTGACCGGGGCGTGCTCGTCGACCAGCGGCGCGAATTCGTTGGAAGGCGCGCTCTCGCCGAGCGCATTGGTCGCGGTCGCGTGATAGTGATACGTCGCGCCCGGCGCGTTGGCAGCCTTGTCGACGAACGTCGTCGCCGTGTAGTTCGTCGCGATCGTCTCGCCGTCGCGCGTGATGCGGTAGCCGCTGATCGGGCTGCCGCCGTCGTCGGCGTCGATCTTCAGCACGACATAACCCGGCGTGCGATACCCGGACACGCGCGGCGCCGCGGGCTTCGCGGGCTCGACCGGATCGTTCGCGGCATACATGCGCGGGCCGCCGGTCTGGCGCGCGATCACCGCGACGCGATGGAAATGTCCCTGGGTTCCGCGCGAGCACGCGCCGAGACAGCCGTCGGCGTAGCTCACCAGCACGCGGCCTTCGCTATCGATGGTCGCGTCGTTGAAGTCGAGCAGATTGCGGTCGCTGCCGGCGTTGCCGATGCCGCCCGGACCCTGCACGAGATCCTCTGGCGCCACTTCTTCGACGAACCAGTGTGCGCCGTAATCGAGCGTGCTCGCGATGTAGAGATGCCAGCTGCCGGCGAAGTCCATCGCCTGCGCGGGGAAATTGAAATCGAGCGTCGAGTTGTAGAACGAATTGAAGTACGGGAACGCAGTGCCGACGAAAGCGACGGCGGCGCGACCCGGATCGCCCGCGACCATCGCGGGGAACACGGCGCTGTGGATGCCGACGATGGCGCCGACGTCGAAGTCGTTGAACCAGGTCTGGCCGTGATCCTGCGACACCGCGACGTGCTGGTGCCCGTCGAACGGCACGTATGCGAAGTACACCGTGTTGTCGCGACCGATCGCCACGGACGGATCGGTCTTGCTGATGTAACCCGACGGCAGCTCCGAGACCTGATACTCCGACCAGGTATTGCCGGCGTCTTCGGACACGAGCAATCCCGGATGACCGGCTCCGAGCACGGGCACGTCGAGCTGACAGCCTTTGTTCGGCACGTAGACGGTGCCGTCGGGCGCGACCTTCACGTGGCCGTGGATGCCGGTGCAGTTGTTGGCGACGCTGGTCGGATCGCTCGACGTGCCGGTCGTCGCCGCGGTGTAGATCGGGATCGACGGCTTGAAGGTCACGCCGCCGTCGTCGCTGCGTGAGCAGTAGGCGATCGCCAGGCCCTGCGAGCAGTAGTAGATCGCGGTGGGATACAGCGGATGCGGGATCAGCGCGCCGAGGCCAGCCGACGGATACGGACCCGCGCCGAGCGTCTGATGATCCACGCTCGATGCCGGGAATCCTTCGCCGCCCGGCAGCCAGGTGACGCCGTCGTCGTCGCTGAACTCGGCGGCGCTGATCGGCCCCGCGAGCTGCACGTTGAATACGCGGCCGGTGGTGACGTCGACGGTGATGATCGGATCGAGCGTGACCACGCTCGAGAGATTGCCCGGCGCCGATTCCCATTTCTGCTGCGCGGGATTCGTCGCGTCGTCGAACTTCACGCGCAACGGCTCGATGGTGTTCATGTAGAACACGCTGCCCGTGTTCGGGTTGATGCCGAGCGTGGGCTCCGCCGCGGAAAGTCCGATGCCGGGGAAGTCCGTCGGCTTGTAGGTCGCGAAGCGCGGGCCGATGCCTTGCGCGACATAGGGCAGCGTGCGATCGCCCGGATCGTCGGGAACTTCCACGAGCGCGATGCTCACCGCGATCGTGCCCGTGCCGGAGCTGTTGACGATCGCCTGGCGCGTGCCGCCGTCGGGGATGAGGAAGATCTGGTCCAGGCCGTCGGCGACCGGATCGCCGCCCTGCGCCCAGTGCGCGGTGGCGTCCATCGGATCGCCCGTGCTCGAATCGGACTCGACCGCTTCGCCTTGATCGACCGCGCCGCTGAACCGGATGCGGATGAAGGTGAACGGATGTTTCTCGCCGAAGTCTCGAGGCAGCTCGATGGTGAGCGCGAAAGCGTCGCCGGCGTCGGACGTGTAGGTGAGCGGATGCGCTTCGTCGTTCGCCGCGGTGAGCGTGCCGCTCGCCGGATCGGCGGCGAGCGTCGGCGTGGTGAAGACGGCGGCGAGCGCCGCGCCCAGGATCGTGTGACGCATCGGAATTCCCCTCCCCAGAGGGCGAGAATTCTACCCCGTGTAGGATTCGCGGCATGACCCTCACCGAGCTGCGGTACCTGGTGAACCTCGACAAGGAGCGGCACTTCGGCCGGGCGGCGGAGCGCTCGTTCGTGTCGCAGCCGACGCTGTCGCTCGCGCTGAAGAAGCTCGAGGACGAGCTCGGCGTGGCGCTGTTCGAGCGCAATCGCGGCGAGGCGAAACCCACGCCCGCGGGCGAGAAGATCATCCGGCAGGCGCGTCGCGTGCTCGGCGAAGCGGAGCTGATCAAGGACCTCGCGCGCGAAGGCCGCGACGAGCTGGTCGGCCCGCTGCGCATCGGCGCGATCTACACCATCGCGCCGTACCTGCTGCCGCATCTGGTGCCGATCCTGCGCGACCAGGCGCCGCGGATGCCGCTGGTGATCGAAGAGAACTTCACCGCGGTCCTGCTGCAACAGTTGCGCGACAACGAGATCGACCTCGCGATCCTCGCGCTGCCGGTCGACCTCGAAAGCCTGAAGGCCTGGCCGATCTACGACGAGAGCTTCGTCGTGCTGCTGCCGCCGGGTCATCGCTGGAGCAAGGAGAAGGCGATCCCGGCGAAGCGGCTCGCGGAGGAACAGCTGCTCCTGCTCGGCTCGGGCCACTGCTTCCGCGATCAGGTCATCGCTGCATGCCCGAAGTGCATGGATCAGGATCCCGACACGCCCAGGCCGCTCACCGGCAGCTCGCTCGAGACGATCCGGCACATGGTCGCGAGCGGTCTCGGCATCTCGGTCGTGCCGATGAGCTCGATCGAGCACCGCGCTACGGATTCCGAAGCGCTGGTCGCCCGGCCCTTCGTCGCGCCGGCGCCGTCGCGTCGCGTCGCGCTGATCTGGCGCAAGACCTATCCGCGGTTGGCCGCGGTCCGCGCGGTGCGCGACGCGATCCTCAAGTCGAAGCTATCGGGCGTGGAGAAATTGCGCGAGGATATGCCGTCGGCCTGAAGGCCGACCTACAACAGGGGATGGGAGAACGGTCATGTTCCATTTCAGCGGCAAGCGACCCGCGCACCTCGGCGTGACCAACGGCCGGCTGTCGCCGCCGCCGCGCAAGCCGAACTGCGTGTCGAGCCAGGCCGACCCGGCCGACACCCAGCACTACATCGCGCCGATCGGCTTCGCCGGCGATACCGCGACGGCGATGAAGAAGCTGCGCGACGTGATCGACGACCAGGCCGGCGCCGAAGTGATCGAATCGCGGCCCGACTATCTCTACGCGGAGTTCACCAGCAAGCTGATGGGCTTCGTCGACGACGTCGAGTTCTACAACGACGGAAAAGCGATCCAGGTGCGCTCGGCGTCGCGGCTGGGCTACTCCGATCTCGGCGCTAACCGGAAACGGGTAGAGGCGATCCGGAAGGCATTTGCGGGCTGACCGAGCGGCGCGACAGCACCCAGGCGATCAGGAAGTCGCGCAGCGCCTGCCGCACTTCGGGGACGGCCGCGCCGGCGTCGGCTTCCATCTGCGCGGCTTCGACCATCATCGTCGTGTAGAAGCGCGCGACGATCATCGGCTCGCGGCAACCGAGCTCGGCGAGCTCGATGGAGATCATCATCGCGGTCGCGCGATTGCGCTGGTGGATCTCTTCCATCACGCGCGGCAGCTTGCGACGCGCGTCGGCGAACCACGCGCGCTGGGCGCGCTGCTCGAGACAACCGTCGAGCTGCGCGAACGAAGCCCGGAGGATGCGCTCGATGCCGGGCTTGAGCTCGCCGGTCTCGCGGATCATGCGCGCGAGCAGGCCGTCGAGGAATTTGCGATGCAGCTCGCCGACGTAGCCTTCGACGCTGCCGAATTCCTCGATGAATTCCGGCGCGGTCAATCGCGCCTCGTCGCAAACCGCGGCGACGCTGAGCTGATCGAGCTTGAGGGTTTCAGCGAGCGTGGATGCGGCCGCGAGGAAGCGGGCCTTGCGGGTTTCGGTGGGTGCGGCGTCGTTCATCGGCACGGCGCGGGAGGGAAAGGACGGCGAATAGTGGCGGCTTCAGGAGCAATCGCCATGCCACGACGCGACGAGCGGAGCCGTCCGCCGGAGCGGCGGCGTCGGTGACGACGCGAGTCAGTTCTGGACGCGGAGCGTCACCGGCTGCAGCTTGGCGGTGGCGCGCGCTCGATAGAGATCGTACTGCTCGGTGACGCGCTTCACGTAGTCGCGCGTCTCGCGGAACGGCGGGATGCCGTGATGCCGGTCGACCGCTTCGGGTCCGGCGTTGTAGGCGGCGAGCGCGAGCGCGACGTCGCCGTTGAAGCGGTCGAGCATCATGCGCAGATAGGCGGCGCCGCCGTTGATGTTCTTGTCGGCCACGAACGGGTCGCTGACCCCGAGCAGGTTCTGCGTGCCCGGCATGAGCTGCATGAGCCCTTGCGCGCCGACGCGCGAGACGGCGCGCAGGTCGAAGCACGATTCGATGCGGGCAACTGCCTTGATCAGCGCCGCCTCGATGCCATTGCTCTGCGCGTAGCCGGCGAACAGCGTGTCGTACTGGGTGCCGCGCGTCTCGATCATCGCCGGCGTCATGCCGCGGCACGACGCCTCGGCCGTGGGCCGCGCGTACTCGCCGACGAATCTCATGCCGCGGATGCGCTTCAGGTCGGAGAAGGTGCGCACGCCATTGGCGTCGCGGTGCTGATAGATCTTGGCCTTGCCGTCATCCTGCGCAAAAGCCGGTGCGCTGCATACCACAGCCGCGACGACGGACACCACGATGCGGCGCGCGAAACTCCCTTGGCGACTCATGACTCCCTTCCCCCCAACCCCGGCCCCGGCTGAGGTCAGATTACCTCAGCCATTGCACCACAGGTCAACCGCCGATGGACTGGTAATAATCCATCAAGATCCGGGCCACCTCGGGACGGGAGAACTCCGGCGGCGGCGCCTGGCCTTTGCCAAGCATTTCGCGGACTTTGGTGCCGGAGAGGTCGATGTAGTCCTCGTCGGTATGCCCGGGCGCTTCGCGCTTCATCACCACGCGGCCGAGCTTCTTCGACCAGGCGGTGTTGTCGGCGCCGAAGATCTCGATCTTGAGCGCGCCCTTGGGCACGTCCTTCTCGAAGATCGCCTGCGCGTCGAACGGCCCGTAGTAGCTGCCGACGCCCGCGTGGTCGCGGCCGACGATCAGGTAGTTCGCGCCCATGTTCTGGCGGAACACGGCGTGCAGCACCGCTTCGCGCGGGCCGGCATAGAGCATGTCGAAGCCGTAGCCGGTGACCATCACCGAGTTCTTCGGGAAGTACAGCTCGACCATCTTGTTGATGCAGTCGTTGCGCACGTTCGCCGGGATGTCGCCGCCCTTGAGCTTGCCGAGCAGCATGTGGATCACGAGACCGTCGGCCTTGAGGCGCTCCATCGCCATGCGGCAGAGCTCTTCGTGCGCGCGATGCATCGGATTGCGCGTCTGGAACGCGACCACCTTCTTCCAGCCGCGCTTGGCGATCTCCGCGCGGATCTGCACGGCGGTGCGGAAGGTGTCGGGGAATTCCTTCTCGAAGTACGAATAGTTCAGCACTTCGATCGGGCCCGACAGCAGCGTGTTGCCGAGCGTGGTGAACGTCGCCACACCCGGATGCTTGGCGTCGAGCGTGCCGAAGATCTTCTGCGCCATGTGCTTGATCTGGTCGTCGCTCACCGTCTCGACGGCCTTGACGTCCATGATCGCCAGCACCGGATTGCCGTCGACGTTCGGGTCGCGCAGTGCGATGCGCGATCCGGCCTTGATGCCGGTCTCCTTGGTGAGATTGACGATCGGCACCGGCCAGAACAGGCCCGACGTGGTCTTCAGGTGATCGGCGACGGAGAGCGCGTCGGCGAGATTCATGTAGCCCGGCAGCGGATTGAAATAGCCGGCGCCGAGCATCACCGCATTCGCAGCCGCCGCGGAGTTGAGCAGCAGCGACGGCAGCATCTCGGCTTCCTTGATGAGCGACTGGCGGCGGGCGGCGTCGGCGACGAAAAGGGGCTTGAGCTCGGTCGAGCCGTGGGGCTGGATCATCGGGGCAATCTCGCGTGGAGAAAAATCGAGGCGCGATTTTAGCCGATCAGCATCTTGAGCCCAATGCCCGCCAGCAGGATCGCGAAGCCGCGGGACAGGCTCGTCGGAGACAGGCCGTGCGCGAGGCGCGCGCCGAGCGGTGCCGTTGCGACGCTGGCCGCGCCGAGCGCGGTGAAGGCGAGCAGGCTCACATAGCCGAGCGAATAGGGCGGCAGGCCCGGGTGTCCCCAGCCGTGCACGATGAAGCCCGCGGCGCCGCCCCACGAGATCGGCATGCCGCACGCGGCGGACGTGCCGACCGCGCGACGGATGTGCACGCCGCGCAGCGAGAGATAAGGAACGGTCAGCGAGCCGCCGCCGATGCCGATCAGCGACGAAAGCGCGCCGATGACCGCACCGGCGGCCAGCAGCTCGATGCCCCGCGGCGGCTTCGCATCCTCGTGCGTCTGCGGCTTCAGCCGGAATCCCATCTGGATCGAGATCAGCAAAGCGCCGATGCCGACGATGCGCTTGAGCGCCACCGCCGAAAGCTGATCCGCGATCCCGGCTCCGAGCAGCGCGCCGACGACGAGCCCCGGCGCGACGCGCCAGAAGATCGGCCACACCACGCCGTCGCGACGGTGATGCGAGAGCGTCGACGAGATCGACGTCGCGCCGATCACCGCGAGCGAGGTGCCGATCGCCATCTGCATGTAGACGTCTTCGGGCGCGCCGTTGAGCGGCAGCACGAACGCGAGCGCAGGCACCATGATCAGCCCGCCGCCGACGCCGAACAGCCCCGCGAGCACGCCGGCTATGGCGCCGGTCACAAGGAACAGGATCAGGGATTGCATAATGGTGCGCGCATGCTAACTCACGCCCTCAGGATTTCCCGCGCGATCGTGCTCGTTGCGCTGCTGCCGCTCGCGGCGTCGGCGGAGGACCTGGCGCAGACGCGCACGCGCTTCGCCGCCACGCTCGCGCTCACGCGCGCCGGCGTGGCGCAGACCGCCGAGATCGAGTCGTTCCACGACTATCCGCTCTATCCGTACCTGCACGCCGCGCGATTGCAGCGCGCGATCGCCGATGCGCCGCTGCCTCTGACCGACGAGCAGGTCGCGGCGTTCCTCGACGCCAATCGCGGCGAGCTGTGGACGCGCGACCTGCGCCGCACGTGGCTGTCGAGCCTCGCCGATCGCAACGCCTGGCCGCAGTTCGTGCAGTACTACGACGAGTCCGTCGCCGATCCGATCCTGCGCTGCCAGTACCTGACGGCGCGCGTGCAGACGCTGCCCGAAGGCGCGCCGACCAACGACGTGCGCGCGCTCGTGTTCGCGCGCTGGATGACGCCGGACGACCAGCCGTCGCAATGCGACGCCGCGTTCGCGTGGCTGAAGGAGCAGGGCGCGCTCACCGACGACGCGATCGAGCAGCGCGCACGGCTCGCGCTCAAGTCCGGTCGCGCCAAGCTCGCGCGTGCGCTGGCGACGAGCCTGCCACCGGCGCGCGCCGATCCGATCAATCGCTGGGCTTCGCTGATCCAGGCGCCCGGGCCCGAGCTGCAGAAGCTCATCGACAATCCGAAAGCGCCGGCCGATCAGGAAGCGATGGCCGATGCCTTCGCGCGGCTCGCGCGGCTCGACGGCGCGGCGGCGCTCAAGGTCTACAAGCCGCTCTTCAAGAAGCGGTCGATCGAGAAGAAGCGGCACGACGATTACGCGCGCGCGCTTGCCATCGGTCTCGCGATGGATCGGCAGCCCGAAGCCGTCGCGCAATACAAGGACGTCCCGGACAAGGTGCTCGAGGACAAGGACCACGAGTGGCGACTGCGCGCGGCACTCTGGGCCGGCAACTGGAAGCAATTCCTCAAGTGGCACGATCACGCGCCGGCTCCGCTGAAAGCGCAGTCGCGCTGGCGCTACTGGCACGCGCGCGCGCTCGACGAAAGCGGCAAGCACGAGGACGCGAAGAAGCTCTACGAGGCGCTCCTCGAGGAGAACGGCTATCACTCGGTGCTCGCGGCACAGCGCCTGGGTCAGAGCTTCACGCCGCGCAATCAGCCCGGCGCGGACGATCCGGAAGTGCAGGTGAGGCTCACGCAGATCGCCGGATTCCAGCGTGCGCGCGAGGCTGCGGCGATCGGCGAATACGCGTGGAGCAATCCGGAATGGCGCGCGGGGATGGAAGGCCTGTCGCCGCAGGAACGCTTGCAAGCGGCGCGACTCGCGGCGAACTGGGGACTGTTCGATCAGACGGTGACGATCACGGCGCAGCAGCAGATGTTCGATGATCTCGATCTGCTGTATCCACAGCCGTATCAGCAGGAGGTCCGCGACGCCGCTGCTTTGTCTGGATTGCCGCCCGAGCTGATCTACAGCGTGATGCGCCAGGAGAGCCTGTTCCGTCCCGATGCGGTGTCGTCGGCCAACGCGATCGGCTTGCTGCAATTGCTGCCGCGCTACGCGCGCGAAGCGGCGAAGCACTGGAACCTGCCGCAGCCGGAGCCGGAGGATCTCAAGAAGCCGAAGGTGAACGTGCCGCTCGGTGCTGCGCATCTGCGCGAGTATCTCGACAGCTGCGGCGGGCGCGTGATCTTCGCGCTCGCGTGCTACAACGCCGGACCGGCGCCGCTGCGCAAGTGGCTGCCCGACGAGCCGCGCGATGCCGAGATCTGGATCGAGAACATCCCGTACAACGAAACGCGCACCTACGTGCAGCGCATCCTGTGGAACGGCGTCGTCTACGCGTGGAAGGCGACCGGCCAGCCGCAGAACCTCGTCTCGCAATTGGCGCCGGTCGAGAAGGTCGCGGTGGGCGGATCGTGAGGCGCTACCTGGTCGGCGGCGCGGTCCGCGACGCGCTGCTCGGCTTGCCGGTCAAGGAAAAGGATTGGGTCGTCGTCGGTGCCACGCCCGACGAGATGCTCGCCGCGGGTTATCGCTCGGTCGGCAAGGATTTCCCCGTGTTCCTGCACCCGGAGACCAAGGAAGAGCACGCGCTCGCGCGCACGGAGCGCAAGACCGCGCGCGGCTATCACGGCTTCGCGATCGACGCCGGCAAAGGCGTCACGCTCGAGGACGATCTCAAGCGTCGAGACATCACCATCAACGCGATCGCGCAGGACGAGGCGGGCAGCCTCGTCGATCCGTACGGCGGTCGCGCGGATCTCGAGCAGCGGATCCTCCGGCACGTGTCGCCGGCGTTCGCGGAAGATCCCGTGCGCATCCTGCGGCTCGCGCGCTTCCACACGCGCTTCGCGCCCATGGGATTCCGGATCGCCGACACCACGATCGCGCTGATGAAGCAGATGGTCGCCGACGGCGAAGCCGACGCGCTCGTCCCCGAGCGCGTGTGGAAGGAAACCGAGCGCGCGCTGATGCACGACAAGCCGAGCACGTTCTTCACGACCTTGCGCGAATGCGGCGCGCTCGCGCGCGTGATGCCGGAGCTCGACGCGCTGTTCGGCGTGCCGCAGCGCGCCGACTATCACCCCGAAGTCGACACCGGCGTGCACACCATGATGTGCATCGACGTCGCTGCGCGCGCCGGCCGCTCGCTCGAAGTGCGCGTCGCCGCGCTGCTCCACGATCTCGGCAAGGCGACCACGCCGCAGCACGAGCTGCCGAGCCACAAGATGCACGAGCATCGCGGGCTGCCGCTGGTCGAGCAGTTCTGCGAGCGGCTGCGCGTGCCCAACGCATGCCGCGATCTCGCGCTGATGGTGACGCGCGACCACCTCAACGTGCATCGCGCGATGGAGATGCGGCCGCAGACCGTGCTCGAGCTGCTCGAGCGCCTCGATGTGTTCCGCCGGCCGCAGCGCTTCGAGGAAGCGCTGCAGGCGTGCGAGTGCGACGTGCGCGGACGGCTGGGGCGGGAAAGCGTTGCAGTTCCCGAGACCGACTACCTGCGCGGCGCAGCGAAGGCCGCGAAAGCCGTGGAGCCGCGCGCGCTCGTCGAGGAGGGCTTCGAGGGCGCGAAGCTCGGCGAAGAGCTCGCGAATCGACGCCGCAAAGCGCTGGCTGCGTTCAAGGAGAGCGGCGAGTAAACTCGGGCCGTCGTCCCAACAACGGAGAGATGCCGATGCTCAAAAGAACGATTCTCCTCGTCGCCGCCGCCACCGCGATCGCCGGCTGCAAACAGCCCGTCGACCAGGCCAAGGTCCGCGGCGAAATCGAAGCGCGCGAAAAGGAGTTCAGCGCGACGTTCGCGAAAGGCGACTACAACGGCGTCGCCGGCATGTATTCGTCGAGCGCGCAGCTGTTCCCGCCGAACGCGCCGACGGTCAGCGGTCACGAGGGCATCGTCGCCGCGTGGAAGGCTTTCGTCGACTCCGGCGCCAAGGGCCTGGAGCTGACCACCAACGAAGTCGAAGCGGCCGACGATCATGCCGACGAAGAAGGCAGCTATCGCGTGATCGGCGCCGACGGCTCGACCGCCGACACCGGCAAGTACATCGTGATCTGGAAGAGAGAGAACGAGAAGTGGGTGCTGCATCGGGATATCTGGAACTCGAACAGCCCGCCACCGCCGATGGCGGCAGCACCAGCGTCGGCGCCAGCAGCGGCGCCTGAAGCGCCAGCGACGGCCGCGCCGCCGCCGACCGCCACGCCGGATCAGACGACCGCGCCGGCCCCCAAGCCGGGGACGTAGAGCGCGGATCGTTCCCGCCGCGGCAACGACGACTTGCCGCGGCGGCGAGATTGCTGCCTTGACAATAACTGCCTAGGCAGCTAATTTGCGGCGGCATGAAGCACTATGCCGCCGCCAGCTTCAAGGCCCGCCAGAGCATCGGCTATCTGCTCAAGCGCGCGCACGGCCTGCTCATGGAGCGTGCCGAAGCCGCGTTCGAGAATCACGACATCACCTTCACGCAGTGGGTCATCCTGCTGCGCCTGCGCGACGGCCTCGGCAACACCGCCGCCGAGCTCTGCCGCGGCGTCGGGCATGACAGCGGCGCGCTGACGCGCGTGCTCGATCAGCTCGAGAAGCGGCGTCTGATCGAGCGCAGCCGCAGCAAGCAGGATCGGCGCGTCGTCGAGCTCTCGCTCACCAGGCAGGGCCACGCGATGCTCGAGTCCCTGATCCCGCTGACCGTGGACAAGCTCAACGAAGCCGTCGGCGACTTCAGCGCGGCCGAGTTCCGCGAATTCCTTCGGCTCCTCGAGAAGCTCATCGCCACGCTGGAGGCTCCCAAGTGAGATCGATCACCGTCGCGATCGCTGCCACGCTCATCGCAGGTTGCGTGCTCGCACCCAAGAGCGATCCGCAGGTGTCACGGATCGAAGATCGCAGTCTCGGACTGCGCGGAGTGTCGGTCGCGCCGGCGCCGGCCGGCTGGTGGCGTGCGTTCGGCGATCCGCAGCTCGATCGGCTGGTCGAGCAGTCGCTGCGTGGCGCGCCGACGCTCAACGCGGCACTCGCGCGGATCCGCGAAGCCGAAGCGCGCGCGCAAGCCGTCGGTGCGGGCAATCGTCCCGGCTTCGCGCTCGACGCCAACGAGCAGCGTCTGCGCTTGCCCGAGCACGACATCATTCCGCCGCCGTATGGCGGCATGAACGTCTGGCGCGGCGCCGTGACCGCGGGACTGTCGTGGGATCTGGATTTCTTCGGCCGCCAGGCCGCGCTGATCCAGCAATCGAAGCTCGATCGCGACGCGGCCGCGCTCGACGCGGAAGGCGCGCGACTCGCGATCGCGGGCTCGCTCGCGCAGGCGTATCTGCAGCTCGATCGCGCGTATCGCCTGCTCGACATCGCGCGGCAGACCGAAGCGCAGCGCCAGGAGATCCTCGACATCACGCGCTCGCGCGTGCAGGCCGGCCTCGCGCCGCGTCCGGAGCAGCGTCAGGCAGAAGCTGCGCTGCCGCAGGCGCGGATGCAGCGCTTGCAGGCGCAGGCGGAATCGGAGCTCGCCATGCATCGCATCGCTGCGCTGGTCGGCATGGGTGCCGAGTCGTACGCGCAGTTCAAGCGGCCGCAGCTCAACCTCGACACCGCGCTGCCGCTTCCAGAATCGCTGCCCGCCGATCTGCTCTCGCGCCGGCCCGACGTTCTCGCCGCGCGCGTGCGCGTCGAAGCTGCGCTCGCAGGTCGCAAGGCGGCAAAGGCCGCGTTCTATCCCGACATCAATCTCTCCGCCGCGGCGGGCTTCCAGGCGATCGCGCTCGGTAACCTGTTCGACTGGGGCAGCCGCCAGTACGCGGTCGGACCCGCGATCCATCTGCCGCTGTTCGACTCGCAGCGTCTGAAGGCCGGTTACAAGGGCGCGACCGCCGAGCTCGACGCATCGATCGCGTCGTACAACGACACGGTGCTGCAGGCGGTTCGCCAGGCCGCCGATCAGCTGTCGCTGATCACCTCGCTCAAGCAGCAGCTCGCCGAAGCGCAAGCGCAGCTCGCGGCGGCTGAAGACGCCTACAAGCTGACCGAAGAACGCTACAAGGCAGGGCTGTCCGGCTATCTGCCGGTGCTCACGACCGAAGGCGCGGTGCTGCAGGCGCGCCAGGCACTCGCCGATGTCACCGACGCTTACGCAACCGCACGCGTGACGCTGCTGCTCTCGCTGGGCGGCAGCTTCGTTCCTCCTCGAGGTCTCTCATGAACGCTCCGAATCCGAACATCGCAGCCGCGCAGCAGAAGAACGGCGCGCGGCGCAAAGGCCTGCTGATCCTCGGCACCGTCGTCGCGATCGGTCTCGTGATCTATTCGGTCTACTGGCTCGCCTACGCGCGTCACTTCGAAGAGACCGATGATGCGTATGTCGCGTCCGATCTCGTGCAGATCACCAGCGAAGTGCCGGGCACGGTGCTCGCGGTCGGCGTCGACGACACGCAGAGCGTTCAGCGCGGGCAGCTGTTGCTGCAGCTCGATCCGGCCGACGCGAAAGTGGCGCTCGACGCGGCCGAAGCAGAGCTCGCGCGCAACGTGCGTCAGGTGCGCGCGCTCTTCGCACAGGCCTCGCAGCTGAAGGCGCAGCTCTCCGAGCGGCAAGCCGACTACGACCGTCGCAAAGGCCTCACGCGCGACGGTGCGGTGTCGAAGGAAGAGCTGTCGCACGCGCAGACTGCGCTGGAAGCCGTGCAGGAGCAATTGCAGGCGACGCTCGCGCAGACCGAAGGCACGACCATCGCGACGCATCCGCAGGTGCTCTCCGCGGAGGCGAAGGTTCGCGACGCAGCGCTCGCGCTCAAGCGCACGCAGATCACCGCGCCGGTCGCGGGCGTGGTTGCGAAGCGATCCGTTCAGGTCGGCGCGCGCATCGCGCCCGGCGCGCCGCTGATGGCGGTGGTGCCGCTCGACGACGTCTGGGTCGACGCCAACTTCAAGGAAGTGCAGCTCGAGAACATGCGCGTCGGCCAGCCGGTCACGCTGCGTGCCGACGTCTACGGACGCAGCGCGAAATTCCACGGACACATCGCCGGTCTTTCGGCGGGCAGCGGCAGCGCTTTCGCGCTGCTGCCGGCGCAGAACGCGTCCGGCAACTGGATCAAGGTCGTGCAGCGCGTGCCGGTGCGCATCGCGCTCGATCGCAACGAGCTCGCGGAGCATCCGCTGCGCGTCGGCTTGTCGATGGCGGTGCAGGTCGACGTCCGCGACGCGTCGGGTCCGCTGATGGCGGACAAGGTGCGCGGAGAGCCGCATCCGCAGATCGCGAGCGACGAGGACGACAAGGACACCGAAGCGCAGATCGCGAAGATCGTCGCCGACAATTCCGGCGCGTCGGTGAGCGCCGCGGCGGTGGAAGCGAAATGAACGACAGCGCGCCGCTCCCCAAGGGGACGCAGGCGCTCGCCTCGATCGCGCTCGCGCTCGGCACGTTCATGCAGGTGCTCGACACGACGATCGCCAACGTCGCGATTCCCACCATCGCCGGCAACCTCGGCGTGTCGCCCGATCAAGGCACGTGGGTCATCACGTCGTTCGCGGTCGCCAACGGCATCTCGGTGCCGCTCACCGGCTGGCTGATGATGCGCTACGGCGTCGTGCGCACGTTCGTCGCCTCGGTGCTTGCGTTCACCGCGGCGTCGTTCCTCTGTGGTGTCGCGTGGAGCCTGCCGTCGCTGGTGTTCTTCCGCGTGCTGCAGGGCGCGGTGTCGGGCCCGATGATTCCGGGATCGCAGGCGCTCTTGATGTCGATCTTCCCGCCGCAGAAGCGCGGCACCGCGCTCGCGATCTGGTCGATGACGACGCTCGTTGCGCCGATCTGCGGCCCGATCTTCGGCGGCTGGATCTCCGACAACATGTCGTGGCCGTGGATCTTCTACATCAACCTGCCGGTCGGCATCTTCGCCGCCGCGGTGTGCTGGCGCATCCTCGGAACACGCGAGACGCCGACGCGCAAGGTGCCGGTCGATTCGATCGGCTTCGCTCTGCTCGTGCTCTGGGTCGGCTCGCTGCAGATCATGCTCGACAAGGGCAAGGACCTCGACTGGTTCTCCTCGCCGGCGATCGTAGTGATGGGCATCGTCGCTGCGATCGGCTTCGCCGCGTTCCTGATCTGGGAGCTCACCGCCGAGCATCCGATCGTCGATCTCTCGCTGTTCAAGTCGCGCAACTTCACGATGGGCATCATCGCGATGTGCCTCGGCTACGCGGTGTTCTTCGGCAACATCGTGCTGCTGTCGCTGTGGATGCAGACGCAGCTCGGCTACACCGCGACGTGGGCGGGGCTCGTCGTCGCGCCGAGCGGCATCATCGCGGTGCTGGTCACGCCGATCGTCGGCAAGATGCTCTCGCGCGTCGACGCGCGCCGCATCGCGACCTTCGCGTTCCTCGCGTTCGGGCTGTCGTACTACCTTCGCGCCGGCTACACCGCCGACGCCAGCTACTGGGAATTCCTGAAGCCGCTCTTGGTGCAGGGCTTCGGCATGGCGACGTTCTTCGTCGCGATCGTCTCGCTGTCGCTGCACGGCATCGAGCCGCAGCGCGTGCCGGCGGCGTCGGGCATGCAGAATTTCATGCGCATCACGGCGGGCGCGTTCTCGGCGTCGATCTCGACGACGTTCTGGGATCGCCACGAAGCGCTGCATCAGACGCGGCTGGCGGAAGCGTCGAGCGTCTACGACCCGACGCTGCAGCAGGCGATGCACGGACTCCACGCGGCGGGCTTCAACGATCCGCAGTCGATCGCGGTGCTGACGCGCGGACTCGTCAATCAGGCGTATCTGCTGTCGTCGCTCGACTACTTCTGGATCTCCGCCTGGCTGTGCCTCGCGATGATCATCCCGGTGTGGTTCGCGCATCGGCCGACCGGCGGCGCGCCCGCAGCAGCGGCGGCCGAATAGCGCTACATTCCGGCCCATGCGCTTCATCATGGGGGCGACCGGAGCGACGCTGCTCGGCGCGATCGGCTGGGCGCTGGGCGCGCACCTGAATCTCTTCTTCGCAGTCGTGCTCAGCGCGATCGGCGGAGGCTACGGCTTGTATTACGGTCGCAAGCTGTTCGACGAGCACCTCGGTGATTGAGCGCGCGCAGCCTCGCGCGGTCATGGCGCTCGTCGCGCTCCTCGCGAGCTGGAGCGGCGCGAGCCTCGGCGCCAGCGGCACGCCGGTCGAGATCGTCGGCGACAAGATCGACGCGCTGCAGCAGCTCGTCGATCAGCACGGCGACGATTATCGACGCGATCCCGAGCAGCTCTACGAGGTCATCGACCGGGTCGTCGTGCCTGCGTTCAATCTCGACGTCATCTCGGAAGCGGTGACCGGCAAAGGGTGGCGCTCGGCCACGCGCGACGAGCGCGATCGGTTCAAGGCCGCGTTCAAGCGCCGCCTGATCGTGTTCTACGGCGCCGCGCTGCTCGAGCGCGCGCAGCGCAACCAGTCGGGCTGGAAGCTCTCGGAGATCGACGCGCTCGAAGGCACCGCGCGCGTGCGCGCGCAGCTGCCGCAGAAAGTCGGGCCGCCGGTCTCGCTGCAGTTCGATCTGCGCCTGGATGACGATCGCCGCTGGCTCGTCTGCGACATGAGCGTCGAGGGTTTGGGTCTCGTGCAGAACTTCCGCGCGCAATTCGGGCCGGTGGTGAAGCGCGACGGATTGGCGGCGCTCACGTCGCGGCTGGAAACCGGCGCGATCCCGGCCGATACCTGGAAGCCGCCCGAGCGGCGCTGAGCCCGTCAGCGCCGCGCGACCTGCGTGAGCTCACGCTGCCTCGCGTCGTAGCCGTAGACGTCGTCGAAGAAGGCGATGCCGCCGTTGTCCGCTGGCAGCGCCGTGAAATAGACGATGTGCACCGCGACCGGCTCCTTCAGCGCGACGTGCTTCTCCTTGCCGCTGTGCATCGCTTCCTCGATGCGCTCCGGCGTCCACTCGGACTGATCGCGCAGCACGAAGCGCGCGAGATCGACCGGCTTCTCCAGCCGCACGCAGCCGTGCGAGAGATCGCGCGTGAGCTTGGCGAACAGGTTGTCGTTCGGCGTGTCGTGGAAGTAGACGTTGTGCCGGTTCGGGAACACGAACTTGATGAAGCCGAGCGCGTTGTCGGCGCCGGGGCGCTGGCGCAGCTGGATGTCCGACTCCGCGGCCTTGTCCCAGTCGACCTTCTCCGGATCGACCTGTTCCGCCTTGCCGTTGACGATGCGCACGACCTCGATGTCCTTGCGCTTGAGGAAGTCGGAATCCTTCTGCAGCGACGGCAGCATCTCCTTCACTTCGATGCTCTGCGGGATGTTCCAGTACGGGCTGAACACGACTTCGGTCATCGTGTCGGAGAAGATCGGCGTGCGGTTCTCCGGCTTGCCGACGATGACGCGCATCTGCAGCGGGCGCTCGTCGCCGTCGTGCACTTCCAGATGGAAGCTCGGCACGTTGGCCATCACGTAAGTCTTGCCGAGATCGTCGGGCAGCCAGCGCCAGCGCTCCAGGTTGAGCCGCAGCTTCTCCGCGCGCTCGGCGTCCTTCTCGTTCGCGAGCGCCTGCTTGAGCTGCGCGTACTGCGGCTGCTTCGGCTCGAGCTTCGCGGTGAGCTCGTCGAGATCGTCGCCGTCGGCGGCTTCGGCAGCGAGCGTGGCGACGTCGATCTTGCGCGGCTGCGCCGTCCAGCTCGCATCGACGTCCTTGGCGATGCGATGGCCGAACGCGACGTGATTGCCGTACGTCAGCAGCGCGCGGGTGAGCGCGAGCTCGGTCTCCATCGCCTGCGCGCCGTCGCCGGGCTTGTCGATGCGACGCGCGAGCTCGTCGACGCGGTACTGCGCGGGATCGAGTCCTTCCTGGCCCGCGGCGCGGAGCACGTCGAGCAGATGCCTGGCGACCGGCCGCGCCTCGCCGCGTACGACGAACACCGGACGGAAGCGGCGGCCGCCGTAGAACGCGTGCATCTCGTCGCGCAGCATCTTGTCGCCGGAGATCTTGCCAAGCCCGGCTTGCAGCGCTTTCAGCTCGTCGGGTGATGCAGATCGGCCGCAGGCTGCGAGCGTGAGCGAGACGGTGAGGGCAGCGACAGCGAAGGATCGAGCATGCATGCCCCGATTGTGGCGGCCGCTCAATGCATTGTTGGTTCGCAACCGGACATAGGCACCGTCAGGGATGCATTCGTCGGCTGAGCGCCGGTGTCCACCAGGTCGCCCCCGATGAATTGCACGTGCCAGCGCCGTTGCGTGAGTGCACCGGGGAAGGTTCCGCTCGCAGCGCCGATCGTGACGGATCGGCAGGTGCCGGATGTGTGCGACGTGATGTGCGTCCACGCGAAATGATCGTGCTGATAGCCGAAGCCCTGGCCTTCGTCTTCGTAGAGATCGAAAGCGCCGTCGGCGCCGGGCCAGACGTTGATCACGAGATCGTCCTGCGGACCTTGCGAGCTGGTGACGACGTCCGGCTGCGTCGGCACGATCGCGCCTGCGCGCACGAACACCGGATATTGATCGTAGGGGACGCTGCGCTGAACGATCGCGGGACCGTCGAGCGCTTCGCCGGTGAAGAAATCGATCCACGTCCCCGGCGGGATCCACACGTCGGTCGTCGCAGGATTGCCTTCGGAGATCACCGGCGCGACGAGAACGTCGGCGCCGAGGGTGTACT
>DASRHK010000023.1:0-18270 GCA_035650495.1 Nevskiaceae bacterium | reverse complement strand
ACACGCACGTCGGCGTGGGCCTGCAATACATGTGGTTCCGCGAAGTGATTCACGCCAAGCCGTATCGCGCGCCGGTGCCGGTCACTCCGCCGCCGCCGGATCCGTGCAAGATCGACTCCGATCACGACGGCGTGCCCGACTGCCGCGACAAGTGCCCCGACACGCCGCCGGGCTTCAAGGTCGACGCGCAGGGCTGCATCGAAGAGAAGCAGACGGTGATCATGCTGTCGCGCGTGCTGTTCTCGCTGAACAGCTCGGATCTCAAGCCCGAGGCCAAGCAGCAGCTCGACCAGATCGTCGCGGGCCTGAAGTCGCAGCCAGGCGTGACGCTGGAGGTCGGCGGCCACACCTGCAACATCGGCACCGAGCAATACAACATGGCGCTGTCCAAGCGCCGCGCCGAGTCGGTGCGCAACTATCTCGTGCAGCAGGGCATCGACGCCTCGCGCCTGTCGTCCGAGGGCTACGGTGAATTCAGCCCGATCGCCAGCAACGACACCGACGAAGGCCGGCAGCAGAACCGGCGCGTGGAATTCAGGATCCTTTCGAAGTAGGCGGGTTCACAGCGCTTCGACGAGGGCCGCGCGAGCGGCCCTTGGTTTTTTGGGACACAGCAACTAATCGCGTAAGTTAATACTAAGGCCGTCCGCGAGTAGCCCAGGCTAACTACGCATCCGCAAGCGCTTTCGTCTCACAAAATCGTTTGCCGCACCGAGCCGTCGACACCTGCCCGAGCGGACAGGTGCGCGAAAAAATTTCTTCCGCAATGCTTGCGCCCCTCTTGTTTTTGGTTTTTGAAAGTTGTTAACGTAGCCGCCCCGGGGGTGCGACATGTCAACTGCAACGCAGTTGGCGAGACACGCATCGAAGCGTGATCTCGTCGCGGCGCTCGATCTGATCGACGCTGCGCTACAGGTCGGCACGGAAGCCCAGTTCGGCGGTCTGATGCGCCTGGTGTTCGACGTGCTGCCCATCCAGCGCGCCGACGTCTGCGTGGCCGAGATCGGCACGGATAACGCCATCGTCCGTGCGAATCACCGCGTGAGCATCGACTACCCGCAGCAGTGGATCGGCGTCTATCGCCGCCGGGGCTATCAACGCATCGACCCGGTCGCTCGCAGGCTGTTCGTCGAGCACAGGCCGATCATCTGGTCGCAGCTGCGCAGCCAGCATCAAACGCCGGTCGAAAAGGAGTTCTACGGCACCGCCGCGGAATTCGGCCTGACCGACGGCTTCGCGTTCGGCGCGCGTTTCGACAATTCGAGCGCCGGCTCCTTCTTCTCGTGCGTCGGCGAGGACCTCGCCTCGAACAAGCGCCACCGCGTCCTGCTCGATTTCCTGGTTCCGCACCTGCACGTGGCGCTGTCGCGCATGCACATGGGTCATCAGCGCGACAAGCCGAAACTCACGCCGCGCGAGCTCGAAGTGCTCACCTGGGCCAAGTACGGCAAGACGAACTGGGAGATCTCGTCGGTGCTCGGTGTGACCTCGCGCGCGGTGAAGTTCCATCTCGAGAACGCGATGCGCAAGCTCAACGTCGTCAACCGCACGCAGGCGACGGCGGTGGCGCTGTCGCTGGGGCTGATCAAGTGGAGCTGAATGTGAACTAGAAACTCGCCAAGAGGCGAGTCGCCAACAAGAAGAAAGCATGTCGGGGGGTGTGCTGATGGATCTGTTCGACCAACTGCTGGCGGCCACCGCCGCCGACCAGCGCCGATACGTCTTGGACAATCCGCTGTTCGCGCTCGTGGCATCGGGGCAGGCGACGCGCGATCAGTACGTGGTCTACCTGCGCGAGACCTACTATCTGGTCCGCCACACCTCCAGAGCTCTGGCGCGGGCGGCCTCGCATGTCGATGATGATCAACGTGCGCTGCGCGCGTGGCTCGTCGAGCAGGCGAACGAGGAGCACGGTCACGAGCAGTTCTGCCTGAAGGACCTGCACGGCCTCGGACTGGATGCGACCGCCATCACTTCGCGGATGCCGGGGCCGGGTGCGTGGGGCGTCGTCACCCAGAACTATTTCTTCGCCGGCGCCGGTCATCCCGAAGCGCTGCTCGGCGTCGCATCCGCGACGGAAGGCATGGGCGCGCAGCTCGCTGGCGATCTGGCCAGCGTGCTGATCCGTCGCTACGGGATTCCCGAGCGCGCGACGACGTTCCTGCGCAGCCATGCCGGCTTCGATCAGCGCCATTACGAGCAGGCGCGCGATGCCGTCAATCGATGCGGGACCGCAGCGAGCCTGCCGTGGATCGAGCACGGCCGGCGCATGACGTTCTTCCACTACGGCGGCTTGTTCCGTGAGGTTGCAGCTTCCACCGAGCGCTTCTTCGCGTTGCGCACGGCTCACGAACAACCGGAGTCCACCCATGCCTGAAGGCGCCGCCGATCCGCTGGATCTGTATCGCAGCGAGCTGTTCAACCTCTGTCACGTCGGCGCGGATGCCGAGTTCTCGGAATATCACGCCTTCCTGCAGGCGCATTACGAGCCGCTCGGGTTCTTCTGCGGCGAAGTCCTGCCCTCGGCGCAATCGATGATGTTCGCGATCCGCCACTGCGGCGCGCTGGCGGCGATCTTCCGCCTGACGCCGGTGAGCGATCCGCGCAGTGACTATTTCGACCTGGTCCCCGGAGCCCGCGACGACGACGGTGCTCATCGACGCTTGCTCGAGGTCAACAACGTCGTCATCGCGCGGGAATTCCGCGCCTCGATCGCGCTCGGCCTCATCCTCTACCACAGCGCATGCCAGGCTCACGCCAGTGGCTATCACTACGTCGTCGGCATCAACCGCTTCGAGGTCCTGCGCTTCTTCGTCGACTTCGGAGTGATTCCCGCGGAGCACCCGCCGCTGTCGTTGCTCGGCAAGGAGCATCTGCAGGACTTCGTGAATTATTACGACACCGCCGATGCCGGCTCCATCGCGTACATGCACGAGCGTGCGAAGCGCTATTTCCACCAGGAGCTGGTGATGCGCAGCATCCGCGACAAGTACGTTCGCCCGAGAGCGGCAAGGGTGCAGCACACGCCGCACTAGGTCGCCTGTCCAGTCAGGCAGTGACGTCGGCGTCGGCGGCGTGCGAGCGTGCACGCCGATGATCGACCGAAGCCAAGCCACGCGCCGACGGCTGGACGCCCGGCCCGACGTCCTCGACCTGCGCGACCGCTGGTATGCGAGCGCGCTCCCGTCTGTCCCGCCTCGGCGGCCGCTGGCGGACTATCAGAAACGGCGCGCGCCGGTGCTGGACCAGGGTTGCGATGGCGCCTGCGCCGGCTTCGCGGTCGCCACCGTCGCGAACTATCTGCTGCGAGCAGGTCGCGACGGTCCGACGGAGCCCGCGAGCCCATGGATGCTTCACGAAATGGCGCGTCGCACGGTGGAACCCGCGGGCGATGACGCACCCTCCATCGGCCTGCGCAGCGCTCTCAAAGGATGGCATCGGCACGGCGTGTGCGGTCGATCGCTGTGGCCCGAGCCCATCGCCGATTCCGAGCCGGCGCTCACGGATCAGCGCAGCGCCGACGCAGCGGCGCGACGGCTCTCCGCGTACTTCCGCATCGACCACCGCGACTTCTCCAGCGTGCACGCGGCGCTCACCGAAGCCGGCATTCTGATCGCGAGCGCGTGGATCCACGAAGGTTGGCTCAGTCCCGATCCGCAGGGCGTGATCCGCGAAGGCAGCCGACGCCTGGGTTGCCACGCGTTTGCCGTCGTCGCTTACGACCAGGATGGCCTCTGGGTCCAGAACAGTTGGGGCACGCACTGGGGACTGCACGGCTGCGGCTATCTCGACTACGACCAATGGCTGCGGCACGGCGTCGACGTCTGGGCGGCGCAGCTCGGCTCGTCGGTGCGCGTCCAGGCACACGAGATTCGCGAGCCGAGCCCGACCTATGGCGACGACCGCGCCGTGGAGCTGCGGCCGCATGTGATCAGCCTCGATCGCGACGGCCGCCTGCGCACCAGTGGCCGCTTCGGCAACACCAAGGCGGACGTCGAAGCGATCTTCCGCAACGATATCCCGCGCCTCACCGGCGACTGGGATCGACCGCGCATCCTCTTGCTCGCCGGCGGAGGGTTTCACGCCGACGAGGCGGAGCTCGAGCAGCTCCGAAAGCGCGTGCCGCGCTACCTGCGGCAGCAGATCTATCCGATCGCGCTGCTCTGGCGAAGCGGCATCCGTGGCTCGCTCGACGCCTTGTTGCAGATCGCGCTGGCCGAGCCCGAGCTCGCCCGATCGCCGCAGCGCGAATGGCGCAGCGCGCCGCCGCGCGAGGAAGCGCTGGACGCGCTCGTGCGCCGCACCCTCGGCCGCACGTTCTGGGATGAGATCAAGCGCAGCGCCTTGCAATCCTGCATACGGCCCAGTGGCGGTGCCCGCTTGCTGGCCGGCTTGCTCGCCCATCGCATGACGCTGGATCCTTCCTGCGAGCTGCACGTCTGCGCGCACGGCGCGGGTGCGATCGCCATGGCGCCGCTGCTCGCCCTGGTCGCGACCAAGGGGCACGTCAAGGCGCCCGGTTTCAGCGGTACGCCAGGCTTTGGATTGCGCGTCTCGAGCTGCGCCCTTTCAGCGCCCGCCTGCACCACGGACCTGTTCCAGGCGACGTATGGCGCGGCGATCGGCACCGGCGCGATTGCGCGGACGACGCTCGTGGTGCTCGACGAGGAATCGGAGCAGCAGGATGCGCTGAGTGACGGGTATCGCCGCTCGTTCCTGCACATGGTCGCCAATGCGCTCGAAGAGCGCCCTGGAGCAGCGCTCGTCGGGGATGCCGCGTCGACGAAACGGGATGCGACGCTGCGCGCGCTGATCCGGTCACGCCAGCTCGAGCTTGTCGTGGTGCCCGGCAAATGCGGCCGCGCGCGGACGCACCAGGAGCTGGAGAACGACGACGTTGTCCTGCAAGCGTTGATCGCGCGGATCGTCGCTGCCGATTGGAAGGGTTCAGCGGTGCGCACGCGCACCCGCTAGCTCAGCAACTTCTCCCGAGCCGGCGTCAGCTGCGCGATCGCGTGCTGATAGCCGCGCTCGACCAGATCGTGCAGCTTCTTCCAGTCGAACATGCCGACACCTTCCACCGGCATGCGCAGGTAGACATCGGCGCGTTCGGCGCGACGCTGCACACCCGACTCTGAGGTGAGCGTCGCGGTGCGGAACAGGATGTCGCGCAGGCCCGGCGGATCG
The DNA here is from genome assembly GCA_035650495.1 of Nevskiaceae bacterium. Classification (GTDB taxonomy): domain Bacteria; phylum Pseudomonadota; class Gammaproteobacteria; order Nevskiales; family Nevskiaceae; genus DASRHK01. Next base: position 13,083 of record DASRHK010000023.1, on the reverse strand, counting down.
CCGGGGCCTTCCCACCGCAGCAGTGCATTCGGATCGGGCCCGTTCATGCCCGCGCCGGGTGCGCTGATGTCGCCTTCGGTGGAGACGTCGGAGGCGATGATCGGCCCGCGCTCCATCGCCTGCATCACGTCGGTCGGCAGCGAGTTGATCACGCCGCCGTCGCACAAGAGATCGCCCTGATACGCGATCGGCGGCGCGATGCCCGGCACCGCCATGCTGGTCGCGAGCCAGACGTCGAGCGGCCCGCGATCGTGGACCTGCGCAGCGCCGCGCGTGAGGTTGGTGCTGACGCAGAAGTAGGGCATGTGCAGGTCTTCGATCTTGCGATCGCCGAGCAGCGCGGTGAGGTGCCCGAGGAACTTGCGTCCGCGGATCAGCGCGACGCGCGGCAGCGTGTAGTCGTTGAGGTAGTTGTGCTGGACGAAGGTGTCGTTGCACAGGTAGGTGATCTCGGCGCTGTTCCAGCCGCACGCGAGCAGGGCGGCGATGAACGCGCCCATGCTGGTGCCGCCGGCGATGTCGATCGGGATCTTGAGCTGCTCGAGCGCGCGGATCAGCCCGATGTGCGCGAAGCCGCGCGAGCCGCCGCCGCCGAGCACGAGCCCGACGCCGCGACCAGTGAGCTGGCGCGCCAGCGAGGCGAGATCGCTCTGATCGCCGGGGCGCAGGAAGTAGTGCGCGCGCGCGCCGGTCAGCGCGAGCCAGCCGAGCGTGTCGCCGCTCGCGGCGCCTTCGTGGCGCATCAGCACGAGCTCGATCGGCGCAAGGATTCCGCTCTTGGCGAGATCATCGAGCATCGCGCTGCGTGCGTCGGCGGCGCCTGCATTGGCGAGCACGATGACGCGATCGGCCTGGTGCATGCAGCGCATCGCCCACGCGTCGCTGTCCCGACCCGACGCGTAGACGAGATAGCGATGCTCGCCTTCGAGCTGGTTGAGCCAGGCGGTGAGCCGATCGTCGAGCTCGCCGGTAAACGGCGCGTTCGCGGCGCCGGCGCCGACTTCGGCGTCGGCATCGGCGGCGCGGATCTCCCGCGAGGTCGAGTGATAGTTGCGGATCTGTCCGACCAGCTTCTCCGCGAAGGCTTCGGCGTCGATGTCGGGCGACGCGGACAGAACCGCGAGCGTGCGATTGCCGCGCGCGGAGGCGAGCTTCTGCTGGCGCTGGTTCGCCGCGAGCCGCTGCACCAGCACGCGCGACATCACGATCATCGCCGGCGGATGCTGGGTGAGGAACACGAGGAACGCGGTGCGCTCGAAGCGCAGCAGCACGCTGTCGCGGATCGCATGCACGCTGCCGCCACGCTTCTCGCCGGCGATCACGCCGACTTCGCCGATCGGCTCCAGGTGCCCGACATAGCCGACGACCACGCCGGCGGAGGTGACGCGCAGGCGTCCGGTGGCGACGATGAAGAAATGGGTCGGCTCGTCGCCCTGCTCGAACAGGGTCTGCCCGCTACGCAATTCGTAGCGTTCGGAGAGCTGCGCAAGATCATCCAGCGCCTCTGCCGAGAGTGAGGCGAACAACGGTGCCCCCGCGAGAATGGATCTGGCGTCCACGTGAGGCCAAGTCTAGCGGAAGTGCTGCGTTTCCTCGGGGGTGAGCGGCCCGGCGCCACGGCCGTCGTCGGTCAGCACGAGCTCGGTGCGATCGCCGCGCGAATCGGTCAGATCGACGTGATCGACGCGGGTCTTGCCGTGGATGGTCACGCGGGCGACCACGCCGCCGAGCGCGCCCGCGTGCGGGACGAGCCCGAGCTGCCAGCCTTGCGCGTCCGGCATGCCGAAGGTGTCGAAGTTCTCGGCGAGCAGCTTGAGATCGAGCGCGAACAGCGAAAGGAACACGTCGGCAACGACGCGCAGCGCGGGCTGTTGCTGCGACGTCAGCGTGATCGGCGTGCCGCCGGCGTCGCGCTGCGTCATGCCGTCGCGCGTGAGGATGAACTCGGAATCGAACGGGACTTTCGTGTGCCACCACACGCCGCGATCGCGCGCGAAGGTGAACTCGCCGCGCGAGACGAGCGGCTTCGGAATCCCGGACAGATATTTCCGCTGCTCGAACGCGCCGCGCAGCGCCTGGGATTCGGCGAGCGGCGTGCGCGCAGGCGCGAGGAGCTTGGCGAGCTGATCGAGCGTCGCGGCGTGCGCGAAGAGATCATCGGCCGCGTGCGCAGAGCCGAACGCGATCGCAAAGATCGCTGCGAAGAGGAATCGACTCAAGGCCGCGGCAGGCCCAGCCGCTCGAACAGCACCGGCGGCGACATCAGGCACATCTCGCCGGTCTTCACGTCGACCGCGACCTGCACGCTCTCGCCCTTGGTGAGGCGTTCGCCGGTGGTCGCGTCGGTGATGAGGTAGCGCAGCTTCAATCGATATTCCCACTCGACGATCGTGCACTTCACTTTCACGCGCTGATCGAAGCGCAGCGGCTTCACGTAGCGCACGTGCAGGTCGATCACCGGCCACGCGTAGCCCGACTTCTCCATCTGCGGGTAGCTGTAGTCGAGCTTCTCGAGCAGCGCGCAACGGGCCACTTCGAAATAGCGCGCGTAGTTGCCGTGCCAGACGATGTTCATCGGATCGAGATCGTAGAACGGCACCTGCACGATCACTTCCGCCTCGAGCGTGACGCCGGCGGCGGGCAGGCTCACGCCGGTCTCCGCACCAGGCGTCGACCGAGGAGCCACGGCAAGCGGGGCAGCATCCCGAGGAACAAGCGCGTGTGCATCCACGCGATGCGCAGGTTGTCGCGCACGAGATCGAAGTTCGAGACGCCGTCGCTCGGATAGGTGACGCGCGTCGGCAAGCCGATCACCGGCACGCCGATCCAAAACAGGCGCACGAGGATCTCGGTGTCGAAGTCCATGCGCCGGCCCCAGCGCATGCGGCGCCACACCGCGAGCGACGGCAACACCGGATAGACGCGGAAGCCGCACATCGAGTCCTTGATCTGCAGCGACAGCGTGTTGATCCACACCCACAGATGCGTGAAGTAGCGGCCGTAGAGGCGCGAGCGCGGCACGGACTCGTCGTAGCGCGGCACGCCGGTGACCACCGCGCGCGGGTTCGCTTTGGCGGCCGCGATCAGGTTCGGGATGTCGGTCGAGTCGTGCTGACCGTCAGCGTCGATCTGCAGCGCGTGCGTGAATCCGTCGCGCGCCGCGGCTTCCATCCCGGCCATCACCGCAGCGCCCTTGCCCTGGTTGGTCGGCAGATGCAGCACCGTGAGCCAGTCGGCTTCCTGCGCGGCGAGCGCTTGCAGCGAGTGCAGTGCATCGGGCCCGGAACCGTCGTCGACGAGGATGCACGGCAGCCGCATCGGCTTCACGGCCGCGATCGTCGCCGCGATCGCGTTCTCGTGCCGATAGAACGGGATGACGAGACAGATCTTCATGCGGATGCGAACAGCACGCGGCCCTGCACGCAGCTCAAGCCGGCGTCGTCGTATTCGAAGGAGAGCTCCTCGCCCGCGCGACGCAGCGTCAAGGTCACGTCGGTGTCGAGCGGCATGATGCGCATGAACTTCACGCCAGCGAGGCGCTTGAACACGCCGGGCAGCGAGAACTCCTTGCGACCGAAGTCGATCGCCCATTTGAGCAGCACGACGCCGGGCACGATCGGCAGACCGGGAAAGTGACCGGCGAGGAAGGCGAGCTCGCGGGGAATCCGTAGCTGCATGCGAATCGTTTCTGCGTCGCGCCGCCTGCTGACGATCCGCGGCTCGGTGACCACGGCTGCCGTCAGGCGGCGGCCTGGGTCAGGCCGTAGACGACGTTGACCACGTCGCCGACCGTGCGCACCTGCTTGAAGGCCTCGGGCTGCACGCGGCGCCCGGTGATCTCCCGGAGCTTGATGATGAGGTCGACGGCGTCGATCGAGTCGATGTCGAGGTCCTTGTACAGGTTGGCCTCGAGCGTGATCTTGGCCGGCTCGACCTCGAAGAGCTCCACGAGAAGGTCGCGCAGCCTGGCAAAGATTTCTTGAGTGCCCATTTCCTTGAACCATCCCCCGAACCGCGTCGGCCTGAAGGCCGACCCACAACGGCCGACCGCAAAATTATACGGCGGCGGCCATCCCCGTGGTGTGAGCGGGATCACCGATTTTTTGGAGGGATGCCGTGAAGTACGCCTCGAGGTCCCGGGTCAGGTGTCGGGCGGCCAGCGACGGCTCCATCGCGAGATAGGGCTCGATGGCGATCGGCTCGCCGACCTCGATGCGCACGTGGAAGGGCCGCGGCGGAACGTGGTACCAGGGCTGACCCTTGATGAGGGTGGGCGGCGACACCGACAGGGTCACCGGCCGCAGCGGGCACTTCGCCGCGAGCGCCATCTGCGCGGCCCCGCGGCGCATGCTGATCGGCTGGCCGGGCACGGTGCGCGTCCCTTCGGGAAAGATGAGCAGCGAATGTCCCGCCGTGATCGTCGCGGCGCAGTCGCCGATCAGCTCCTCGGCCGAGCGCTCGGCGATGTAGCCGGCCCAGGTCGCCGGAAGGCGCATGAAGCGGTTGGTGAAGATCGCGCGCTTGACGATGCAGTCGACCTCCGGGATCTGCGAGATCAGGAAGACCACGTCGAGCAGGCTCGGGTGATTGGCGACGATGAGCTGGCCGCGCTCGCGCAGCTTTTCGCGGCCGTGCACTTCCCAGGTCAGGATGCCCATCAGCTTCATGAACCAGACGAAGAGGCGCCACGACGCGCTCATCAGGCGCTGCACGCGACGCTTGGTCGTCGCCGCATCCGGCGACGTCAGCGCCGCGAGCGGGAACAGCGTGACCGACAAGACGAGGCCCCCGAGGCCGAAGGTCACGAAGGCGATGCCGGTCGCGATCACGCGCCAGCCGTGATTCAGCCGCTGCAGCGCTTTCATCCCCGCGCTTCGGGCATGGTGTAGCTGCCTTCGACTTCCACCAGGAGCTCGCGCCGGCAGATGTCGCCCTGCAGGATGAAGAGCGGCGCGTCGGCGGGGAAGTGCTTCGGCAGCTGCGATCGGATCGCCTCGAGCACCTTGCGATCGCGAACGTAGAGCTTCAGGCCTTCGGCGACGACGGCATTGCTGCTCGCGCCGGGGAAATGCTGCGCGATCGCATTGTCGATCAGCGCGCGGATGTTGGTCTTGAGCTCGCCGAGCTGCGCGGGGGCGTCGTCGAGGTGCTTGCTCTCATGACCGACGATGCTCGCGGTGCCCGAGACGAGCAGCTGTGCGCGATCGGCCCAGCGCTTGAGCGTCGCGCGCGAGAAGCTCGGCGACACCGGTCCGTGCTCGCGCGGATAGCGGAACGCGCTCACCTGGCGCGGATTCTCGACCTGGATGCCGGGCGTGCGCCCGGCGAGGAAATAGATCAGCAAGCCCGAGCCGCCGGTGCCGATCACGGTTGCCGCCGGCAGGTTCTGCTCGAAGCCGGGCTTGAGCGACATCGCCTTGTGCCGGCCGACGCAGAACTGCCGATAGCGCTCCTGATCGCCGTCGCCGCGATGGATGTCGGCGAAGTAATTCCACACGCGCAGCCAGCACGGATAACCGAAGCGCTGCATCAGCTGATCGATGCGCACGTACGCGCGGAACGCCGCGTGGTCAGGATGCGCGAGCGCCGATTCCTCCACGCGCAGCTGGCCGAACAGCACCTCGCCGTTGTGCGCGTAGCCGATGCCCTCGTGCCAGCCGTGCTCGACGGCGCGATCCGACGTCCACACTTCGGCGAGCGGCGTCGCCTGCAGCTGTGGCAGGGCGACGACGACGTCGCGCGGATCTGGTGGGTCGGCCTTCAGGGCCGCGCTTTCGCCGAAATGAATCCGCACGAGCGTGCGCGCGTCGAGGCGCGCATCGGCAGGAGCCGGGAACGCCGCGTGATAAGGGCGCCTAGGGAGAAATGGACTTGGCAGCGCCATGCGCTGGTGCAGGCAACGTTGGGTTTGCGGGATACTATTGTAAAGGGATAAGCCGTCGCGCCCCGCGACGGCAACCGGGTCAGAACTGAAATGTCGGCACAGTCCGCGGATGAATCCGCGATGGCGCACCTCCTGGTGCAGGCACTCAATCTCGACGGCGTGGACGCGGGCGCGATCGCGCCGGACGCGCCGCTGTTCGGACAGTCGGAGGGCAGCCTCGGTCTCGATTCGATCGACGCGCTGGAGATCGCGCTCGCGATCAGCCAGAAGTACGGCGTCGAGCTGCGCTCGGAGGACGAAGCCACCAAGAAGGCTTTCGGCTCGCTGCGCCGCCTGACCGCCCATGTCGCCGGCAAGCGCGCGGCGTAGGCAATCCTCCTGCCGGCAGCGGCAGCGCCATGCTCCTTCTCGTCATCGCCTATCCGCTGCTGTCGCATCTGGCGACGGTGCGACAGAACCTCTGGCTGCAATGGGCCGCGCTGATCTGCCTCGTCGCGATCCCGCTGTACCCGCAGATGCGCGCGATGTCGCCGCCGGCGTGGGGCTGGTGGCTCGGCATTTCCGCGGCGCTCTATGGGCTGGTCTTCTTCGGCGGCGGCCAGTACGCGCTGTTCCTGCCGCCGGTGCTGCTGCCGATCGCGCTCGGCATGCTGTTCGGCGAGTCGCTGCTGCCGGGCCGCACGCCGCTGATCACCCGCATCGCGCGCGCCGCGCGCGGCGGGCATCTCGCGCCGGAGCTCGCGCACTACACACGCATGGTGACGATGGCATGGACTGCGCTCCTGTTCACCATTGCCGCGAGCGCGGCGCTGCTGGCGATCTTCGCGCCGCTGCACGCGTGGTCGCTGTTCACCAACCTGATCAGCTACGTGATCCTCGGCGTCGCGTTCCCGCTGGAGTATCTCTGGCGGCGGATCCGCTACCGGCACCTCGAGCATCCCGGCTTCGTCGCGCACATCAAGCTGATCGCGCGCACCAATTACCGCAAGGCGTGACGCGATGCTGCCGCTGATCGCCGATTTCTCGCCGAGCGCCGTCATCTTCCGCCGCGGCGAGAGCGCGATCACGCAGGCGCAGTTCCTCGGCCAGGCGCGCTTGCTGGCGACGCGGCTGCCGGCGGGCAGTCATGCGATCAATCTCTGCGAAGATCGTTATCACTTCGCCATCGCCTTCTGTGCCGCGCTGCTGCGCGGGCAGACCAACCTCCTGCCCAACAACACCACGCCGGGCGCGATCGCCGATCTGCTCAAGGCATTTCCCGCCAGCTACGTGCTGTCGGATCGACCATCGCCGGTCCCCGATGCGCCATTCCGCGCGGTGCTCGCGGATCCGAGCGCGCCGCCGACGCCCGACGCCCGCATCGAGATTCCGCCCGAGCAGCTCGCGGCCATCGCGTTCACCTCGGGCACGACCGGTGTGCCGACGCCGCACTTCAAGACCTTCGGCACGCTGGTCGCCGCGGCAGAGATGTCGCGCGGCATGCTGATGCCGCACGTCGCAGAGGCACAGATCGTCGCGACCGTTCCGCCGCAACACATGTACGGCCTCGAGTTCACCGTGTTCTGGCCGATGGTGTGCGGGTTCTCTGCGAGTGCCGGCAAGCCGTTCTTCCCGGCCGATCTGCGCGACCTGCTCGCCGCGACGCCGAAGCCGCGCGTGCTGGTGACGACGCCGGTGCATCTGCGTGCGTGCTTCGACGCAGGACTGAAATTCCCGGAGATGCAGCAAGTGATCTGCGCGACGGCGCCGCTGCCGCGCGAATGGGCGAAGCGCGCGGAATCGCTGTTCGGCGCGTCGGTGATGGAGATCTACGGCTGCACCGAAGGCGGCAGCCTCGCGAGCCGGCGCACGTCGGAGACCGACATCTGGACGCTGCATCAAGGCCTGATGCTGTTCGAGGAGCACGTGATCGCGCCGCACTATCCGGAGCCGATCGCATTGCAGGACGAGCTCACGCCGGTCACCGGCGTGTCGTTCCGGCTCACCGGTCGCCGCGGCGACCTGATCAAGGTCGGCGGCAAGCGCGCCTCGGTCGCCGAGCTCACGCAGAAGCTGCTCTCGATTCCCGGCGTGCTCGACGGCGTCGTGCTGATGCCGGAGGGCGCCGAGCGTCCGATGGCGCTCGCAGTGGCGCCGGAGCTCGGTGAGCGGCAGATCCTCGCGGCGCTGGCGAACGACATCGATCCGCTGTTCCTGCCGCGCCCGCTGCGCTGCGTGCCGAAACTCCCGCGCGACGCGACGGGCAAGCTCGCGCAGGACCGGTTGCTGGAGCTCCTGCGTGCCTGAGGCCACTCGTCAGGCGACGGTGCCTGGCGATCACGCATGCCTCGCCGGACATTTCCCGGATCGGCCGATCGTTCCCGCCGTCCTGATCCTGGAGCTCGTCACCGATGCCGCGCGCGAGGTGATCGGCGCGCTGCGCGTCGCTGCGGTGCGCTCCGCGAAATTTGTTTCGCCGCTCGCACCGTCGCAGACGATGGACATCCGTCTCGACTGGGACGCGCACGCGATCCGCTTCCGCTGCGAGCGCGACGGACAGCCGCTCGCGCAAGGCGTGCTCGAGTACGTCGCGACCCGATGAGCGCCAGCCGGTGGGAGGAGCTGCGCGAGCGCGGCAATCTGTTCTGGCTGCTGCTGCTCCTGCTGGTGTCGCGCCTGCTGGGCCGAGCCGTCGCGCGCCTCGTGCTGGTGTTCGTCGTCGGCTACTTCCTGATCGGCGCGCGTCAAGCCTATCGAGCGTCGCAGAAATTCCTTGCGCGCGCGCTCGGTCGCGCGCCGACCATGGGCGACAGCTATCGGCATTTCTACGCGTTCGCCGCCACTGCGCTGGATCGTTTCTTCGTGATGGGCGGAAAAGGGAAGAAGCTTCAGATCGAGGTTGATCGCCCGCCCGAGGTGCACCGCGCCGCCGCGAAGAGCGGCTGCCTGGTGATGGTGTCGCATCTCGGCAGCTTCGAAGTGATGCGCGTGCCCGGCATCACTGCGCGCGAGCGGCCGCTGAAGATCCTGCTGGATCGCGCACACGGCCCGACGTTCACCAAAGTGCTCGAGCGGATCAATCCGCAGCTCGCGCAGAGCGTGATCGACGCCTCCGAGCGCGGCCCGACGCTCGCGCTCAAGCTGCGCGAGGCGCTCGAGTCGCAAGCGCTCGTGTGCTTGATGGCGGACCGTGTGCGCGAAGGTGAGCGCGCGATCCCCGTCCAATTCTTCGGCAAGACCGCGATGCTTCCGGCCGGTCCCTGGCTCCTCGCCGCGGCGCTGAAGGCGCCGGTGATCCTCGCGTTCGGTGTCTATCGCGGCGGCGCACGCTACGAGCTGCACTTCGAGCTCTTTGCCGAGCACCTCGACGTGCCGCGCCAGGATCGCGATGCCGCGATCGCCGCGCTCGCGCAGCGTTACGCCGAGCGCCTCGAGCATTACGCGCGCAGCGCTCCGTACAATTGGTTCAACTTCTATGACTTCTGGAATGACGCCTCTTAGCGTGACCCGCTACACGCTGACCTCGGCGCTCGGCCACGGCGTCGCGGCGCAGCTCGCGGCGCTGCGCGGAGGCCGCACCGGACTTCAGCAGAAGCGCTTCGAGACCTGCGACCTGCCGTGTTTCATCGGCGAAGTGTCGAGCCTCGATTCGCCGCTGACCGGCGCGCGCGCGCAATGGGATTGCCGCAACAACCGCCTGGCGTGGCTCGCGCTGCAGCAGGACGCATTCCTCGACGCGGCGATCGCGTTGCGCAGCCGCTACGGTGCGGCGCGCGTCGGCGTGTTCATCGGCACGTCGACGGCGGGCGTGCATTCCACCGAGCTCGCTTACCGCGAGCGCGGCGCGGATGCCCCGCTGCCGTCGTGGTTCCACTACCGCACCACGCAGAACTGTTTCTCGCCGGCGGATTTCGTGCGCGAAGCGCTCGACCTCTCGGGACCCGCCATCGCGATCGCGACGGCGTGTTCGTCGAGCGCGAAGGTGTTCGGCAGCGCGCAGCGCGCGATCGTCGCCGGCGTCTGCGACGCGGCGATCGTCGGCGGCGTCGACAGCCTGTGCCTGACGACGCTCTACGGCTTCAACTCGCTGCAGCTGATCTCGCCGGAGATCTGCCGGCCCGCCGACGCGAATCGCCGCGGCATCTCGATCGGCGAAGCCGCGGGCTTTGCGATCCTCGAGAAGTCGGGTGAAGGTCCGCGCCTGCTCGGCTACGGCGAATCCTCCGACGCGCATCACATGTCGGCGCCGCATCCGGAAGGGGAGGGCGCAGCGGCCGCGATGCGCGGCGCGCTCGCTCGCGCGAACCTCGCGGCGGAGCAGATCGACTACGTGAATCTGCACGGCACCGCGACGCCCGCGAACGACGCAGCCGAGGACAAGGCGATCGTCTCGCTGTTCGGCACCTCGACGCCGTGCAGCTCGACGAAGGGCTGGACCGGTCACACGCTCGGCGCGGCTGCGATCAGCGAGGCGGTGTTCTCTCTGCTGTGCATCGAGCACGGCTTCGCGCCGCAGAGCCTCAACACGCAGACGCTCGACCCATCATTGCGCGCAAACGTGCTGATGCAGCCACTGCAGAAGCGCGTCGATCGAGTGCTGTCGAATTCCTTCGGCTTCGGCGGCAACAACTGCAGCCTCATCTTCGGCCGCGCGGCATGAAAGTCTTCGTGGACGCGATCGGCTTCGCCGCGCCCGGGATGGAGGATTGGGAGAGCGCGCGTCGCGTGCTGCGCGGTGAAGCGGGCTACGAGCCCAAGGCGCTCTCGCTCTATCAGCCGAACCTCCTGCCGCCGAACGAGCGCCGTCGCGCTGCGCCGGCCGTGCGGCTCGCATTCCGCATTGCCGAAGACGCGATGCGCACGTCGAGCTTCAAGCCCTCGGAGCTCGCGACGGTGTTCGCGACGTCCGACGCCGACACCAGCATCCTGCATCGGCTGTGCACCGCGCTCGCGCAGCCGCAGCGCGCGGTGTCGCCGACCGACTTCCACAACTCGGTGCACAACGCCGCGGCGGGATACTGGAGCATCGCGGCGGGCGCGAAGCCGCCGTCGACGAGCTTGTCTGCGTATGACGCGAGCTTCGCCGCCGGATTGCTCGAGGCGGCGACCTTCGTCGTCGTCGAGCAAAAACCCGTGCTGCTCGCGTGCTACGACGTGGTGCCGCCGCAGCCGCTGTTCGACGTGCGACCGATCGCGCTCGCGATGGGCGTCGCGCTGGTGCTTGCACCTGACGGCGCCGGCAGGCCAATCGAGATCAGCGGGGAGACACTGGCCGAAATCCCGATGGCCGATCCCGCGCTGGAGAAGCTGCGTCTCGCCAATCCCGCGGGCCGCGCGCTGCCGTTGCTGCAATCGCTCGCCCGCGCGTGATCGACGAAGCCGAAATCCGCACGCTGATCCCGCACGCGGGAGCGATGAGTCTGCTCGAGCGCGTCGAGCGCTGGGACGAACGCGCGATCACCTGCAGCAGCGCGACGCATCGCCGCGCCGATCATCCATTGCGCCGCGACGGGATGTTGTCGGCGATCCATCTGATCGAGTACGGCGCGCAGGCTTGCGCGATCCACGGCGGACTCGTCGCGCGAGCGGCCGGGGAGAAAGCGGCGAAGCCCGGCATGCTCACCGCGTTGCGCGATTGCCGGATGCACGTGGAGCGCGTCGACGACATCGACGGAGAACTGACGATCGGCGCGCGCAAGATCGCTGCGAGCGGTGCGGGCTCGATGTATCAGTTCGAGGTGAGAGCCGGCGAGCGCATGCTCGCCGAAGGCCGCGTCTCCGTGATGACGGTCGCGGCTGTCTAGGGCGCTTCGGTCTTCGGATTGACCTTCTTCAGCTCGGTGAAGAATTTCCGGATCGTGCCTTCGATCTTGCCCTTGATCTGATCCGCAGTGCCGATGCCGAAGTCTTCGCTGGTGTAGATCACGAACCAGCCCGCGACCGGATACGGCGGGGTGTCGCGTCCGTCGAGCAGCTTGCGCAACTCGACGCGGTAGTTCCAGAGGAACTCGTCGGAGTTGGCGCGCTTCTTCGACTGCACGATCGCGTGCACGCGGATCTGGTCGCTGTCGGGGATGTTGTGCCCGACTTCGTCGCCGATCTTGTGGACCATGTCCGACAGCTCTTGCACGCCGATCTGGCTCGAGTCGGACTTGGCGCGCAGCTCGTAGGCATTGGCGCTGGTGGCAAAAGCGAGCGCGACGAGCGCGGCGGATGCGATACGGATCATGTGACGTCCCCCAAAATTCCCTGGACCTATCTTACTTGAGCAGGTCCTCGATCGCCGCACGCTCCTCGCGCAGCTCCTTCTCGGTGGCGTCCATGCGGGCGCGCGAGAAGGCGTCGACCTCGAGGCCCTGCACGATCTCGTACTTGCCGTTCTTGGTCGTGCACGGATAGCCGTAGACCACGCCCGGCTTGATGCCGTAGGAGCCGTCGGACGGCACGCCCATCGACACCCACTTGCCGTTGCTGCCCAGCGCCCAGTCGCGCATGTGATCGACCGCGGCGGATGCAGCCGACGCCGCCGACGACAAGCCGCGCGCCTTGATGATTGCCGCGCCGCGCTGCTGCACGGTGGGGATGAAGTCCTTCTCGACCCAGGTCTGGTCGACCAGCGACTTCGCCGGCTTGCCCTTGACCGTGGTGTGCGAAATGTCGGGGTACTGCGTGGAGCTGTGATTGCCCCAGATGATCATCTTCTCGATGTCGTTCTGGTGCGACTTGGTCTTCGCCGCGAGCTGCGACACCGCGCGGTTGTGGTCGAGTCGGACCATCGCGTTGAACTGCTTCGGATCGAGCTTCTTCGCGGCGGTCGCGGCGATCAGCGCGTTGGTGTTGGCCGGATTGCCGACGACGAGGACCTTGACGTCGCGCGAGGCTTTCTCGGACAGCGCCTTGCCCTGCGGGCCGAAGATGCCGCCGTTGGCGGTCAACAAATCTTTACGTTCCATGCCTGGGCCGCGCGGGCGCGCGCCGACCAGCAGGGCGTAGTCGGTGCCCTCGAAGCCCGACATCGGATCGGAATGGATCTCCACGCCGGCGACCAGCGGGAATGCGCAGTCGTCGACTTCCATCACGGTGCCCTTCAGCTTCTCGAGCACTTCCGGGACCGGCACCTCGATGAGCTGCAGGATCACCGGCTGATCGGGCCCGAGCATGGAGCCGTCGGCGACGCGGAAGATGAGCGAGTAGGCGATCTGTCCTGCGGCGCCGGTGAT
>DASRHK010000022.1:0-39096 GCA_035650495.1 Nevskiaceae bacterium | reverse complement strand
TGCTCTCCAGAGTGGTGCGGCCGTCACGCTCCTTTCACCTGAGCGATTCCGGGCGAATTTGCGCCGTCGGTGCTGCCCGCTTGCCGGCAGTCTCTCGCGTGACGGGCGCCACTATAGCCGAATCTGAAGCGGATGATGTCGATTGCGGGCATGGCTGTTCGACTAGGGGATATGAGACCCTTCTTTCAATCCTCCCGGAGAACCCCATGAAAGCCTTGTCCGCCTTCTTGCTGGCTGCTGTGAGCGCGTCCGCGACCGCCGCGCCCGAGACCTATCCGCTCGATCCCAACCACACGTTCCCGAGCTTCGAGTTCCCGCACATGGGCATCTCGGTCTGGCGCGGCAAGTTCGATCGCAGCAGCGGCACCGTCGTGATCGATCGCGCAGCGAAAACCGGAACGGTCGACGTCCAGATCGATCCGGCCAGCATCGACTTCGGCCTCGCGATCATGAACGACAAGGCGAAGTCGGAGGACTTCTTCAACGTCGCCAAGTATCCGAGCGCCAGCTACAAGGGCAAGCTCGTGTTCGACGGCGACACGCTCAAGGCGGTCGACGGCACGCTCACGCTGATGGGCGTGCAGAAGCCGGTGCGCCTCGCGGTGAACCAGTTCAACTGCATCCCGCATCCGCTCACCAAGAAGCAGCTCTGCGGCGCCGACGCCGAAGGCGAAGTGATCTGGGGCGAGTTCGGCATGAAGGCGAGCCAGTGGGGCCAGGGCGACGCCGGCCGCACCAAGCTGCGCATCCAGGTCGAAGGCGTGAAGCAGGACTGATCGTCGTGAAGCTCTACGGACATCCGTTCTCGTCATACACGCAGAAGGTCCTGATCTCGCTCTACGAGAATCAGACGCCGTTCGACTACCAGCATCTCGGCGGCGATCCGGCGATCGAGGATGCGCATCGGCGGCTGTGGCCGATCAAGAAGATGCCGACGCTCGAAGATCGCGGCCGCGTCGTCATCGAGTCGAGCGTGATCATCGAATATCTCGATCTGCATCATCCCGGCGCGGTGCGCATGGTGCCGGCGGACGCCAACGCGGCGCTCGAAGTCCGCATGCTCGACCGCTTCTTCGACAACTACGTGATGACGCCGATGCAGAAGATCGTGTTCGATCACCTGCGCCCCGCCGAGCAGCGCAATCCGGCGGACATCGCCGACGCCCGCGCGCTGCTCGACAAGAGCTACGCATGGCTCGAGCGCACGCTCGCGGGACGGCAATGGGCCGCCGGTGATGCGTTCACCCTCGCCGACTGCGCAGCGGCGCCGTCATTGTTCTACGCGGACTGGGTCCACGAGATTCCCGCGACGCACCCGAAGCTGCGGGCCTATCGCACGAGCTTGCTGCAGCGACCGTCGTTCAAGCGCGCGGTCGACGAAGCGCGGCCGTATCGCAGCTTCTTCCCGCCGGGCGCGCCGGATCGGGATTGAGGATCGGCTAGCGCCGCCGATGCTCCCGATGCTGGAACACCGACGCATGCACTGACGACGGCGGCACGATCGGCCGCTGCTGTTCTTCGCTCGCCACCCTGCGACGCGCCTCGAACAACGCCGCGACGCCGCGCAATTGCGGCCCGCGCTGCGCTGCGTTCCACAGCCGCGCGATCTGCGCGACATACGCGCGCGTCTCCGGCGGCGCTTTGGGCGAGACCTGTGCCCACGCGCGCAGCGGTCTCGGCGACTGATTGACCGCGCGCAGGATGCCGGTCGGCCCGGCGTTGTAGGCCGCGAGCGCGAACAGCAGGCGCTCCTCGCGCTCGAGCTGCGACCATGCCGCGCGCTGATACAGATAGTGGTCGTAGTAGATCGCCGCGCCGATGTTGAACGACGCGTCGTGGATCGCGACCCATTGCGGATTGGTGCGGCGGATCTCGCGGAAGGTCGACGGCTTGATCTGCATCACGCCGACCGCACCCGCGGGGCTCTTCGCGCGCGGATCGAGCCTCGATTCGACGATCGCCTGTGCCTTGAACCAGCGCCAGTCGAAGAACGGCCCGAAGAAGTGCTTCGAGTATTTCCGGAAGTGCGAGTCGTAGTCGCTGCTCCAGCGCGGCGAGTCGACCGATTCCGGCGCCGGCGGCGCGGCCTGCACGGCGATCGACGTCGCGATCAACAACGCCGCCGCCGCGCGCAACATGTCGAGCCGTCCTAGTTCAACGCCATCGCCACGACCAGCCCGAAGCCGATGCCGGTGCCGAGGAAGATGCCGAGCACCGCGAGCCCGACGGCGATGTTGCCGCGCTGGAGCTCGTCGCGGACGTTGAAGCCGACGACGTTGAGGAAGAGCCGATACGCGAGCCACGCGCCGACCAGCATCAGCAAGCCGCCGGCCGAGGCGTAGACGAAGTTGACGACGATGGGCGCGAACCCTTCGAGCAAGGGATCCGCGTGCACGAGTTGCTCTTCCATGCCCACATCTTTCGGCACCGGCAGCGCCGACGCCCGTGGGTAAGTTCTACTTACGCGGCGTTCCAGTAGCTGCGCAGCGACGCGGGCGCCTGATCAGCCATCGCGCGCCGCACGCCCGGCGGCAGCGTGCTGCGGCTCAGCGTATGCCAGTAGAGCGAAGGCCTGCGCAAGCGACCTGCATCGAGATCGGCGTAGAGCGCCGCGAGCGCCTTGCCGGTGTAGGCGCTGTCGACGCGGATCTGGCTGTCACGCGCGAATCTCGCCATCGCGGACTTCACCGCCGCGTCGGCGCGCGCGTACTCGCCACCGAAGAAGTCGCCGCGGATGTCGACGCGCTCGACCAGCGCTTGCGCATCGGCGATCCGGATCGACTGCGCACGCAGCAGCCGCACGAGCGCATCCGCCAGCTTCAGCAGCTTCGGCTGGCTCGCGCGCTGCGGATCGACGACCTGCACGGCGGTGATGCGCGCGCCGAGGCCGGCGAGCGCGAGACCGGCGGCGAGCCCGGCGACGCTGCCCATGCTCGAGAACGCGACGACGATCTGCGCCGGCGGCGGCATCGCGCCTGCATCGATCTGCGCCTTCAACTCGACCACCGCGTTGACGAATCCGAGCGCGCCGACCGCGTTCGATCCGCCCGGCGGGATCCACGCCGGCCATCGGCGATCTCGCAACGTTGCACGAACGCTGCGTGCTGCGGCTTCCGCGATCAGCGCGGGCTCGCTTTCGCGCAAGAACAGCTCCGCGCCGGCGGCGAGACTGACGGAAAGGTTGTCGACGATGTAATCGGCGGCGACTTGCGGCAGCAATCCGCCGATCGTGCGCAGGCCGAGCTTGCGCGCATGCCACGCCGTCGCTGCGACGAAGTTCGATCCGGCATAGCCGAACGCGACGACGCTCCTGCGCCCGTGCGCTTTCGCGTGCGCGAGCAGGAAGTCGAGCTTGCGGATCTTGTTGCCGCCGTAATCCGCGGCGGTGACATCGTCGCGCTTGATGAAGACGCCGTCGGCACCGGACAGCGGCTCGATCGGCGTGGCCGCAGCCATGAGGCCGGCGACCGGGAACGAACGCGCGAGCTGTGGGTGCGCGTCGAAGAGCGGCAGCGTCACGCGAGGCCCAGTGCGCGCTGCGCGAGCCGCGCCTTGATGGGTGTCAGCCGATCGAGGATCTGCATGCCGAGCTGCAGCGTGCTGCCGAGGACCGGCGACGTCTGGCCGAAGACTCGATACAACGCATCGGTCAGCGCCAGCATCTCGACGTTGTCCGCCTTGCGCGCGCGCTGATACGCGGCGAGTGCTCGCGGCGACGCGATCGACGCTTTCGCAGCGCGTCGCGCAGCGAGCAGCGACGCGAGCTTCTCCGCATCCGCGAGGCCGAGGTTCACGCCCTGCCCCGCCAGCGGATGCACGACGTGCGCGGCATCGCCGAGGAGCACGACGTTGTCGCGCACGTAATCGCGAGCGTGCAGCAATCGCAGCGGGAACACCACCCGCTGCGTCGCTCCGGCGATCGCACCGAGCTCGTGCTGGATCGCATCCGCGAGCCGCTCGCGGAATTGCGCGTCGTCGAGCTGCATCAACGCATCGGCTTCGGTGGTCGACCAGACGATGGAGCTCCGACCGTCGGCGAGCGGCAGGAACGCGAGCGGACCCGTCGGCAGGAAACGCTGCAGCGCCGAACGCCGGTGCGGCCGCTCGGTCGCGACATGGCAGACGATCGCGCGCTGCGGATAGTCCCAGCTCTCGATCTCGATGCCGGCGAGCTCGCGCACGCGCGAGTCGGCACCGTCGCATGCAGCAATCAGCCCCGCGCGGATTTCGCGACCGTCGCTCAAGGTGAGCGTCGAGCCTTGGTGCGTCGCGACCTCGACGCCGCGATAGATCGTCACGCCCGCGAGCGCTTTCCACAGCTCGTCGAGGATGAGGTCGTTCTCGACGATCCAGCCGAGCTCCGCGCGGCGCGCTTCGGCGGCGCGGAAGTTCAGCGCTTGCAGCGCCGTCTCGCTCCACACGCGCATCTCTTCATAGGCGCTCACGCGCCGCATCTCGATGCGCGGCCACACGCCCAATGCATCGAGGAATCTCGCGGTGCCCGGCGCGATCGCGTACACGCGCAGGTCGTAGCCATTCGCGTCGAACGGCTTCGGACCCTTGCCCCGCTCGACCAGCGCGACGTCGATGCCCGCGCGCTTGAGCGCAAGCGCGAGCGCCGCACCGACGACGCCGCCGCCCACGACGACGACGTCGTGCTTAGCGATCATGCAGCGCTGCGGGCAGCGAGCCGAAGCCGAGGTTCTGGTACATCACCGCCTCCTTCACCGGCGGCAGCACGTCGAGCGCGAGCAGCCCAAGATGCCGCAGGCCGCGCAGGGCCGGAATGCGATTGGAGAACAGCCGCACCAGCCGATCGGTGAAGCTCGAGATGGTGTCGCGATCGCGCGAGCGGCGACGCTCGTATTCCGCGAGCAGAGCGGACGCGCCGGGATCGGCGGCGTCGGCGACGAGCTCCGCGATCGTCGCGACATCGCGTAAGCCGAGATTGAAGCCCTGCGCCGCCACCGGATGCAACGACTGCGCGGCGTTGCCCGCGAAGATCACCCGCGGCGCGGTGAGCTGCTCGCTCATCACCTGCGATAGCGGGAACGCGACGCGCTTGCCGAGCGCGATGAAGCGGCCGAGCCGCTCGCCGAACGCGCGCTGAGCCTCGCGCAGGAATTCTTCGTCGCTCCACGCGAGCATTGCGTCAGCGCGATCGGCGGGAACGGTCCACACGAGCGAGCAGCCGTCGGGCTTCGGCAGCAGCGCGATCGGGCCGTCCGGCGTGAATCGCTCGTACGCGCAGCCGCGATGCGGGCGGGTCGTGCGCACCGCGGTCACGATCGCGCGCTGCTCGTAGTCGTGTGTGCGCGCATCGATGCCGAGCAGCGTACGCACCGCGGATTGCGCGCCGTCGGCAGCGACGACGAGCTTTGCGCGGAGCGTGCGCTTGCCGCCTTCGATGCCGATCGCGACCGAATCGGATTCGTTGCGAACTTCGGCGACCCGCGCCGGCGCGATGAGCTCGACACCCTGCGTTTTCTTCAGACCCTGCCAGAGCGCTTCGCCGATCGCGCGCACCGGCACGTTGTAGCCGAGCGCCGGCAGTCCCGCCTCTTGCGCGGTGAAGCGCGCGACGCCGAACTTGCCGCGCTCGGAGATGTGGGTCCACACGATCGGCTCGGCGAAACGTTCGATCGCGTCCCACGCGCCGATCGACTCGAAGATGCTGCGGCTCGCGGCGTTGAGCGCGATGCAGCGCTCGTCCCACGAGGGCTCGCCGGACGGAGGCGCCGCCGATTCGATGAGTGCGATCTTGCGGTCCGGTCTTGCGAGCGCGGCTGCAAGGCTCGCGCCGACGAGGCCGCCGCCGACAATCGCGATGTCGGCGGCGTCGCGACTCATGCGGCCATCAGTCGCTCAATTTCGCGCACGTCCTTCGGCACGTCGCCCGTGAGCACGCGCGGACCTCTCTCGGTGACGAGCACGTCGTCCTCGATGCGCACGCCGATGCCCCAGTACTTGCGATCGACGCCTTTCGTGCCCGGCGCGATGTAGAGCCCGGGCTCCACCGTCATCACCATGCCGGGCTCGAACTCGCGATAGTCGCCTTCGATCTTGTAGCGTCCGACGTCGTGCACGTCCATGCCGAGCCAGTGACCCGTGCCGTGCATGAAGAACTGGCGCTGCTTGCCCTGCGCGATGAGATCCTTCGGCTTGCCCTTGAGCAGGCCGAGCTCGACCATGCCTTCGGTCAGCACGCGCGTCGCGGTTTCGTGCGGCTTGCCGACCGAGACGCCCACGCGCAGATCCTTGGTCGCGGCTTTCTGCGCTTCGAGCACGACTTCGTACACCGCTTGCTGCGGCGCCGAGAATTTTCCGTTCACCGGGAACGTGCGCGTGATGTCGGCGGTGTAGCCGCGGAACTCACCGCCGGCGTCGATCAGGAGCAGATCGCCGTCGCGCAGCTTCGCGCTGTTCTCCTTGTAGTGGAGGATGCACGCGTTGTCGCCGCCGCCGACGATCGAGCCGTAGCCGGGCTCCATGTCCTCGTCCTCGAAGATCTTGTGGATCTCGGCGGCGATCTGCCATTCCCACTTGCCGGCTTGCGTCGCCTTCATCGCCTGCACGTGCGCGCGCGCACTCACGCGGCAAGCGCGCGAGATCGTCGCGAGCTCGGCAGGCGTCTTGCGCAGGCGCAGCTCGTGCAGCGTGGTGTCGAGCGCGACGAAGCTGTGCGGCGCGGCGGGGCCGCGGCGCGACACTTCGCGGATGTTCTTTACCGCACCCGCGATCGTCTCGTCGAGCAGCGGGTTGTCGCCGAGCGTGTAGTGCACGCGCTCGCGACCTTCGAGGAAGCGCGGCAGGTATTCGTCGAAATGATCGATGACGTGCGCCTGATCGGCCGCATAGTCGCGCTTCGCGCCCTCGGGCCCGGCGCGGCGGCCGTCCCAGATCTCGCGCTCCTTGTTGCGCGGCCGCACGAACAGCACGAACTGCGGCGTCTTCGGGTCCGCACCCTTCAGGCGTGGCGCGATCACCGCGATCGCGTCGGGCTCGTCGAAGCCGGTGAGATACATGAAATCGCTGTTCTGCCGGAACGGATAGTGCACGTCGCTGTTGCGGATCACTTCCGTCGCGGACGGGATGATGGCGACGTCGCGCGGGCCCATCGCCTTCATCAGGCGGGCGCGGCGCTTGGCGTACTCTTGCAGCTCGGGTTGCGTTGGTTTCATCGGATGTCGTGGATCAATGCAGGACTTGGTCGCGGCCCGCTTCGCGTGGATGCAGCTCCATGAAGATCAGTTGCGCGCCGACGCGGATGTACTCGACGAGCTCGGCATAGGCGTTCTCCTCGATCTCCTGGTCCTCGTCGTCGGAGCTGGTCGCGCGCGAGAACTGCACGAGGTCGTTGACCATCTCCTTCACTTCCGGCGAGGTCGCGTTGAGATCGAGCGTGCCGCGGCTGGCGAGCCCGTAGAGGAATCCTTCACACCACTCCGCGAGCGCGCGCGTGCGATCGGAGAGTGGGATGTCGTCCGGCGGCAAGAGCGGCGCGAACGTCGCCTCGGTGCTTTCCAGCGATTGCATCGCCTCGTCGCGCAGCCGCTCGAGCGCCTGATGCGCCGGCGCGTCGCCGAACGGCGCCTCACCGTCGGCAGCGGGCACGACGCGATTCAAGTCGATCTCTTCGGCGCTCTGGACGCAGAGCGCGCCGCAAAGGGCGCCGTGATACTCCGCGGCCTCTTGGGAGAAACCTAGGGTGGCGAGCGCTTTCGCGAGCTCGTCGTAATGAACCTGTGGCATGCGTGAATTATACGCCGCGGGTTGCAGAGGGCCGTCGATCAGGTCCGGCGGGGGACGCCTGAAAATTCCTTCCCTGGAGCTCGTATGCGGCCGTCCATGGCCGCATACGCCCCCGCCGAACCCGATCGACGTCCCTCCTCCCACCGGCCCTCTATAATTCGCGCGCCATGAACCCGGATCAGTTCGTCAGCGCGCTGCGCGCCGCGGCACCTTACGTGCACGCGCACAGAGGCCGCGTATTCGTCGTCGCCTTTGGCGGCGAGGCTGCGTCGCGCGCCGACTTCGACCAGCTGATCTACGACGTCGCGCTGCTGCACAGCCTCGGCGTCAAGCTCGTGCTCGTGCACGGCGCGCGGCCGCAGATCGACGCGCGGCTCGCCGAGCGCGGCATCAAGACCAAGCACCACAACGGCGTGCGCGTGACCGATCCCGCCGCGCTCGAATGCGTGCGCGAGGCGGTCGGCAGCCTGCGCATGACGATCGAGGCGCGACTGTCGACGTCGCTCGCCTCGACGCCGATGGGCGGCGCGCGCGTCAAGGTCGCCGGCGGCAACTGGATCACCGCGCGACCGGTCGGCGTGCGCGACGGTGTGGATCATCAGCTCACCGGAGAGGTACGGCGCGTCGACGTCGATTCGATCCGCGCGGCGCTCGATCAGGGCCGCATCGCGCTGGTATCGCCGATGGGGTACTCGCCGACCGGCGAGATCTTCAATCTCTGGTACGAGGACGTCGCCACGGCCGTGGCATCGCAGATGTCCGCCGAGAAGCTCGTGTTCATGGTCGACGCCAAGCCCGACGAGTGGAAGCTCGCCGACGACACCGGCGACGCCGGACAGATCTCCGTCGCGGAGGCGCGCAAGTGGCTCGCGTCCGCGAAGGACGCCGAGGATCGCGAATATCTCGAAGCGGCCGTCGCCGCCGCCGATGCCGGCGTGAAGCGCATCCATCTCATCGGCAACGACGCCGAGGGTGGCTTGCTGCGCGAGCTGTACACGCTGAACGGGTCGGGGCTGATGCTCTACTCCGACGAGAACTACGAGTCGATGCGCGACGCGACCATCGAGGACATCGGCGGCGTGCTCGCGCTGATCGCACCGCTCGAGGCCGCGGGTGTGCTGGTGCCGCGCTCGCGCGAGCAGCTCGAATTGGAGATCGGCCACTTCAGCGTGATGGTGCGCGATCGCGTCGTCATCGCGTGCTGCGCGCTGTATCCATTCCCGCAGAACAAGATGGGCGAGCTCGCGTGCGTCGCCGTGCATCCGGAATATCAGGATGCGGGCCGTGCGGCAGCGCTGCTCAAGCGCGTCGAAGCGATGGCGAAGAAGAAAGGCCTGAAGAAGCTGTTCAGCCTGACGACGCATTCGCCGCACTGGTTCATCGAGCGCGGCTTCGCGCAAGGCAAGATCAAGGATCTCCCCGTGCAGAAGCAGCGCATCTACAACTATCAGCGCAACTCGCTGGTGCTGGTGAAAGACCTGTGAAGAACGCCGAGTGGGCCGCCCGCTCGCGCGCTCACGTCTGGCATCCCTGCACGCAGATGAAGGACCACGAGTGGCTGCCGCTCGTGCCGATCGCGTCCGCCGAAGGCGTCTGGCTGAAGGACTTCGAAGGCAAGCGCTATCTCGACGCGATCAGCTCGTGGTGGACGAATCTCTTCGGTCATCGCCATCCGCACATCGTCGCGTCGCTGAAGGACCAGCTCGACAAGCTCGATCACGTGCTCCTCGCGGGCTTCACGCATGAGCCCGCCGTCGCGCTCGCCGAGCGGCTCACGAAGATCGCGCCAAAGGGATTGAATCGCGTCTTCTACGCCGACATCGGATCGGCGGCGGTGGAAGTCGCGCTGAAGCTCTCGCACCACTACTTCCGCAATCTCGGCAAGCCGGGCAAGCGCAAGTTCATCGCGCTGGAGAACAGCTATCACGGCGAGACGCTCGGCGCGCTCGCGGTCGGCGCACCCGGCATCTATCGCGACGCCTACGAGCCGCTGATGATGGAATGCATCCGCGTGCCCTCGCCCGACTGCTACTACCGCGGCGCCGGCGAATCGTGGGAGGACTACACGCGGCGGCAGTTCAACTTCATGCTCGCTGCGCTCGAGCGTCACGCCGACGAAGTCTGCGCGGTGATCGTCGAGCCGCTCGTGCACTGCGCCGGCGGCATGCGCATGTATCACCATCTCTATCTGCGCCTGCTGCGCGAAGCGTGCGACAAGCACAACGTGCATCTCATCGCCGATGAGATCGCGGTGGGCTTCGGCCGCACCGGCAAGATGTTCGCGTGCGAGTTCGCGAAGATCACGCCTGACTTCATGTGCGTGTCGAAAGGCCTCACCGGCGGCACGCTGCCGCTCGCGGCGACGCTGACGACCGACAAGATCTACGACGCGTTCTACGCCGATTACGCGCAAGGCAAGGCGTTCCTGCACTCGCACAGCTACACCGGCAATCCGCTCGCGTGTCGCGCCGCGCTGGCGACGCTCGATCTGCTCGAGCAGACCAACACGATGTCGCTGAACATCGTGAAGTCGCAGCTGATCTGGGCGCGCACCGCCGAGCTGCGCTCGCACCCGCGCGTCGCGGAAGTGCGCCAGCAGGGCATGATCGTCGCGATCGAGCTTGCAAAGAACATCCGCTCGCGCGAGCCGTATCCGCGCGAGGAGCGCCGCGGCCTGCGCGCCTACCAATATGCGTTGAGCAAAGGCGTGCTGCTGCGTCCGCTCGGCGACGTCATCTATTTCATGCCGCCGTACGTGATCGAGCCCGCGGAGATCGAGCTGATGACGCGCGTCGCGCTCGAAGCCGTGCAGGCGGCGACCGAGAAAGATGCCTAACCGGGTCTATGTGGAAGCCGCCTTGCGCGAAGGCGTGACGGTCGCATTGCCCGAAGCCGTCGCGCATCACCTGACCTCGGTTCTGCGCATGCGCGCGGGCGAAGCCTTCGTGATCTTCAACGGCGAAGGCGGTGAATTCGACGCGACGCTCGACGCGATCAGCAAGAAGTCGGTGACCGCGCGCATCGCCGCGCATCGCGACGTCGATCGCGAGTCGCCGCTGTCGGTCACGCTCGCGCAATGCGTTTCCAAGGGCGAGCGCATGGATTACACCGTGCAGAAGGCCGCAGAGCTCGGCGCAACGGAGATCGTGCCTCTGACGTCGACCAACAGCGTCGTGAAGCTCGACGCCGAGCGCTGGGAGAAGAAGCTCGAGCATTGGCGCGGCGTCGTCGTCTCCGCAGCCGAACAGTCCGGCCGCACTCGCATTCCGAAGCTCTATCCGGTGACGCCGATCGCGCAGTGGCTCGGGCAAGCGCAGGGCGCGAAGATCATCCTCGCGATCGGCGCGACGCAGTCGCTGCGCTCGATGAAGAAGCCGGACGGCCCGATCGCGCTGCTCGCCGGACCCGAAGGCGATTTCAGCGCTGACGAGCTGCGCGCCGCACGATCCGCCGGATTCGAATCGATCGGCATGGGACCGCGCATCCTGCGGACCGAAACCGCCGGCATTGCCGCGCTCGCGGCGATTCAGGCACTCTGGGGCGACTGGGAAGTCTGAACACAAATGCTCATCAAGAACGCGCACATCATCAACGAAGGCCACGAGACGCAGGGCGACCTGCTGATCCGCGCGGGCCGCATCGAGAAGATCGGCAGGGACATCGCCGCACCCGCGGGCGTCACCATCTTCGATGCAAAGGGCGGCTGGCTCCTGCCCGGGATGATCGACGACCAGGTGCACTTCCGTGAGCCCGGGCTCACGCAGAAGGGCGACATCGCCAGCGAGTCGCGCGCCGCGGTCGCGGGCGGCATCACCAGCTTCTGCGAGATGCCGAACACGATCCCGAACGCGACGACGCGGCCGATCCTCGCCGAGAAGTACGCGCGCGCGGCCGGCCGTGCGCACGGCAACTACGCGTTCTACTTCGGCGCCGCGAACGACAACATCGAGGAGATCAAGCGGCTGGAGCCGCACGAAGCCTGCGGCGTGAAGATCTTCATGGGCGCGTCGACCGGCAACATGCTCGTCGACGATCCGAAGACGCTCGAAGGCATCTTCGCCAACTGCCGCCATGTCATCGCGACCCATTGCGAGGACACGCCGACGATCAAGGCGAACGAGGCGATCTGGCGCGAGAAGTACGGCGACGACTGCCCGCCCTCCCAGCATCCGAAGATCCGCTCCGAAGCGTCCTGCTACAAGTCGTCGAAGCTCGCGGTGAGTCTTGCGAAGAAATACGGCGCGCGATTGCACGTGCTGCATCTCACCACCGCGCGCGAGCTCGAGTTCTTCCCGCCCGGTCCGCTCGCGGGGAAGCAGATCACCGCCGAAGCGTGCGTGCATCACCTGTGGTTCGACGAGCGCGACTACGCGACCAAGGGCAACCTGATCAAGTGCAATCCCGCGATCAAGACGACCACCGATCGCGTCGCGCTCGTGCAAGCGGTGAAGGAAGGTCGCCTCGACATCATCGCGACCGATCACGCGCCGCACACCGCCGAAGAGAAAGCGCAGGGTTACTGGAAAGCGCCGTCGGGCTTGCCGCTCGTGCAGCACGCGCTGTTGATGCTGCTCGAGCTGGTCAAGCGCGGCGAGCTCAATCTGCGCACGGTGGTGCAGCGCACGAGCCACGCGCCGGCCGAGCGCTTCCGCATCGTCGATCGCGGCTACATCCGCGAAGGCTACTGGGCTGATCTCACGCTGATCGACCCGCACGCGCCGACGCGCGTCGTCAAAGGCGACCTGCTCTACCGCTGCGGCTGGTCCCCGCTCGAAGGCACGACGTTCTCGCACTCCGTCGCGGCGACCTGGGTCAACGGCGAGCTCGCGTACGCGAACGGCGAAGTGACGCCGAAGCCGCTCGGCCAGCGGATGCAGTTCCGGTGAAAGCAAAACTGGATGCCCGCCTCCGCGGGCATGACGTCATTCGATGCGGCTGGGCGGAGCAAACCGCCGACTACCAGCGCTACCACGACACCGAATGGGGCCGCCCCGAGCATCGCGACCACGTGCTCTTCGAATTCCTCATCCTCGAAGGCGCGCAGGCCGGACTGTCCTGGCGCACGATCCTCGAGAAGCGCGCCGGCTATCGCAAGGCGTTCGCCGATTTCGATCCCGCCAAGGTGGCGCGCTTCACCGACGCGAAGGTCGAGAAGCTGATGCGCGACCCTGGCATCGTGCGCAATCGGCTGAAGATCAGCTCGGCGCGCACCAACGCGCGCGCGTTCCTCGCTGTGCAAAAAGAGTTCGGTAGCTTCGATCGCTATCTCTGGAGCTTCGTCGACGGCAAGCCCATCGTGAATCGCCACAAGACACTGAAGGACGTGCCCGCGCGCACCGAGCTTTCCGATCGGCTGAGCAAGGATCTTGCGAAGCGCGGCTTCAAGTTCGTCGGCAGCACCATCATCTATTCCTACCTGCAGGCGATGGGGCTCATCGACGATCATCTCCTCACCTGCTTCCGCCGGGCCGCCTGAATGCAGACCAAGCGCATCACCTCATCGCTGCTCACCCAGCTCGATCGCAAGGCCGCGGCGTCGCCGCGCTTGCGCACCAATCACAACCTGCACGAGGCGCCCGAGTCGAACGTGCAGCGACTCGCGGTGAAGCTGCGCCGCGGCACCTACATCCGCCCGCATCGGCACAAGAGCCGGTGGGAGCTCGGCATCACGCTGCAGGGCGAGATGGACCTCGTGCTGTTCAACGACGACGGCCTGCTCACCGAGCGCGTGCGCATGGCGCCGGGCGGCTCGACGCTGCTGATGGAGCTGCCGGCCGGCCAATGGCACAGCTACGTGTGCGTCTCCGAGACCGCTACGTTTTTCGAAGTGAAGGAAGGGCCTTACGACCCGGCGAGCTCGTCGGAGTTCGCGCCGTGGGCACCCGCGGAAGGCGACGCTGCGGCGGGACGCTGCCTGGAGTGGATGGCGACCGCAGGGCTCGGCGCCCGCTTCGCCATCTGACGCAGGGGCATTAAAGTACGTACTTGCCGCGGATTGGCCGCGGCGCAATAGACAAAAAATACCAGCCGTCCTCCAGGGGCGGCGGACGCGGCCACCATGCGCGCGATTGCGATGAGGAGGGGCTATGCGTCGATTGCATTGGAGCCTGCCCGCGGCGGTTTGTCTCGTGCTCGCCGCCTGCGGAAAAGGCAGCGGAGAAGCGGGGCCCGACGGCCCGAAGTTCGATTCGATGGCGGTGTTCGACCCGGTGCCGATCAGCCCGGCGGACAGCGCGTCGATCCCCTTCCCGTTCGACGGCCTGTTCGCGGGCTTCACCGATCCGACGCTGAACATCCCGAACCCGGATGCGATCAGCTTCGTCGCCGCGGCCAACGAGCTCGATGGCTTCTCGACGACGGCGTCGATCTTCTGCGACGTGCTCGGCTTCATCGAGTTCTCCGATCTCGCCGACGGCCTCGTCGTCATCGACAGCGCCGATGGCCATCGCCTGACGCCCGGCGTCGATTACACGGTGCGCCCTTCGCCCGCCCTCGCGGTCGTGCCGGGCACCAATCCGCCGATCGAGGCGCCGATCCTCGCGCAGCGCTCGCGCATCCTCATCGAGCCGCTGAGGCCGCTCGCGCCGTCGACCACGTATCTCGTCGCGCTGAAGACGTCCGTGCGCAATAGCGACGGCCGCCACGTCATTCCGAGCGCGACGTTCAAGGTCGTGCGCAGCGCGACGCCGGTCGCCGATCAGGTCGATCCCTATCTTTCCTTCTTCGATGCGACGCAGCTCGCGACGCTCGAAGCGCTCCGCGCGGGCGTGATCCGCCCGGTCGTCGAGGCCGTGATGCAGCTCGCGCAGGTCGACGAGAGCGACATCGCGCTCGCGTGGAGCTTCACCACGCAGTCCATCGACAATTCGCTGCAGGCCATCGAGGCGCAGGCGAGCGCGACGATCGCGAACGATCCGGCCGCGCAGCATCTGATCGTGAAGGACACCGGGCTCGGTCTCGCGCAGGTCAATCCGCTGCTGCCGCCCGTCGCGGAGGTGTACGCGGGACAGATCGCGCTGCCCTATTTCCTCGCGACGTCGGGCGGCAATGTGCATTCGACCGCTCCGCTGACCGATTTCTGGCACGCGGATCCGACCAAGCCCGACGTCGCCAAATCGTTCCTCGGCAAGGTGCCGTGCGGCGCGTTCGTGCAGCCGCCGCCCGGAACCAATTTCCATCCGAGCGCGTCGACGACGCTGTGCTTCCCGGTGCCGGTCAAGACGACCGACGTCGTCGTGCCGGTGCTGATGACCGTGCCGAACGCCAACACCGGGCACGCGATGCCGGAAGGCGGCTGGCCGGTGGTGGTGTTCCAGCACGGCATCACGCGCAATCGCGCCGACCTGTTTGCGATCGCGCCGGCGCTGTCGCTCGCGGGCTTCGCGGTGATCGCGATCGACCTGCCGCTGCACGGCATCACGCCGGACGACGCGGCCGCGCTGCTGCGCAACCCGGCGACGCCCGAGCGCACGTTCGATCTGGATCTGGAGAACAACACGACACGCGCGCCCGGCCCCGATGGCTCGGTCGATCCGTCGGGCACATGGTTCATCAACCTGTCGAGCCTGCTCACCTCGCGCGACAACCTGCGCCAGGGCGCGTCCGATCTCATCTACCTGACCAAGTCGCTGCCGGCGGCGCTCGTGCTCGGCACCAACAGCTTGCCGAACGGCATGACGCTCGACCCCAGCCAGCGCCGCTTCGTCGGCCACTCGCTCGGCGGCATCGTCGGCGGCGTCTATCTCGGCGTGAACAGCGACGCGAGCGCCGCGACGCTGGCGATGCCGGGCGGCGGCATCGCGAAGCTCATCGACGCGTCGAAGACGTTCGGGCCGATCATCGCCGCGGGCCTGGCGGCGAACGGTCTCGTCGAAGGCAGCGACGATTTCGAGACGTTCAGCCGCTTCGCCCAGAACGCGGTCGACGCCGGCGATCCGATCAACTACGCGGACGCCGCGAGCGTCGCGCACCCGATCCACATGATCGAAGTGATCGACGATCTCGTCGTGCCGAACTCAGCGCCGGCGAATCCGGGCACGGCAACGCTCGATAAGGTCACGATCACCGGTTACCTGTCCGGCACCAATCCGCTCGCCGCGATCATGGGCCTCGACGTGCAAGGCCCGCTCGACGTTCCGGTTGCGACACCGCAGCTGCTGCTCGGCCCCGCCGCGCGCAGCAACCTCGTCCAGTTCGCCGAAGGCGACCACGGGTCGATCCTCGATCCGACCGCTTCGCCCGCCGCGACGCAGGAGATGCAGCGCGAGACGGCCAATTTCCTTGCGAGTGATGGACTCTGCCTGCCGATTGGCGGCAACTGTCCGGGAGCGCAGCCATGAACAGAACCTTCGCTCGGCTCGCGCTTGCAACCGCCGGACTCGTGATCGGCGTCGACGCCGGCGCCACCACGTTCGACTGGGGCCCGGTCACCACGCGCATCGACAACAAGGTCTCCGCCGGCGCCGCGTGGCGCCTCGAGGACCGCGCGCCGGACCTGATCGGCATCGGCAATGGCGGCACCGCGTTCTACGAGAACGCCGACGACGGCGATCTCGCCTGGAACAAAGGCGACGTCGTCACCGCCCCGCTCAAGCTCACCTCCGATCTCACGGTGACCTGGGGCGACTACGGCCTGTTCGCGCGCGGCAATGGCGTCTACAACCCGGTGATCGAGCGCAAGCAGCTGTTCGACGCCGCCGACTACGCCCCGAGCCCGCACCGAACCGCACCGCTCGAGGAGCGCGATCACCAGACCCATGACGTGCGTGGTCACAACGGCCACAACGTGACGCTGCTCGACGGCTACGTGTTCGGCAACTTCCGCGTCGGCGATCGCGCCGGCACGGTGAAGATCGGCAAGCAGACGCTGAACTGGGGCGAGGCGCTGCTGATCCAGAACGGGCTCAACAGCATCGTCTCCTACGACGCGAACCGGCTGCACACGCCGGGCGCGGAGCTCGAGGAATTCATCCTCGGCGTGCCGCAGGTGTGGGTGTCGATCGACGTGGTGACCCATCTGTCCGCCGAGTTCTTCTATCAGCTCGGCTGGCAGCGCACGATCCCCGACGCGGTCGGCACCTTCTGGTCGACCAACGACTCGGTACCGATCGGCGGCGTCGAGGGCCAGATCGACAGCGGACGCGCCGGCGAGAACGCCGATGGCACCGCACCGTGCGCCGCGCCGCCGGTGAACGGGCTGCAGTGCGTTCCCTTCGGCGGCGCGATTCCGCGCGGCGCCGATCGCACGCCGCGCAAGAGCAAGCAGTTCGGCGTCGCGCTGCGCAGCGAGCTGCCGTTCGCCAACGAGATCGACGTCGGCTTCTACGCGATGAACTATCACAGCCGCCTGCCGCTGGTGTCTTCGACCTCGCGCGCGAGCGGCGGCGACACGCCGGCGTCGACCGGCAATTACTTCATCGAATATCCCGAGAACATCCAGATGTACGGATTCTCGTTCAACACCAACCTGCCCTTCGGCGGCGTCGCCATGCAGGGTGAGTACAGCATCAAGCACGACCAGCCGCTGCAGCTCGACGACGTCGAAGTGACGCTGGCCGAGCTCGGCGCGCCGAGCCAGATCAATCCGGTGCCCGGCGCGACGCTCGGCGGCCAGTACATCCAGGGCTTCCGCCGCAAGAACGTGAGCCAGATGGACCTCTCCTTCACCAAGCTGTTCGGGCCGAGCGCCTGGCTGCACAACGACGATCTCGCCTTCTTCCTCGAGTTCGGCGCGGACTACGTGCACGCGCTGGAAGATCCGTCGGTGCTGCGCTACGACGCGCCGGCCACCGATCTCCCGGGCGATGCGGCGACGGCTGCAGCACAGGGATTGCCGCAGCAGCAGGGCGGCTATCCGACGCGCTGGTCGTGGGGCTACAAGGCCGTCGCGCGCGTGACCTATCACAACGTGTTCGGCATCCTGCAGCTCGAGCCGACGCTGTTGTGGGAGCACGACATCAAGGGCATCACGCCGACGCCGCTCTCCAACTTCATCGAAGGCCGCCGCGCGTTCACGCCCGCGCTGATCACGCGCTACGGCAACAACTGGAGCGGCGAAGTCAGCTACACGAATTACTTCGGCGCCGGCGCGAAGAATCTCCTGCGCGATCGCGACGTCGTGCAGCTGTCGGTGAAGTACTCCTTCTAGCGCGTCATTCGGGGAACGGCAGGATCACGAACGCCTGGGCCGACGCCGTGGCGTACGCCGCGCGCGTCACCGTCGCCTTCGGATGCACGCGCGCCTTCGTGGTGCCGTTGTCATCGAAGAATTCCGCGTCGAGGATGCGCATCGCGAGCGCGTCCTGCATGTGCTTGCGGAACTCCGGCGCGACTTCGTCGGCGTCGACCACCGGCACCGCGTTGTCGTCGGTGTCCGGCGCGAACATCTCGACGTTGTCGTAGACACCGAGCTGTGAGGCGTGACCGATTGCCTGCACGAGTGCGAACGCCACCTCCTCGCGCGTCACGTTGCCGTCGGGATTGAACGTCGTTCCGTTTGCGATCATCAGCGGCGCCGATTCGGTGGACAGATCCATGATCGGCGTTCCAGGACGCGTGACGACTTCCGCCGCCGCCGCGAGCGTGCCGCTGGTGTCCGTGAACAGCGGCGCATCGGCGACCGCACGCGTTTGCCGCATGCCCCAGCCGGCGAGGTATTCCGCCATCTGACCGCGCGTGAGCAGGTCGTCGGGATGGAAGCCGCTCGGCAAGCCGTCGACCAGGCGCTCGTTCACGGCGAGCTCGATGAAGTCCTTTGCCGGATGCGAGGCGGTGTCTTCGAGTCCATGCGGAACGCCCGCCGCGAACTGCTGCAGCGTCACGCCGAGCGTCGACGGTCCGGCGTAGCCGTTGGTGAGCCCGAGCGGATCGAGGTCGATGCCGGGACCGACGTTCAAGCCGCCGACGCCGCTGACGTGCAGCGTCCAGGTGCCTTCCATGCCAGGACCGCTCGCGGCGATGTTCGGAGCGATCGCGGGGATCGCGATTGCGGAGCCATAGCGATTGCCGGCAGGATCGATCAGCACGAGGCCGCAGGTGCAGGCGTTGCCGAGCGGCTGGCTCCACTGCGCGATGACGAGCGAGATCTTCGGACCGACGTCGAACGTGTAATCCGCGGGCGCGCCCACCGGCGTGAAATGCAGATCGACGTTGTCGACGCGGCCCGGGCCCAAGCCCACCGTCGCGTTGAACGAGCGCTGCGAGTTGTTGAGCAGACCGTAGTCGCTGCGCAGATGCAGGATCTCCTGCAGCGCAGCCTCGATGTTCGCCATGCCCGCGCCCACTTCCCACGGCTCGTAGCCCGGCAGGTTGGTTGCGGTGCGCTTGAGGATCGGCTTGATCTCGCGCCAGGTGAGCGTCGGATCGGCCTCGAGCATCAGCGCCACGAGACCCGCGACGTGCGGCGCCGCCATGCTGGTGCCCGACTTCTGCGTGTAGAACGGCAGCAGCGTCGGCGGAATGTCGCCGCGCGTGATGTCGTCGGACGTGTCGAGCGGCGCCAGCGGATCGGCGGCCGTCGCGCGCGCGGACACGATGTTGGTGCCCGGCGCGGTAACGGTGGGGCGATCCTCGACGACGAAGGTCTCGCCGTCGACCTGCACTTCGTACGGCCCTTGGACGAGCGATCCGCGCGAAGACTGATCGTCGAGCAAGCCGTTCTTGAGCGCGTTGGCGACCGTGATCACCCACGGCGCTTTCTTGAAATTGCCGGTGATGGTGTCGGGACCGTTGCCGGAATTGCCGGCGGAGAACACCACGACGATGTTCTTGTCGGCGAGCATCTTGGTCGCGACGTTGGTCGGATCGGCAGGGTCGAAGCAGCTGCCGACGTCGTCGGTGTTGCCGAAGGAGTTGGTGACGATACGCAGGTTGT
This sequence comes from Nevskiaceae bacterium, assembly GCA_035650495.1. Taxonomy (GTDB): domain Bacteria; phylum Pseudomonadota; class Gammaproteobacteria; order Nevskiales; family Nevskiaceae; genus DASRHK01. Next base: position 19,472 of record DASRHK010000022.1, on the reverse strand, counting down.
ACCCGGGATGATCCTCGAGGACTTGCAGCGCGTAGTCGAAGCCGCCGAGCGTGTCGAGCACGAGCAGCACTGCACCGGAGCCGTAGCCGATCAGGCTCGCGCCGGGCGCGACGCCGACGTAACGTCCGCTCGAGAGCGTGCCGTCGCCCGCGACGATGCCGGCGACGTGACTGCCATGCGATCCGCCGAAGTCGGTGTTCGGGAAGCCTTCGACCGGCGTGAACGGCTGATTCTCGGCGTAGCCGTCGCCGATCGCGGTACCGATCAGGTTGCGCAGATTGGTGTAGCCGAGCGTGTTCTGGATCGTGTGCAGCGGATACAGCAGATCGAGATGCGTGCCATCCACGCCGGAGTCGTTGACCAGCACGCCGACGCCCTTGCCGGTGATCGGCTCACCGTTCGCGTTGAGGAGCTGCGGAGCCGCGCGCGCTTGCGTCACCGACGTGAGGATGTTGGCCTCCTCGTCTTCGTAGACCAACGGATCGTTGAAGCGGATCGAGCGTACGCCCGGCGTGTGCATCAGCGTCTGCGCCTGCACGCGCGTTGCAAGCACGCCCGCGATCGGCAGATGACGGAAGGCGACCGCGGGGACGTTGACGCTCTTCAGGATGCCTTTCTGCGCGGCCGTCAGCGGACCATTGCCTTCGAAGGTCACGATGAATTCGCCGACCTTGCCGTCGACGAGCCCGGCGATGCGCTCACTGGTGCGCTCGGAGGGCGGCGTGCATTCCTTGGCGACGCCGTCATCGGCGAGCGGCGGCTGGACGACGCCGGAGGCGCCGGAGAGTGGCGTGCTGCTACCGCACGCAGACAGGAAAACGGCAACGGACACCGCGAGCGCGCGCGGCGCGATGGTTCGACGCATTGGGCGATACCCCCCGAAAAAATGGACCGATGGAACGGGCGTCTTCGAGCGCCCTGCGCGCACTATGCCACGGCCGCGGCATTTTGTGAGCAGCCTGTTAACGCGGCGTGGGGAACACCTGGAGCGCGTCCCGGATCTGCGCGTAGAGCGCCCCGATCCAGGACGGATCGCCGGGCAACGTCGTGGGCGCGCCGGCGCGGAAATCGGTCGGGCTGATGATGACGATCGGCGGCTGCGTCGCCGCGAGCGCTGCGAGCACGAACAGATCTTCCGCGGCGTCGTTGCCCATCGCGAGACAACCGATCGAGCGATGATCGCCGTGGATCATGATGTCACCGCCGAGTCTCGTGCGTCCGTCGGCCAGCGCCATCTGCCGATCGAAGTCGTTCGGATAGCTCACGCGCAGCGAAAGGTGATAGCGGCTGTTCGGATTGAGCAGCGCAATCGAATAGATCCCTTCCGGAACCTGCGAGTCGCCTTCGAGGAGCTTCGGACCGAGGTGACCGCTCGCGGCGTGCACGGCGTAGCTCGCAATGAACGTCCATGGCGATTCGGCTGTGTCGCGCGCGTAGACCTGCAGCGCGCCGGTGTCCTTGAACGCGAGATACGCGAGCTCGTGGGGCGGATAAGCGACGCCTGCCGTGACGAACGAAGGACGCAGTCGCGCTTCGACACGCGGACCGACTTGCTGCACGCGCTCGTCGATCGAATAGCCGCCGCGCACGCCGCTCCACCAGAAGTCGATGCGATTGCGCGCCGACTCGCTGCAACCAGCGATGAGCGCGGCTGCGACGATCGGCAGGAACGCACGGCGAGCGCGAAGCATGACGGTATCCTACCGGCGTGAAGGAGATCGCTGACCGTCTGGCCGCGTACGCCCGCGAGAGCGGCGAGTTTCTGCTGCGCCTGCAGGGCAAAGTCACGCGCGGAGATCTCAAGGAGCCCGGCGCGCTGGTCACGCGTGCGGATCGCGCTTCGCACGAGGTGCTGCGCGCGGCATTCGAGCGTGATTTCCGCGGCACGCCGATCGTGATGGAAGAGCAATCGAATCCCGACGTGCTGCCCGACACCTATCTGCTCGCCGACGAGCTCGACGGCACGTCGCTGTATGCGAGCGGGCTCGACGATTGGGGTATCACGCTCGCCTACGTCGAGCGCGGCGTGCCGGTCGCCGGCGTGCTGCATCAGCCGGTACGCAACCGTACGGTCATTGCATGGCGCGGCGGCGGAGCATGGTTGGGCGATCGGCGCATCCGGGTGGAGTCCCGCCTGCCCTTGCGCGAGCGCATCGCGCTCATCGCATTCAATCGCTGGTCGACCGATGCCGAAGTCGCATGGATGCGTCGTGTCGCGGGACTCGCGCTCGCGGCGCGCGGTCTCGCGTGCACGGTCGCGAGCTCGATCGAGCTGTTGTCCGGCCACGCCGCGCTCTACCTGAATCCGCGCGGCGGGAAGGTGTGGGACTTCGCGGCGGCGGCGCTGGCGGTCGAAGAGGCCGGCGGCGCGACGCGATCCAGCACCGGCGATACGCTGATGTGGAACAGCGTCCCGATGGGCATCCTGTTCGCGGCTTCGGACGGGATCGCCCGGGAGGTCCTCGGAACCTTCTCGCAACCCCTGCGATCCCAGGAATGAGGCTTCACCCGGAGCAGGGGGTTTTTATGAACGAGTTCTCGCAGTCCGAAGGCGGCGATCTCACCAGCGGCGTCGATCACCTGAGCGTGCTGCGCAGGCAGGTGTTCTGCAGGCGCTCGTTGCCGCACGGCTGGCGGCCCCGCCCGTCCACTGTCCTCAACGAGGACGGCTGGATCGTCGGCACGCCGCGCCGCAAGCGGCTGCACCCGAGCGCGTCAAAGCCGGCGCCAGCGCTGACCGTCCTTCCCGTCCTCGACCAGCACGCCTTTTGACTTGAGCTCGTCGCGGATCCGATCGGATTCCGCGAAGTTCTTCGCCTTGCGCGCGTCGGCGCGTCTGGCGATGAGCGCTTCGATCTCCGCTTCGCCAATGCCGTCGCTCTGCGTTCCCGCCGCTGCGAACCACGCGTGCGGCGATTGCTGAAGCAATCCCATCATCGATCCCGCGTCGACCATCTGCGCCTTCAGCTTCGCCTTCTCTTCCGCCGATTCCGCCTTGTTCGCCGCAGTCGCGAGCGCGAACAGCTCCGCGAGCGCGAGCGGCGTATTGAGATCGTCCTCGAGCGCGTCGACGAACGCCTGCGGCGCTTTCTCGTCGCGAGCCGGCGCGACATCGCCGAGATCGCGCAGCGCGCCATAGAGCCGATCGAGCTTCCTGCGCGCGTCGGCGACGACGTCGTCGTTCCAGTCGAGCGGCTGTCGATAGTGTCCGGTGATCAGCGCGAGGCGGATCGCCTCGTGCGGGCCGAGCTTCAGCGCCTCGCGCACCAGCAGCACGTTGCCGACCGACTTCGCCATCTTCTGGCTGTCCATCAGCAGGAAGCCGTTGTGCACCCAGTAACGCGCGAACGGCGCGCCGCCGTGCGCGCACGTCGATTGCGCGCGCTCGTTCTCGTGATGCGGGAAGATCAGATCGTGCCCGCCGCCGTGGATGTCGATGGTGTCGCCGAGGAGCGCTTCGCTCATCGCCGAGCACTCGATGTGCCAGCCCGGACGGCCGCGGCCCCACGGTGACTCCCATCCCGGCAGTTCCGGCGTCGACGGCTTCCACAACACGAAGTCGCCCGGGTCCTTCTTGTACGGCGCGACTTCGACGCGCGCGCCGGCGAGCAGCTCCTTGGTGTCGCGCTTGGAGAGCTGACCGTAGTCGGGATAGCTCGGCACGTGGAACAGCACGTGGCCTTTCGCTTCGTACGCGTGGCCCTTCGAGATCAGCGCGTTGATCATCTTGATGATCTGCGGCAGATGCTCGGTGACGCGCGGCTCGAAGTCGGGCGGCTGCACGCCGAGCGCAGCGAGGTCCTCGTGATACGCGGCCGCGAACTTCGACGTGATCACCGAGATGTCGACCTTCTCCTTCGCGGCAGCCGCGTTGATCTTGTCGTCGATGTCGGTGATGTTGCGCGCGTAGACGACCTTCGGGAATTTGCGCCGCAGGAGCCGCGCGAGCACGTCGAACACCACCGCCGGCCGCGCGTTGCCGATGTGCGCGTACGAGTACACGGTCGGGCCGCAGACGTACATCGTCACGCGCTGCGGGTCGAGCGGCTCGAACGGCTCTTTGCGGCCGGTGTAGGTGTTGTGCAGTTGCATGGCATGGAGGGCCCGGTTGGGGCGAGAATGGTACATGACCTCCGACGTTCCCCGCCCGCACCGCCGCCGCGGCCGCTTCCAGAACCGCTACAACGCCGACCAGCCGCGCGCGCTGACGCCGCAGGTGCTGGAGTTCTTCTGGCAGATGCGCAAGATGAACCCGACCGGCGCGATCGAGACGCCGATGAAGCCGGACGTCGATTGGCTCAAGGCGAATCGCACCGTGCCGGCGCTGACCTGGATCGGCCATTCGACGTTCCTGTTCCAGCGCGATGGGCTGAATCTCATCACCGATCCGCATCTGACCCAGCGCGCGTCGCCGTTCAAGTTCGCCGGGCCGAAACGGTTCGTCGATGCGGCGATGAGCTTCGGCGATCTGCCGAAGCTCGATCTCGCGCTCGTCTCGCACAATCACTACGACCATCTCGATGAGATCAGCGTCAAGCGCCTCGCGCGCGAGCACGCCGAACTCCAGTTCGTCGTGCCGTTGGGGTTGAAGCGCTGGTTCCTGCGTCGCGGGATCCGCAATGTGGTCGAGCTCGATCTGTGGGACTCCGCCGAAATCCGCGGCCTGAAAATCCACTGCGTGCCGGTGCAGCATTTCTCTGGCCGCGGCGCGCACGATCGCAACGCGACGCTGTGGTGCGGCTTCGTGGTCGAGATGAGCGATGGCTACAAGCTCTTCTTCGCCGGCGACACCGGCTACTCGCGCGACTTCCACGACATCGGCGCGAAGTTCGCGCCGATCGATCTCTCGCTGATCCCGATCGGCGCCTACGATCCGCGCTGGTTCATGGCGCCGGTGCACGTCAATCCCGAAGAAGCCGTGCGCATCCACCAGGACGTGAAGAGCAAGCAGTCCGTGGCGATGCACTGGGGCACGTTCCGGCTGACGCTCGAGCCGCTCGACGAGCCGCCGCAGAAGCTGCGCGAGGCGCTCGCGGCCGCGCGCATCGGCGAGGAAAAGTTCTGGGTCCTGGCACCCGGAGAGACGCGGCGCTTGTAATCGGATCGCGGACGCGTGCTAGACTGCGCGCGCAATGCAGATCAAATCGCAGAAAGCCTTCGTCGTCGTGGTCGCCGTTATCGGCGCGCCGTAGGGGCTGCTGCACGCACACCAAACCCCGCCGGCGCAAACCGGCGGGGTTTTTCGTTCCACTCGCCGATTTGCCTGAAGGCGGTCCAACCGGAAGAACCTCATGGACCTCACAGGCGCAGAACTCATCCACCGATTCCTCGACGCGCGTCGGCCCGCCGCGCAGGCGCTGCTGCTCGACTTGCGTGCACCCGGCCCTGAAGCGCTGCGGCGCTTGGCTGCCGCGCGCAAGCTTCGCGTGCCGCTGGTTGCCTTCGCGCGTCAGGTTCCGCGCCGCAGCCTCGGCGGCGACCTCGCGCATTGGCGCGATCGGCGCACCTTCCTCGACACGTCCTGCCGGCCGTGGTTTCACGTCGGCGCGGCGACCGAGCTGCTGCAGCTGTTGCCGAGCGCCTATGCGCTCGCGGAGCGCAGCCGCGGTCCCGTGCTGCTGGAGATTCCCGAAGACGTGTTCGCGGAGCGCATCTACGGCGCGTGGATTCCGCATCTGAGACAGACGCAGCCCGACTGCATCGAACTGGAGTACGCATGAACGATCTCGCGGTTTCCCTTCCCGCGCCGGAGCAGCTCGGCTTCGGCACTTATCTCGCGCCGGTGATCGTGAGCTGCGAGCACGACGGCCAGCGCTGGTCGTCGCCGGTCGCGGTCGCGTCGGAATCCGCGCGATTGCCGATCGCCTCCGGCGGCCTGCAGTACGGACTGTCGGTGTTCGAAGGCCTGAAGGCGTATCGCAATCCGTCGGGCGGCGTTCACCTGTTCCGTCCGCTCGATCACGCGCGACGATTGGCGGCGAGCGCGCGACGGCTGCATCTGCCGGAAATTCCCGAAGCCTTGTTCGTCGAAAGCTGCCGCATGGCGACGCGCGCGAACGAGCAGTGGCTGCCGCCGCACGGGCGTGGCTCCCACTATCTGCGTCCGACCATCCTCGCCGACGAGGAAGCGCTCGGGCTGCGGCCCGCGAAGCGTCATCGCTACACGGTGACGATCTCGCCCTCCAGCGATCCGCCGCTCAAGCCGATGCGCCTGTGGGCCGAGCCCGAGATGATCCGCGCCGCCCCGGGTGGACTCGGCGCCGCGAAGACCGGTGCGAACTACGCAGCGGGGCTCGGTGGGCTCCTGCGAGCGCGTGAGCTCGGTTACGACGACGTGCTGTGGCTCGACGCGCGCGAGCATCGCGTGATCGGCGAAGCGGGCACCATGAACCTGTTCGTGCAGATCGGCTCGCGGCTGCTGACGCCGCGTCTCGACGGGACCATCCTCGCCGGCATCACGCGCGACTCGATCCTGAAGATCGCGGCGGAGATGAACATCGACACCGAGGAAGCGACCATCGATCTCGAGACACTCGCCAACGCATCAGCATCCGGCGCGTTGAAGTGCGTCTTCGCGTCCGGCACCGCCGCGCGCATCGCGCGCATCACCGAGATCGGCACCGCGGCCGGCGCGATCAAGTCAGGCGACGGAGATCTCCCGCAAGCGCTCGCCGCGCGCTTGAAGGCCGTGCAGGAAGGCACGACGGATCATTACGCCGACTGGCGGACGAGCGTCTGAATCAACCGCGAGTGGCGCCGAGCGCTTGCAGCTTCGCGGTTCGATCCGCTTCGGGAAGCTTTCCGATGGCCTTCGCGGCCGCGTAGAACTTCTTCCAGTCGCGGCCGCTCTCCTCGAAGAGCGCTGCGAACGCCGGCACCCATTGCTGATACAGGCCGATCGGCAGCAGGCGTGCGTTGTTGATCTCGCCTTCGAACCAGCTGTCATAGCCGCTGTATCCGCCCCAGCTCGCCTTGAGCGCCGCGTATCGATCGCGCAGCGCCGCGAACTCCGCTTGCTTCGCCGCGCGCATCTCGTCAGGCGGCAGCGACTTCGCGTACAGCGCCTCGAGCCGCGAGCGCGTGTCCATCAGGAGCGTCAGGAACTGATCGGATCGCTCCTGGCGTTTCGGATCGGGCGGCGGATCGCCGCGCGACGCGCGGAACTCGCGCAGACCTTCCTCGCCGATGAAGGTCGCGAACGATTCGTTGAACGTCGTATCGCCCTTGAGGTAGAGCACTTGATGCCCGAGCTCGTGGAAGAGCGTGTCGATCAGGTGATCGTCGGACCACTTGAGCATCGTCGACAGCACCGGATCGTCGAACCAGCCGAGCGTCGAGTACGCGGAGATGCCGCTGACATAGACGTCGTCGCCCTGCGCTTTCAGCTCGTCGGCTTTGGCATTCGCGCGCGACTCTTCGTAATAGCCGCGATACTGCAGGCAGCCGACGAAGGGGAAGCACCACTCGCGACCTTTCAGCGAGAACTCCGGTGCTGCAAAGACGTTCCACACGACGTAGGGCCGATGCACGTCGGCGTAGAGCGTGTAGCTGCCGTTGTCGGGCAGCGAGAGCGACTTGATCGAGAACGCGCGCGCCTCCCGCACGAGTTGCAGGCGGGCTTTCAGCTTGGCGTCGGTGGCCGGATCGGCGATCACGTCGGCGATCGCAACCCTTTGGTGCAGCAAGCTCATTTCGCCGCGCAGGATGTGGCCGTAATAGCCGATCTCCGAGCAGCCGGTGAGTGTCAGCGCGGCCAAGGCGGCGGCGATCGGCCGCTTGCTATGATTCTTCTTGCCACGACCGCCAGAAAGCAGCGGCTCGGGCTTACGGGGAAGGCTCATGAAATTCCAGTTTATCTTGGCAGCCGCGCTGTCCGCGGCCGTCGCCGGCTGCGGCAACAGCGGCGCGCTCAGCGGGTCCACTTCCACAGACACCGGCGGCGGCACCGACGTCACGCCACCCGGCGCCGAAGGTGCGCCGACCGTTCCGGTCGCCGCCAACCGCGACGGCACCGTCTATCGCCAGGAGATCACTTCCGACATCGGCGACACCGTCGTGTTCCAGGTGATGGAGCCGACGAAGCTCGAGGTCGGGCACACCTATCCGCTCGTGCTGCAGGGCCACGGCTACGGCGGCCATCGCGATCTCACGCCGACGACGTTCGAGCAGCGTCTGCGCGACGCCGGCTATTACGTCATCTCGATCGACGCGCGCGGCTTCGGCGAGACGACCGGCACCATCCGCGTGATGGATCCGGAATACGAAGGCGTCGACTACACCAACATCCTCGACTGGGCCGAGAGCCTCGAAGGCCTGAAGCGCCGGACCGACGGCAGCATGATGGTCGGCAGCTACGGCGGATCCTACGGCGGCATGTATCAGGTGCTGACGTGGATGGTCGATCCCAAGCATCGCCTGCGCGTGCTGATGCCCGACATCACGCCGCACGATCTCACCTACTCGCTCGATCCGAACACGGTGGTCAAATCGGGCTGGGGTCTCGCGCTCTCCGCCGCGGGCGAAGGCGCCGTCGCGCTGCAAGTCGCCGACGGCTTCCCGCTCGTCGTCGCACCGACGGGATTGCATCAGGACCTCGCGATCTACGAGACGCTGCTCAATGCGGTGACGACGAACGCGTTCTCGCCGGCGTCGATGAGCTTCTTCAAGTACCACAGCATGGCGTATTACTGCGACGGCCAGCCGGTCGCGCCGCAGGGCTTCCTGCTCGCGACACCGGATGAATTAAGCGTTCCGCCGACGCTGCCGCCGAAAGCCGACGTGCTGCTCACGCAAGGCGTGCGCGACACGCTGTTCAACTTCAACGACGGCTGGCACAACTACCAGTGCTTCAAGGGACTCGGCGGCGACGTGCGCCTGTTCACGCATCAGAGCGGCCATATCCTGCCGGTCGAGCTGCCGGAGAGCGCGGAGGACGCGCTCGACGCGTTCTATCAGGCGCTGACGATTCCGGGCTTCCAGCACGGCGGTGGCGCGTGGGCGTGCGGCGACGTCGATCTCACCGAGCTCAACTTCGCGTGGCTCGAAGAGAAGCTGCAAGGCAAAGTCGGCGCCGTCGACGCGGTCACCGGTGGATCGTCGAAGGATTCGGTGTGCATGAGCCTCGCCGACGGCGACGCCGTCGACATCGCCGAGCCGACCTTGAAAGCATCCGGGCCGACTTCGTTCGACATCAACGGCAGCACGCCGCAGTTCAATGCGGTGCTCGGCACGATGACGTCGATCGCCGGCAGCGGCGCGCGCGACGCGCTCCTCGCCGATCAGACGCTGACGACGGTTCCTGCGGGCGGCATGGTCCTCGCCGGCATCCCGAAGCTGCACCTCGAGATCACCGGCGTGACCGGTGCCGAGATGGGCACGTGCGCCGCGCCGGAAGTGACGCTCGACTGCGATCCGATCCTGTTCCTCGCGATCGGTCACCGCGCGCCGGGCGCGTCGCGCTGGCAGATCATCGACGACGAGATCACGCCGGTGCGCGGCTTCGGTGCGCACGACGTGGAGATGAACGGCATCGCCGCGCGGCTGCCGGAGAACGAGGAAGTCGCGCTGCTCATCTACGGCTTCCACGCGCAGTTCCCGGTGACGTGGTCGCGCGACATCTTCGTGCCGGCGGTGAATCTCGCAGGCACGCTCGATCTGCCGATCCGGGATGCGAGCGCGATCCTGCGAACGCGGGTCATTCCGTCAGGGGGTTAAGGCGCGAACGAAACGAGTCCGCCGGGGGACGCCCAAACAAGCCTTCCCTGGCCGCCTCGTCGCCCGCCATCCCTGGCGGTCGAACGCCCCCGCCGAACTCGTTTCGCTCGCGCTAGTTGCGCCGGCGGAAAACGGAGAGGTGATCGAGCGGCAGGTTGTTGTCGGTCAGCACACCCGTCTCGGTGACGACGACTTCGTCGCTGGAGAACAGCGGCGGCCGGCCGATGCGTGTCGATGAGGGAAAGCTGAACAGCGCGCGATCGGTCTCTTGCAGCAGCTGACCGTCCTGCGACAGCAGGAAAATCCTGCCGCCGAAGAAATCGGTGACGACCAGATCGTCGCCGGCGATGCCGAGATCGTCGTGAGCGGTCGGCTCCCAGTAGATCATCGTCACCGGACCGGCGCTGCCGTCGGGCTGCAGATCGGCGTAATAGATCGCGCCGCCGTCGGTGCCGAAGAAGCGATTGCCCTTGCGCTGCAACCCGTTCGGGAAGCGCAGCACGTTGTCGGCGCCGAACGCGAGCAAGCCAGCCGGGCTGCCCTGGATCCACACTTCCTGATTGAGGATGTGCATCGGATCGGCGGGATCGACGTTGAGCCGCACGACTTTCGGATCGGGGGGCACGCAGTTCGGTGGCGCGGGCGATAGCGGCTCGTCGACGACGTAGAGATTGCCGTCGGGCCCGGCGACCATCCCGTTGGCGATGCACATGCCCTCGATGGTGAAGATCTTCGTCATCTGCGGCTCGGGGACGTCGCTGAGGTGACCCGCGTAGAAGTCGCCGTTGCCCGCAGTCGCGTAAAGAACGTCGCCGATGATGGCGAGACCGTTCAAGCCGGTCGTGACGATCGACGTCTTCGCGTACGCGCCGCTCGCGTCCTTGGTGATTTCCCACAATCCGCTGCCGCTGCTGACGAAGAGCCGGCCATCGGGCGTGAAGATCTGGTTCTCCGCGGACGGAAGATCGAGCAGCACGACGCGCTCGCCGCAGGACGACGAAACGCAGAGCTCGCCCGCCGGACCTTGATCGGGATGCGACCCGGAATCGCCGCCGCCGCCTCCGCAAGCCGCGAGCAGCAATGCGGCACCGATCCAAATGAGTCGCTTCAACTCTGCCTCCACCGGAATACGCTCGCACCGAGCGCAAGGAAAACGATCGCCATGCCGGCCAGTACCGAGAGAGGATAGGCCAGGTCGGCGAGCGTCGCGCCGTCGAGCATGATCGCGCGCGCGGCGTTGAGCAAATGCGTCAGCGGGAACAGATCGGCGGCCTTCTGCACGACTCGCGGCGCGCCATCGACGGAGAAGAACACGCCCGAGAGCACCATCATCGGCATCGACAGCAGGTTGAGCAGCCCGCCCGCGAGCTCCTCGCTGGTCACGCGCGCGCTGATCACGAGGCCCATCGACAGCATCGACACCGCGCCGATGAGCGTGACGATGAAGAGATCGACGTACGAGCCCTCCATGCGGAAGTGCAGGAAGCTGTTGGTGCCCACGAACACAGCGACGGTGATGAGCAGGATCAGCGCGAGCCGCGAGATCAGCTGCGCGACGATGAACTCGAGCGCAGTGATCGGCGTCGCGTTGAGCCGCTTGAGATAGCCGCTCTTGCGATAGCGCACGATGACGTAGCCGATGCCGAGCAGGCACGAGAACATCATGTTCATCCCGAGCACGCCCGGCACCAGCCAGTCGACGTAGCGGATGTCGGCGCCGGTCGCGGTCTGCCGCTCGAGCTTCGGGCCTTCGCTCCCCGTGATCAGCCGTTCGAGCATATAGCCCTTCGGCGAGTCCTCATTCACCCAATAGCGACCCGGCTTGCCGCGCAGGTCGAGCAGCATGTCGATGCGATGGCGCTGCACCTTGCGCGTGGCACCTTCGAGGTCGTCCTCCTTGTAGAAGTGCACATGCTTCGTTGCGAGGAACGGATGCAGCGACGCGTCGATCGGCGCCTCGGCAACGACGCCGACCGTGAACAGCGGACGTCCCGGCCCGGAGAACACCCAGCCGATGCCGACGACCATGATCACCGGCACGAACAGGTTCCACGCGAGCGATGAGCGATCACGCAGGAATTCCAGCGTGCGCGCCCACGTCATCGCTGCCAGGCGCGAGACGTTCATGCCCGCAACTCTTTTCCGGTCAACTCGAGGAACAGATCCTCGAGCGTGCGCGGACGCACCTTGAGCTGCGCGAGCGACACCCCTTCATCGAGCAGCGTGCGCATCACGCCGTTGACGTCGGAGGTCATGATCTCGGCGCTGCCGTTGCTGCGGATGATCTCGAACGGCCACGTGCGATCGCCGAGCGCGTCGAGGGGAAGCTCGACGACGACGTCGCTGAAATGCTCGGCGAGCAGCGACTGCGGGCTGCCGCGCGCGATGATCTTGCCGTGATCCATGATCGCGATCTCGTCGCACAGCACGTACGCCTCTTCCATGTAGTGCGTCGTCAGCAGGATCGTCTTGCCGCGCTTCTTGATCGTCTCGACGAGGTCCCAGAAGTTGCGGCGCGCCTGCGGATCGAGCCCGGTCGTCGGCTCGTCGAGGAAGATGAACTCGGGATCGCCGACCAGCGCGATCGCGAGCAGCAGGCGCTGGCGCTGACCGCCGGAGAGCTTGCTCGCGTCGCGATCGAGGAAATCCTTCAGGCGACACACTTCGATGAGCTGATCGTGCGGCGCGTTCTTTTCGTAGAGCGCGCCGAAGAAGCGCAGGTTCTCGCGCACGGTGAGGAAGTCCTGCAGCGCGGTCGACTGGAACTGGATGCCGATGCGCTGGCGATAGCGCGCGTCGAGCGGCTCTCCGCGATAGCGGATCGATCCCGAGGTCGGCTCGAGGATGCCTTCGAGCATCTCGATCGTCGTCGACTTGCCCGCGCCGTTCGGACCGAGCAATCCGAAGCACTGCCCTTCGCGCACGCCGAAGGTCACGCCATCGACGGCGCGGACCGTCCCCGCTCTTCCAGGATTGAAGTGCTTCGCGAGCTCGACCGCTTCGAGAATCAAAGCGGGCGCATCACTGCGTCTTCGCGGTCGCGACCTTCGCGGCGATGCGCTTGCGCATCAGCATGACCAGATCCTCGCGGCGGTAGACGCCGATCTTCTTGTAGATGCGCGACGCGTGGTTCGCGACCGTCGAGATGGCGATCTCGAACTGGCGCGCGATCGACTTGAAGGTCTTGCCTTCGGCGAGCGCGCGGGCGATCTCCTGCTCGCGCGGCGACAAGCCGTCGAGCGGCAGCACCTTGCGCAGGTTGAGCAGCAGCAGCGATCCGGCCCGCGACGCGCGGAAGTGCAGCTCGCCGACGTTGAACTGCCCCTTGTCCTCGAACGCCTCTTCGGGAAGCGTGAACGGCAACGCGGAGAGCGGGCGATCGCCGAAGCGCTCGGCGAGCAGTGCACGGAAGCGCGGGCTCGTCGCGTAGAAAGTGCCGCTCGAGTCGACCATCGCGGTGGAGCCGCGATTGGAGCGTCCGAGGTTGTGCAGCCATTCGTCGCGATTGATGAACTGCGTCAGGGCGACGGTCGCGGCCTCGATCATGTGCGCAATCACGCGGCGCGTGGTGTCCGCGTCGTACTTGCGCTTGCCGGGCCCGAACCACAGCGCGACGCTCGACTGCAGCGCGCCGTCGCGATGCTTGTAGCCGAGCACGACGCCCGGACGCTTGCCGTTGCCGCCGACGTCGGCGGTGATCGGCGCTTCGCCCTTCTCGTCGAACGGCGCGGCCTGCAGGATCTTCGGCGACAGACCCGATCCCGCCGGGGTCTCTGTGAATTCGCCCTCGGCGCCGGGGCTGCGGGTGAACCAGGCTGCGGCGACCGCGCCGAGCCAGTCGCGCACCTGCGCGAGCGCCTTGCTCCGAAAGCCCTGCCAGTCTTCCTCCACCGCCGCGGTGTAGAGCGATGCGATCAGGCGGTCCGTCTCGTTCATCATCGTTCTGCTCCCCTCTTGGTTTTCTTATCCTGCCTTCTTCAGCTGCTGTTGTGCACGTTCCTTGAGCATCGCCAGCGCTTCGGCCATCGACTGACCGACGCGCTCAGGGTCCGGCACGGTGCCGCGATGACCGACCAGGCCGATGTCGAGATTGTCCTGGTAGCTCATCACGGTGATGTTGAAGCCGAGCCCGTGGAACGGGATGCTCACGGGATAGTTCGCCAGCACGCGCGCGCCCGAGAAATACAGCGGCTGCGCAGGGCCGGGCACGTTGGAGATGACCAGGTTGTACGGCGGATACACGTAGTCCTGGATGCTGAAATTCTCGTAGAGCCGCGCCGCCTGCGCAGCGAGCGCGGGCGCCGGCACGTTCATCCAGTCCATCATCAGCCGCGCCGGCACCGCCTTGAAGCTCTTCTTGACGTTGCTCATGCGCTTGCTGATCGCCATCAGGCGCTCGACCGGATCGGCGATGTGCGTGCCGAGCGCCGAGCGCGCCATCACGACCTTGTTGCCGCCAGTCCCCTTCTCATGCTCGGCGCGCACCGACACCGGCACCGCCGCGACGAGCGTCTTCTCCGGCAGCGCGCTGCGCGCCTTCAAGTAATTGCGCAGCGCTTCGGCGCAGATCGTGAGCACGACATCGTTGACCGACGTGCCGAACGCGTTCTTGACGAACTTGATGTCGGCGAGCGGGACCGATCGCGTCGCGAACGAGCGGCGCGCGGTGATCGTCGTGTTGAACAGCGTGCGCGGCGCGGCGCCGACCTTCATGCCGCCGCTGTCGTCGACGGGCTCGGCGTTGGCGCGCCGTGCAGCCTGGCGCTGCGCCCACGCCGACTTGCCGGCAGAGAACAGGATCGGCAACGTCTCGCGTGCGAGACGCACGGCGTCGCGCGGGGTCGCCACCAGGGATGCAGCCGTCGCGAGCGCGAGCGTCATCGGCGATGGCAGCGGCTCGGGCGTCCACGGCTTGTCGGGCGGCGGCACTTCGCGCGGCTTCGCCGAGACGTCGAGCAGCACGCTCATCAGCTCGGTGCCGGCGACACCGTCGATGCACGCGTGATGGATCTTGGTGACCAGCGCGGCGCGGCCGTTCTTCAGGCCTTCGACGTAATAGACGCGCCACAGCGGCTGCGAGCGATCGAGCCGGGTCGAGATGACGTCGCAGACGAAATCCGCGAGCTGGCGCTCGCTGCCCGGCTGCGGCAGCGCGCGATGGCGCACGTGATTCTCGAGCTCGAAGTCCGGGTCCTCGATCCAGTACGGCTGATCGAGGTTCAGCGGCGAGGTGACCAGGCGCCGGCGGAACATCGGGAGCAGGTGCAGGCGGCTCTCGATGAGCTGCTTGACCGTCGCGAAGCCGAAGCCGGGCGGCGCGCTGGACACATCGAGGATCGCTACGCTGCCCACGTGCATGGGCACCGCATTGGTCTCGAGGTTCAGGAACATCGTGTCGAGGCCGCTCAACTGCTTCATGGCCCAGACATTATGCCTCTTTGCTACCCGTGTCTGCCCAGCCCCGAGTCCGCATATGACGCCGGGTCCTCGATCGGCTCGAGGTGGGTCAGCACCGTGACGTTGCTGACGCGCTGCGCCAGTCGATCCTCGACGCGCTCGAGCAGCTCGTGGCCTTTCTGTACGGTCCAGGCGCCGGGAACGAGGACATGGAACGAAACGAAGCGTCGCGCGCCGGCGCGCCGCGTGCGCACGGCATGGAAATTGACGTCTGGCGATTTGAATTCCGCGAGCACCTCGGTCAGCGCGCGTTGCTCATCCTCGGGCCACGCCGCGTCCATCAAGCCGGCGGTGGCTTCGCGCAGCAAGCGCCAGCCGGTCCACATCGTGTTGATCGCGACCGCGAGCGCGGTGAGCGGATCGAAGATGCTGCGCCCGGTGATCCACACGAGCCCGACGCCGACCAGCACGCCGAGCGAGGTCCACACGTCCGTCATCAGATGATGACCATCCGCTTCGAGCGCGACCGACGAATGCGTGCGCCCCGCGCGCAACAGCATTCGCGCCATGACGAAGTTGAGGACCGTGGCGATGGTCGACACGACGAGGCCGATGCCGATCTGCTCGACCGGCTGCGGATGCACGAAGCGCTGGATCGCGGTCCAGGAGATCGCGATCGCAGCCGCGAGGATCAGCGTGCCTTCGAAGCCGCTGGAGAAGTATTCGGCCTTGTTGTGGCCGTAAGCGTGCTCCTCGTCGGGCGGCGCTGCCGCCCAATGCAGCATGAGCAGCGCCATCGTCGCGCCGCCCACGTTGACGAGCGACTCCAGCGCGTCGGACAGGAGGCCGACCGAGCCGGTCATCAGCCAGGCGACGAGCTTCAGCGCCATCGTCGCGAACGCGGCGCCGATCGACAGCCACGCGTACGACGTCAGCGATCGAGCCGAGAGTGGAGCCTGCGCCATGGGCGCGCATTATAAGAGGGTCGGCGTTCAGGCCGACGACGCGTTGCCTACGCGATGCCCTCGACCGCGCGCGGCTGCGGCGCGGCTTCCTTGCGGACGCGGAACCACGCGGCATACAGCGCCGGCAGGAACAGCAGCGTCAGCGCGGTTGCCGCGACGAGCCCGCCCATCGTCGCCACCGCCTGCGGGCCGAAGAACGCGCTGCGGGTCAGCGGGATCATCGCCAGCACCGCGGCGGCGGCGGTGAGCACGATCGGTCGCAGGCGGCGCACGGTCGATTCGATGATCGCCTCGTACACCGGCAGGCCGCGCCGGATGTCCTGCTGGATCTGATCGACGAGGATGACGCTGTTGCGCATGATCATGCCGAACAGCGCGATGGTGCCGAGCATCGCGACGAAGCCGAACGGCTTGTGGAACAGGAGCAGCGCGAGCGCCACGCCGACCAGGCCGAGCGGCGCGGTGAGCACGACCATGATCACTCGCGAGAAGCTGCGCAGCTGGATCATCAGCACGGTCATCACGACGAGCATGAACAGCGGCATGCCGGCGTTCACGCTCGCCTGACCCTTGCCGCTGTCTTCGACCGTGCCGCCGGCGGTGATCTGATAACCGCGCGGCAATTGCGCGCGGATCTCGTCGATCTTCGGCTTCAGCTGCGCAACGACTTCCGGCGGCTGGATGTCGTTGTAGATGTCGGCACGCACGGTGAGCGTCGGCACACGATCGCGCCGCCACAGGATGCCGTCCTCGAAGCTGTAGCCGAGCTTCGCGATCTGGTTCAACGGCACGTTGGCGCCGCTCGCCGTCGGAATCGCGGTCGCGCCGAGCAGCTCGAGATGCTTGCGCTCGTCACCCGGACCGCGCACCTGAACCTGGATCAGGCGATTGTCCTCGCGCAGGCTGGTCATCGTGGCGCCGCTGATCGAGGCATACAGGACTTGCGACAGTGCCTGCGTCGTTACGCCAAGCGCACGCGCGCGATCCTGATCGAGCTCGACGTCGATCACCTTCGACGCCTCGTTGCTGTCGAGATTGATGCCCGCCGGATTCGGATTCGCGCGCAGCACGTTCGCGACACGATCGGCGATGTCGCGCAAGACCGCGCGATCCGGACCGGAGACGCGGTACTGCAGCACGTAGCCGACCGGCGGGCCGTTCTCCAGGCGATTCACGCGCCAGCGCAGATCGGGGAATTCCTTCGGCAGCATCTCGAGCAAGCGTGTGCGCAGCGACTCGCGCGCTTTCAGGTCGTGCGTGTTGATGACGAACTGCGCGAAGCTCGCCTGCGGCAGCTGCAGGTCGATCGGCAGATAGAAGCGCGGAGCACCGCTGCCGATGTAGGTCGCGAAGCTGTCGATGCCTTCCTCTTTCTTCAGCAGCGTTTCTAGGCGATGCGCGGCAGCGTCGGTCGCGTCGATCGACGCGCCTTCCGGCAGCTTGAGATCGACGAGCAACTCCAATCGCGTCGACGACGGGAAGAACTGTTGCGGCACGAGCTTGAACAGCGCGAGCGCGGCAATGAACGAAGCGATCGTCAGTGCGATCACCTTCCAGCGATGATCGACGCACCAGGTGACGATCCCGCGGAACCGCGCATAGAACGGCGTGTTGTAGATCGCGTGCTCATCGTGAGCGTGGGCATCGCCCGACAGGCCTTTCTCCGGCAGGAGCCGGTACCCGAGCAGCGGCACGAACATCACCGCGGCGATCCACGAGAGCAGGAGCGCGATGGTCACGACCTGGAAGATCGAGCGCGTGTACTCGCCGGTGCTCGACGCTGCCGTGGCGATCGGCAGGAAGCCGGCGGCCGTTACCAGCGTGCCGGACAGCATCGGGAATGCGGTGCTCGTGTACGCAAACGCCGCGGCGCGCACGCGTGAAAGACCTTGCTCGAGCTTCACCGCCATCATCTCGACCGCGATGATGGCGTCGTCGACGAGCAGCCCGAGCGCGAGCACCAGCGATCCGAGCGAGATCTTGTGCAGGTCGATGCCGAAGTAGCGCATCGATGCGAAGGTCATGCCCATCACCAGCGGGATCGACAGCGCGACGACGAGGCCGGTGCGCGTGCCGAGCGAAAGGAAGCTCACCGCGAGCACGATCACGATCGCCTCGAACAGTGAGCGCACGAATTCGCTGACGCCGCGCTTTACGGCCGCGGGCTGATCGTCGACGCGCGCGAAGCTCATGCCGAGCGGCAGCCCTGCGCGGATCGCTTCGAACTCGGCATCGAGCTTCTTGCCGAGCTGGATGATGTCGCCGCCCTTCTCCATCGACACCGCGATGCCGATCGCGGGCGTGCCGTCGAAGCGCAGCTGCGGCGCGGCCGGGTCCTGATAGCGCCGCGATACGTCGGCGACGTCGCCGAGGCGGAACGTCTTGCCCTGCCACTGCAACGGCAGGTTGCGCACGTCGTCGACCGTCTTCAAGCCGCCGCTGACGCGCACGTAGATCTTGTCGGTCGCCGTGTCGAAGCTGCCCGCCGGCACGATCTCGTTCTGCGCGCGCAGCGTGTCCATGATGAGCGTCGGCGGGATGCCGAGCTGCGAGCGCTTCGAGTTCGCGATCTCGACGTAGATGCGCTCCTCCTGCACGCCGAGGAACTCGACCTTGGCGACGTCCTTCACGCGCAACAGCCGCTCGCGCACGCGATCGGCGTAGTTCTTGAGCTCCTGGTACGTGAAGTCCGCGCCCTGCAGCGCGTAGATGTTGCCGAAGGTGTCGCCGAACTCGTCGTTGAAGAACGGGCCGACCACGCCGGTCGGCAGCGTATAGGCGATGTCACCGATCTTCTTGCGCACCTGATAGAAGGATTCCGTCATCACCCTGGGCGGCAAGTCGTCTCGGATGATGACGAACACCTGCGACTCGCCCGGACGCGAGTACGACTTGAGATAGTCGAGCGACTCGAGCTCCTGCAGTTTCTCCTCGATGCGATCCGTGACTTCGCGATCGACCTGATCCGCCGTCGCACCCGGCCAGAACGTGCGCACGACCATCACGCGGAACGTGAACGGCGGATCCTCGGACTGGCCGAGCTGGAAATAGCTCCACACGCCGGCGATGCCGAGCAGCACCATGAAATAGGTGACGAGCCCGCGATTGGCGAGCGCCCACTCGGAGAGGTTGAAGCGCGTCACGTCAGAGCGCGGCGGGAGCCGAACGCAGCACCGGCTGCACCAGCATGCCGGGCGTCAGCAAATGCACGCCGGCGGTGATCACCTTGTCGTCGGCGTGCAGATCACCGCTGACGATGACCGCGTCGTGCAGATACTGCTGGACGGTGACGGGCACGGCCTGCGCCGCGATCGGGCTGCCCTTCGCGATCCACACGCGCGCGTTCTTCTTGCCGTCGTCGCCGAGCGCGCTCGCCGGCAGGCGGAACGTCTGCGC
>DASRHK010000021.1:0-53164 GCA_035650495.1 Nevskiaceae bacterium | reverse complement strand
CATCCAGATCTCCGCGGCCGGCAAGCTGACGATCTTCGCGACGATCGCGCTCGAAGCGATCGCCGGCAACGCACCCGCCATGATGGTCGGGCCCGCCGCCGGCGATCTCGTGTTCGCGATCCTGTTCCTGCGCTCGCTGCGCTTGGCTTAGCGCAGCGCGATCTGCGCGCGATTGGTCTCGTTGTTGTTGTCGCGCAAGCCGCCCGGCGCGATGAACGCCTGATCGCCGGAGAGCAGTTTCGTCGCAGCCTTCCAGTGCCCGTTCGACAGCGACGCCGCGAATGTCTGCAGCGTCCCGTTCGCGCGCTTGACCGTGACCACCGCCGACTTCGCCACGCCCTTCTTGGCCCACGGCCGGAACGTGCACTGATCGCAGATGCGCGGATCGCCGTTGTCCTGGATGAACTTGAACGGCGAGCTGTAGCTGCGCGGATAAACGACCGGCGCGAAGTCGAAGCTCACGTTGCCGAGCGTGTCGACGACAGCGTTCTGCACGCCGAGCCCGCCCCAGTTCGTCACGGTGAACGGATTGGAGACGAAGTGATACGGCACGTCGGCCATGCTCTGGCGCGACTTGCCGTCGACGACGAAGCGGTAATTGCCCGGCGGCGTCGAGCCCAGTCGTGTCGGATGCGCGGCGTAGGCCTCGAAATTCGCCGTCCAGTGCCACGGCTCGCCGCCGGTCCACGTCGTCACCACGCCCTGCGCGCCGTTCGGGAACTGCACCATCGTCTGCACTTCGCCGCTGCCGTCGGCGAACGGCTGCCATTTCCCGGGCGCGTATTCACGCTCGACGCGTGCGATCGGATTGTCGATCGCGGTGGAGCCGCCGACCCAGCTGAAGGTCGCGCCGTTGAAGTGCTCGATGCTCTGCGGCTGCACGACGATGTGCGGCGTGTCGCCGTCGTTCGGCACGGCGTTGAGCCAGAAATTGTAGGCGTCGTTGGTGATCTGGCCGAGCAGGAGCGCGGTCGCGCGCTGGCGCTGCTCGTCGGCGATCACTTCGGTGTTCGACAGCACGCCGTTGTTGAAGGCCGGGCCGCCCTGCATCTGCGCGGCCATGCGGACCAGGCGCGTCACCATGTAGTCGGCGGTGTGCGGACCGTAGGAGGTCAGCGCCTTGCGATAGCTGTCGCGATTCTCGTACTCGCGGAAGCTCACGGTGTAGCCGTTGTAATCGCCGCCGTGGCCGATACCGACCGCGAGCTTGTAGCCGGGCACGCCGAGGTCCTGGATCTCTTCCTTGGTGAAGTTGCCGAAGATCTTGCTGTTGTCGGTCGGCTCGCTCATCGCGGACAGGATGTTCTGCGGCAGGTCCCAGCCACGCGCGTCGTTGTGCACTTCGGCGCGCATGTGCGCGATCGCGGCGTCGCTGAAATTGTTGCCGGGGATGCCGGTCGGGAATTCCGCCGGGTTGTAGTAGGCCAGCTGCTGCTGGCACACCGGCTCGTTCGAATGCGCCGGCATCAGGCAGGCCCAGTCGAAGCCGTCATAGATGTCGCCGCGCTTGCTGTTGAGGCGCGACTTCAGGTTGAGGATGAGATCGTTCTGCGCTTCGCAGGCGCACGAGGCCAGCACGATGTCGCCGAGGCGGAACGCCTGCAGCTTGAGGCGCAGGTTCTCCTCGACCGCGGTGAAGGCGCTGAAGTCGTAGTTGTCCGGGATCGGGATGCCGTTCTGCTGGGCGAGACCGGCGATCTGCGAGATCGCGCCGAACACGGGCAGCAGCGGCTCCAGGATCTCGCCGGGCAGATAGTCGGAGAAGCGCGCGCAATCCGGCAGGCCGAGCACCGGCACGCCCGGATCGCCGGCGGTCGTGGTGTCGGTGACGCAGTTGCTGACGCTCGGATACGGATGCGAGAGCGGACCCATCACCCATGCGTTCACCGCGTCGACCGGGAAGCTGGTCGTGTACGGAACGACGATGGACGGATCGTTCGCGCCGATCTTGGCGAAGCCGTCCTTGATCGAATCGGCGAGGAAGCGCACGTTGCGCTCGGTCTCGACGTAGCCCTTGTGGTCCCAATCGCGGATGACGCCCTGCCCCGTCGGACAGGTGAAGCTCTGCGGCGCGGCTTGGCCGCCGAACCAGGTGCCGCAGACCTTGCCCTGATCGTCGAGGACCTGCGAGCTGTTGCCGGTGTTCTCCGAGCTGCCGACGTCGCCCTGGCTCCACACCAGCGTCGCGCCCGTGTCGCGCTGGACGAAGCGCTCGAGCGGGCCGAGGTAGTCCGCGCTGTGCAGGCCGTAGCCGTCGAGGCTCTCCGGATGCTCGCCCCAGTTCGCCCAGATCGCCATCGGCTTCGGCGCCGACGGATTGCTGATGTCGTCGAAGCGGATCAACGTGAGCCCGTGATCGTTGTACTCGAGCGGATAGCCCGCGGGCGTGCCGTCGGTCGCGGTGGCGAGACGCACGACGTTGCCCTTGTAGATCGTGTGGCGCACGACGGTCGCGCCCATGCGCGCCGGCTTCAGGTTCGCGGCGGCCTTCTCGATGGCTTCGGCGATCTTGCGCGCCTGGAATTCGAAGGCGCGCTGATCGTAGACGTCCTGGAACAGCCACACGCCCCACGACAGCGTCGCGTAGTAGTACGCGCTGTGGTCGTGGGTGACGTGATAGAGGATGTCGTCGTAGTGCACGCCCGACGTGCGATGCGTCTCGAGGATCTGCGCCGCACGCCGGATCAGCATGTCCTGCGCGAGATAGTTGTCGGTCTTCACCAGCGCGATGCGCCGGCCGTTCGAGCCTTCGACGACGATCGCGCGCGCGGACAGGCGCGACTGCACGCCGTAGCTCTTGTCCTTGGCGCGGTGATAGAAGAACGGATCGACGTCGCCGCCGGTCAGGAGATTCTGCGGATCGGTGGTGGTGTCGCAGTACTGACCGGCGCACGCGCCGACCTGCCAGGTGTCGTCGACGACCGCGACGCCGGCGCGCACCACGCCGGTCGGCGCCGGCGGCGGGCTCTTGGTGCCGATCACTTCGCCGCCGACGTTGACGGCGAGCTTGCCGTCGCCGTCGAAGTCAGGGAGCGGATAGCCCGCGTTGTCGCAGCCGGCCAGCAGAACCAAAGTGGAAATCGCGGCCGCGAGGGCCGCATGACGGATCGTGAACATCTCGAAATCTCCTCCCTCTTGCGGATCGTCGATGCAGTCCGCTTATGCGTGAAGCCATTTTCGCACCATTCACCTCTGTATTGCGTCGCGCCGCCTCCAGCCCCGCAGCAGCACGCAAGCCCCCAGCGCGACAAGCAAACTCGCTGGCATGCCGCCGCCGTAGCGCGCCGGCGCGGCATCGCCTGAGCCAATGTTCCCATCTGCGTTCGGTGCACTGGAAATCTGCGCCGGCGGCAGCGCGTCCAGCGCGAGGCTCGGATACACATCGAGGTAGTAGCGCTTGCTCACCGCGCCGCTCGCATCGCGCACCAGCATGCCGCGCGTCGTGAGGTCGGGGTCGAGCTGCGCGGCGCCGTCGTAATCCATGAATCCGCCGTGGGTGATGGCGTGGTCGCCGAAGCGCTCGACCGCAGGCAGCGCGATGACCTCGCCGCCCTGCAGCACGATCGCGACCGCCCCGGCGGCCTTGCGGGTGAGCGAGCCGTCGGCGAGCACGAAGCGACCCTGCGTGATCACCGCGGTCGGGTCGGGCCGCTGATCGAGCAGCGCCGCGAGCTGCCCTGCTACGGAATTCGAAGCAGTCGGCCCGAGGCCTTCGTCCTCGAGCTTGTGCTTGTGTCCCGCCGGATCGCGATTGTCGCCGTCGTTGCTGCAGCTGGTGAGATACGTCCCCTTCTCCGACGAGAAGCCCCACGCCGGGATCAGGTAGCCGATCATGTCGTTGGCGAGTCCCGCCTGGAAGCGGAAGCGCGCGTGCGCGTGCCAGGTCGGCACCGGCGGATTCGGGCGCTCGGGGCAGCCGGCGTCCTCGATGCCCCATGGGCTGCCGAGCATCAGCGCCGGAAAGGCTTCGCCGGGGTTCGCGATGATCTGCAAGTCGGGACCGAGGTCCAGCACCGCGACCGTCGTCTTGAGATCGGTGCCCTGCCCGAGCGGAATCTCGATGCCGGCGATGTAGGTCGGACGATCGCCGAAGATGCCCGCGCGCGCCGCCGCCTTGAACAGGTTGTTCTCGATCGGCACGTAGAACTCGGCGCGGTCGTAGACGATCGGCCCGAACGCGAGCGGCTCGAGCTTGCTCGACTCCGACGCGACTGCCGCGGCAAACGCTTCGCCCGTCGCCTGCGCCTGCGCGTAGCAGCTGTCGCTGCAATCCGGATCCACATCTGCCGAGATCGGCGGGACTGTCGTCGGATCCTCTTCCGAGCCATTGTCACCGACGAGGAACATCGCGAGCCCCGGCATCCGCGCTTCGAGCGCGTTGTGGAAGAAGCCCGGCCAGTCGCTCGACAGCTGCGCCGGGTAATTCCCGGAGTGCCCGATCTCCTGGTTGTGCGCGGCGAGATTCATCAGCGTGAAGATCGGTGAGCCCGCACCGTCGCGCGCCTGCAGCAGGCGGATCTTCGGATCGATCGCCGCGGGCTGATCGTCGTCGTCAGTGGTCGGGAAGTTGTTCGACAGATCGACGACCAGGCTCGCCGGCGTCGCGAACGTGTGCGCCCACAGCGTCGCCGGCTGCATCGCGTCGAACGCCTGCGCGGCGGCCTGCGCGCATTGCTCGACGAGAAAGGCGATGTAGTAGTCGTCGATGCCGGAGCGCGCACCGAAGTCGCCCATCACGGACGGCGCGCCGTAGATGCCGATCGTGTCCGGCGAGCTCTCGTTGTGATTCGCGCTGACGATGACGTCGGTGATCGCGGGCCTGAGCTCGCGCGCGCGATCGCGGATGCGATCGATCACCTGGATGAAGATGCCTTGCGCGACGACCGATTCGAGCACGATCGTCTTGTCCCCGTCCGAGATCGCGAGCGCGCGCACGTCGAGCGGATCGTGCACCGTCTGCGCCTGATGATCGACGCCGCCGGAGATGAAGATGCCGTCCCAGCGGCCGTTCGCGTTGGCGTCGCACCACAGGTCGACGCCGTAATCGAAGACGCCGTTGCCGTTATCGTCGAGGTACGGCTCTTCGAGCGCGAACGGCGTCGGGCCGTCGAACAGCGCCGGACAGAGTCCGAACGCGCTGGTGCCCTGCGACGGCGCGAACGCGGGCGGCGCGGTGTCGACGCGCGCGGCGCCCGCGAGCCAGCCTGCGTCCGCACCCCACGCGCTCGTGCAGAGCGCGCAGAGCGCAGCGAGGCCGGCGCGCTTCAAGGCGTGACGGTGGCGAGCAGGACCGGCACGCCGGTCGGCGTGATCGCCGAATTGTCGGCGCCGTGCACCGCGATGCTCTGCAGCGTCACGGTGCCGCCCTGACCACTGCCGCCACCACCACCGCCGCCGTCTCCGCCACCACCACCTCCTCCGCCGCCACCGGTGTTGCCTCCGCTTCCACCGTCGTCGCTGGTGCACGCGGGCGTGTTGCACTGCTGGCCGGTGCCGCGATCGTCATGGCTGCCGCAGCCGCCGAGGAAGGTCAGCGCGAGGACGATCGGCACTGCCGCGCGGCGCGGCAACATCAGCATCGCGGAGAGGATCAGCAACATCACCCAGACGGCGCCGTTGCCATGATGGTTGCGCGCATCAGCGAATGCCGCCTTGATCAGCGCCGGCCATTCGAGCGCGGCCGACTGCTGTCGCATGTCGAACTCGACCGACAACCCGGCGCTGCCGTGCGCGGTGACGCGGATCGCGGGCGCGAAATTGAACACCGGCGCGCCCGACGGATTGTTGATCGTCACCTTGCGTCCATCCGGCGCGGTGATCACGATTTTCGCGAAGTCCTGCGGATCGGTGATCTGCAGCGACAGCGAGTCGACGAGCGCGTCCTGGCCGCCTGGATTCGACAGCGCGATCGACGTGATCGACGGCGACGCGCTGTGGCTCGGGATGGTCAGCGCGCCGGGCACCGAGACAGCGATCGTCGCGGGCGGCGGCTGCGGCCCGGTCGGAACCTCGACGGACGAGATCGCCGAGCCGTTGTTCGCGTCGTCGTAGGCGCGCACGAGGAGATGCGTCACGCCCGAAGCGAGCGCCGGCAGCGCGACCGAGAGCTCCGCGCCCGGATCGCCGTTGACCGCGCTCGTCGGCACCACGGTCGCGTCCTTCCAGCTTCCCGGCGCGGCTGCGCTCTCGCCGCGCACTTCGTATCTCGAAGCGCGGCCGCAATAGCGATCGTCGCCGGTCGCGACGAAGCGCAGCGTGAGCGCGCCGCTCCCCGCGCGCATGATGCTGACGTCGCGCAGCGGATACGGGCGCTCGCCGTCGGTCGAATAATTTCCGCTGCGACGCGCGTCGTGTCCTTTCTCCGGCCATTCCTTCAGCGCCGTGCAGCCGGCGCTGCTGCCCGCCGTCATCGACGTCGGATACA
The DNA here is from genome assembly GCA_035650495.1 of Nevskiaceae bacterium. Lineage (GTDB taxonomy): Bacteria > Pseudomonadota > Gammaproteobacteria > Nevskiales > Nevskiaceae > DASRHK01. The sequence continues at coordinate 46,740 of DASRHK010000021.1, read as the reverse complement.
GCCGCAGATAGCCTTCGCGCGTCACCGTCACCAGGTAGAGCACGTTGTCCGACGCGCCATGCGCGTCGCGCACCGGACCCGAGCCGACCGTTGCGGACGCGACGATCCAGCCGCCGGTGTGCAGTCGCTTGATGTTCGCGAACTCGGTCGACGCGAGCGTCGCCGCGACGGTGTCGCCCACCGCGGTGCTCTGGATCGCGGATGCGAGCCCGAGGCCGTCGAGATCCGCGACGATCGGCGTCGTGAAGAACTGCAGATCGTTGACCTGGATCGGCGAGTTCGGCTCGTGCTGACCCGTTCGCACGTCCCACATCGACAGATGATCCTCGGCGCCGACCGAATGCTCGTCGACCGCGGCAACCGCGAGCGCGCGGCGCAAGCCGGTGCCCGGGCCGACGACCGACAGATGCAGGCCGCCGTCGAGCGATCCGACCGCGAGGCCGCCCTCGCCGACGAGCGCCGGCGTGTCGACCGCCGTCGAAGCCGCGCCGAACTTCGAATCCGCGAGCGGGATGTCGGCGCCGTTCTGGTCCTTGCCATAAGCGCCGTTGCCGTCGGGATTGAACACGTACGCCGGGCCGCAGCAGGAGCCGGCTGCGATCTGCGGGCTGCTCGCGCCCGGGAAGATCACGGGCTGCGTGTTGGTGCCCGAGCCGACCGTCGGCAGGAGCTCGGTGATGAGCATCGCCGCTTTCACCGGCCAGCCGGGCAGATAGGCCTGGTCGTCCGGATGCACGCTCGCCTGCGTCGCAGACGTCTGCGCGTGCTTCGTGCCGTCGCCGTGCAGCGCGTAGATGCGATTGTTGCCGTCGCTGTCGATCAGGCACGGCACTGGATTGTCTTGTCCGAGCGCTCCGGCGATCGGATCGCCCGCATGTGCGGCGTCGCACTCGGCTTGCGCGACGATGAAGGCCGGATCGATGCCGGCATTCGGTGTCTCGACGTACTCCTCGTCGACGCCGGAGATCACCTCGAGCTTGCCGTCGCCGTCGAGGTCCGCGAGCGAGGGCGTCGGCAGGATCGCGACGTCGTAGCGCACGCCGGAGTCGGCGGTGTGCGTGAGGAAATGCGTGACCGGATCGACCGCGGCGAGCTTCGCCGGATCGCGCAGCATCACTGGCCAGCCGTCCACCACCGAGCCATCCGCGTGCCATGCGTAGACATGGCCGTCGCTCGCGCCGGCGACGATCTCGAGCCCCGGAACCGCCGGATCGAGATCGCCGACGGTGACGCCGGAAATGATGCCCCAGTCCTTGCGATTGAACTCGTCGCGCTTGAGCTGGTGGCTCGCGAGCGTGGTGTTCGCGTCGCAATTCGGGATCGTCCCCGGCTTGCAGCGCACCGGCGTCGTCCAGTCGTAATTCACCGTGACCGGGAAGCCCGGCCGCATCGTTCCATCGGGCTCCCACGCGTAGACGTGGCCTTCGTTGTCGGAGGTGATCACCTCGACCTTGCCGTCGTCGTCGAGATCGACCACGGCCGGCGTCGCGATCAGGATCGGCGATTCGAAATCCGACGGCACGTCGCCGCGCGTGTAGGCGTTGTTGCCGCTCGCGTGGATGTCGGGATACGAGACGTCGCTGCCGTTCGCGATGCCGTGCAAACCCGGTGCCTTGAGCGGCAACGTATGCACCGGCCAGCCGGGAAGCTCGGTGCCCTTGGCGACGTCGGTGTAGGCGTGGACGACGCCATCGCCCGAAGCGATGATCAACTCGTCGACGCCGTCGCCGTCGATGTCGTGGAAAGTCGGTGACGCGCCGCCGTCACTCGGCTTGCCGTGCAGCCCGAGGTCGTCGCGCATGATCGTCTCCTGCGCGGCGTAGACGTCGACTTCCTTCTGCGACACCGCTTCGTTGTTGATCGTGTCGGCGGCGTTCTTCGGATGCGCGATGACGCGCACGCGCAGGCGGATGTCGGCGCTCTCGGGGAAGAACGGGCTCGTCGGATCGGTGACGACGTTGAACGGATTGGTCGACGCGGCCTGCTTCGCCGCGATGCTGGCGATGTCGACGCTTCCCAGCGTGCCATTGATCGCGCTCTTGAGCCCGGTCTTCGTCGCGATGATCGTCCAGGGGCCGTCGGATTTCTCTTCGCTGCCCGGGGCGCTCTGGTCCGTGCTGCCGCCGCTGGCGTAATCGGGACCTTGGATCTGCGGCGCCCACTCCAGCACGTAGTCGAAGGTTCCGCCGGCGCTGGTGACGCGGTTTGCCGCGACGTGTCCGGTGATCACCATCGTCGATGGCAGCAGCGGATCGTCGGGGATCAGCAGCGAGCCGTCGGCGCGATAGCCGTACTGCCGGAACCAGCGCGGCGTCTCGATCCACGCTTCCGGCGGAATGCGGTCCTGCGCGTAGAGCGTGGCCGCGCCTTCGATCTGATCCGCGAAACCCGGCACGCCTTGCAAGCCGATGAAGCGCAGCGTGCGACCGTTGTTCGCGCGGCCGTAGCCGGTGAAGAAATCCCAGCCCTTCACCGTCTCGTAGCGCGTCGCGCCGGGAATCGTGGTGGCGTAGTTGTCCGGCGTGTCGGTCGTCTGCGAGACACCGAAGCTCGCAGCTTCCGAGCAGTGCGCGTTCTGCTTGCCGCCGCCCGAGCACGGCGTCGAGAAATCGATGTCGTCGGCGCCGAGCCGCCAGAGCTGGCGCAGCTCTTCGGCCGACAGCGGCCACGGCTGCTCGACGCCGTGATCGTCGATGTAATTGGTCATCTGCGGCGTGACGCCGTCGGCGCGCTTGCGCTCGTGCGCGTTGCGCGCGGCCGATTGCAGGAGACCGGAAATGCCCGCCGATCGGCCGGTCGCTTCCGACGAGCACGAGTTCGACGGGATCGATACGTAGGTGTAGACGCCGAAATTCGTGCACGCGTTGAAATAGAGATAGCTGTACGGCCGCGCCGCCGGCGCGATGTTGGACTCGTGATACGAGTTGACCACCATCGTCTTGTCGTACGCCGCCGGCCACATGTGATGGCTCGCGTTCTCGTCGGCCTCGGAGGCGTTGACGATCACGCCGCGCGCGTAGGCGTAGTCGAGCGCCGCCTGGCCGAAGCTCGTGTGGTTGTAGTCGCCCTCGGCTTCCTGGATCACGTTGACGCCGTTGTCGACGGAATACACCACCGCTTCGGCGAAGTGATTGGCGTCGGCGACGAACGAATCGCCCACGCGCAGCGGGACCACCATGCAGTTCGGGCATTGCCCGTCTTCCCTGCCCGCCTCGCCCGTCGAGTCCTTCGCCTCACCAGTGCCGTGACCGTAGACGACCTCGTCGCGCGGGTCGTTGTCGTTCTCGAAGAAATCCCATCCGGAGATGTCGTCGACGTAGCCGTTGTTGTCGTCGTCGACACCATCGCTGTAGCAGAGGATCAGGTCCTCCGGATCCGGAATGCCGTTGTGATTGGGATCGCCCTTCACGCAGGAATCGTTCGCGTAATCCTGGATGTTGAGCACGCCGTCGCCGTTGACGTCGAAGCCGCCGAAGTGCGTGTCCTTGGGATTGGGGAAGCCTGGCGGCGGATGGTTCTTGAGCTCGCCGCGGTTGATGAAGATCTTGTTGACGACGCCCTGGATGTCGCCCTTGTTCTGCCACTCGATGCCGGAATCGAGCACGGAGATCAGCACGTCGGGCCGGCCGGTCGACACCATCCAGGCCTTGTTGGTCGCCGGCCCGCGCACGCCGAACAATTCCTGCGGATTGTTCTCGACCAGCGGGTCGTAGGTCGCCGAGAATCCCGGGGGCTCGCGGTAGTCGGTGAACTTGAAGTTGGTGCAGTTGAAGTTGGCGTTGTGCAGGTCCGGTCCCGCGGTCCCGCTCGAGCAGTCGCCGTTCTTGATGAACAGGTAGCTCGAATAGTCTTCCGGATTCGCGGGTGGCTTCGGCGTCGCCGTGCCATCGCCGTAATAAGGAACGACCGCGAGGGCACTGCTGGCTGCGAGAACGGCGGACGTGGCCGCGAGCAAAGCAAAGCGCCGCGACGCGCGCAATAAAACTCCCTTCATCCGAATCTCCTCCGGCGCTCTGTCGGCGCTCGTGTCCCTACGATACCCGAACCAAAAAAAAGCCCGCGTCGTTGCGCGGGCGTTCCCTGATGCAATCCCCCAAAGTCTGGTTAGCCGTGCGCGACCCGGCGATCGTCGATCGCGACGTCGAGCTTGCGGTAGACGAACGACATCAGCCACAAAGGGCCAATGAGCAGGAACTGGAGGTCCTTGAAGAACGACGGGCGCGCGCCTTCGACGTTGTGGCCGATGAACTGGCCGATCCAGGCGGCGACGAAGATCGCGATCATCGCGGGGACGTGCCAGGCGCCGAGGCTGTAGAAGCTCGCCTGCACCAGCCAATAAAGGACGGCGAACGCGCCGATCATGCCCAACGCGAGCCGCCAGGACAGCGCCGCGTAGTAGGCAAGCGCAGCCGCGCCGCCGATCGTGCAGGCATTGACCATGTCATTGCCCGCCGGAATCGCGCGCAGGAGCCCGAGCACGGTGAACGTGATCACTGGCACGCAGATCCAATGCACGGTCTTGTTGACCGGGTTCTGGTGGCTGATCGCGTACTCGTTGAGCCAGTCGCGGACGGTTTTCATGCGGCGCAGTATGAAGTCTCTAGGCGACCGGGTCCGATAGTAAAATCGGCTCCAGTTGGCTCAGGAGGAGGCGTTTTTGGCGCAGAACGGTCGCGACGTGGCATTCGAGGCGTTCATCGCCAAGCTCTACCGCTCCGGCCTTTCGGTGGCGCCGGAAGGCTTCCGGGGCTGGGGCCTGCGACAGCTGCGCAAAGTCGTGCCGTTCGACGCGGCGCTGTGGGGCAGCGGCACGCTGAAGACCATGCGCTGGCACACCGTCGAGCTGGTCGGCATCGGCCGCGAGTTCGCCGAGAGCCTCGAGGCGACGCACAAGATCAACCCGATCCTGCCGCACATCGCGAAGAACCTCGACACGCCGGTCGACATGTCCGACGCGATCCCTGATCGCGAGTTCTTCAAGTCCGAGCTCTACAAGACCTCGTTCGAGCCGTTCGGCATCAATCGCATCCTGTCCACGCTGCACGCCGATCCGCGCAGCGGCCTCTACTCGCTGCTCTCGCTGTATCGCAAGGATCGCGAGCAGGCGTTCACCGCCGACGAGCGCGCGCTGCAGAAGCGCGCGGTGTTCCATCTCTTCCAGTCGGCGTCGCACGCGTTCTTCCTGCATCTGATGCGCACGCACGAAGAGCGCCCGCCGGGCAGCGGCGCTGCCGTGGTCGATCGCGAAGGCCGCTACTACGAAGCGCAGCCGCGCTTCCTCGACATGGTCGAGCGCAACTTCGCGCAGAACGACGGCGAGACGCTGCCGTTCAAGCCGCCCGAGATCGGCAAGATCGATCACGTCGCCAACAAGCTGTGCGTCAAGACCGAAGCCTTCGGCGAATTGTTCTGCGTCTATCTCTGGTCCGCGGGGCCGCTCGATCGACTCACTGCCCGCGAGCGCGAGATCGTCTACGCGGTGACGCAAGGCCTGTCGTTCAAGCAGGCCGCGCGCAAGATCGGCGTCGCGCCGTCGACGGTCGCGAATCACCTCTACCGGATTTACCGCAAGCTCGAAGTGAACAGCCGCAGCGAGCTCGCGGGACTGGTCTACCCGGCCACGTCCAACTGAGGCTCGGCGGCGCGCTTGCGTCTCGGCGTCGAGAAGCGATCCTTGAGCTTCAGGATCGGCTTCTCGATCCCTTGGTGGATGAGATGCGCCGATGCGAGTACCACCGGCACGTAGAGCGGGACGAAGCACAGGACCGCGGTGCGGCCGCCGATCCATAGGTACAGCGACTGCAGCAGCGGCTCCATCGCGAACAGCAACGGGTAATGGATGATGTAGATCGCGTACGAGCGCTTGCCGAGCCAGTCGAGCAGCGGGTGCGAGAAGAACGCCTGCACGACGTTGCGATGGCAGATCGTGTAGATCAGGAGCGCGCAGTTGAAGTAGATGACCGTATAGCCCCACACCCACTGATAGCCGCGCGGCATCGACAGCGGATAGCCCAGCGACAGCGGCGGCGCGTACTGCCAGGTCGGCGAGATGCCGAAGCCCTGCACCGGCACGGCGATCAGGTAGCTGATCGCGATCGACGCGAGGATCCACCAGACCCGCGGGCGCACGCGCATGTAATTCAGCAACGCACCGAACGCGAAGCCGTCGAGGTGCGACAGCGTCGAGAAGTAGGTCGCGAAATAGACCTTGTCCCGGGTCACCCACGGCAGGTCGATCGGCGGCGGCCAGAACTGCACGGTCGCCCAGCGCGCGAGCGGCGACGCGATCAGGATCGCGATCAGCACGATCGGCAGATGCCGGCGGCCGACGAAGTACACGACCAGCGGCCAGAACAGGTAGAACTGCTCTTCCACCGACAGCGACCAGAGGTGATCGAACAGGTGCGTCGCGTGATGCTTGCTGGTCAGCAGGAACAGGTTGTAGACGTAGGCGAACGCCCACGGCAGCTCGCCGCGGCTCTGCACGCGCACGACCTCGACGAACGCGCCGAGGACAAGCATCGCGAAGAGAAAGAGGTAATAGATCGGGAACACGCGCAGCGTGCGCCGGATGTAGAAGCGCTTCAGGCACTCGCCGAGCGAGTCGGTGCCGTCGATGTCGTCGAACAGGATGCGCGTGATCAGGAAGCCCGAGAGCACGAAAAAGCTCGACAGCCCGACCCAGCCCGCGCCGAACAGGCTGAGATGGATCGCGATGACCATGAGCATCGCGAGACCGCGCAAGCCGTCGAGGCCGGCGAGGCGGCCCTGGGCGGTGGTCGATCCTGTTGAGCTCGAAGCGGAGTGCGTCATCCCAGCGGCGGCTGCGCGCTCGCGCGGCCTGCCGGGATTATAGGTCGCCTAGGATTGCGCTTCGGCGGCGATTGCGGTCGCCGGCGCGGCCACGGCTGCGCGACGCTGGCGATCCGGCGCGATCCTGTCCTTGAGCTTGAACACCGGTTTCTCGACCCGCTCGTGGATCACGTGCGCGAGACAGAACACCACCGAGAACCACAGCGGGATGAACAGGAACGTCGCGACGTACGGATTGCCGGCCATCGCCTTCATCGCGCGCAGCAGCGGCTCCATCGCGAACAGGATGCCGTAGTGGATGATGTAGATCGTCATCGAGCGCTGCCCCAGCCAGTCGAGCACGCGGTGCGAGAAGAAATCCTGGATGCGCCCCGCCTGGCAGATCGCGCAGATCAGCAGCGCCATGTTGAAGTTCATCACGGTGTAGCCCCACACGTACTGATGGTGCGCCGGCAGCGACAGCGGGTAGCCGAGCGACAGCGGCGCGCTGAACGGACCCGTCGGGGCGATGCCCCAGCCCTGCACGGGCACCGCGATCAGGTAGCTCACCGGCAGCGTCAGCAACAGCCATCTCGGGCTCGGCAGCCGCTTCACGTAGTTCAGGAGCGCGCCGAGGGCGAAGGCGTCGAGGTGCGAGAGCGTCGACATGAAGACGCCGAAGTAGACCTTCTCCTGCGGGATGAAGTGGATCGGCAGCGGCGGCGGCCAGAATGCAACCATCGCCCAACGGATCACCGGGCCCGCCGCGATGAGCGCGACGAGCAGCCAGGGCAATCGCCGACGCCCGAGCAGGTAGACGATGAGCGGCCACGCGAAATAGAGCTGCTCCTCCACCGACATCGACCAGAGGTGATCGAGCACGTGCGTGCCGTGGTGCGCGGCCGTGAGGATGAACAGGTTGTACACGTGCGCGAACGCGAAGCCGATCTGCCCGTGCACCTCGCGATACAGCGCGTCGAAGAACGGCATCAGCGCGACGATCGCCAGCAGATAGAGGTAATAGACCGGGAAGATGCGCAGGATGCGACGGACGTAGAAGCGCTTCAGGTAGGGGCCGAGCGATGGCGCGTTGTCGACGTCGCGGAACAGCACGCGCGTGATCAGGAAGCCCGACAGCACGTAGAAGCTCGCGACGGCGATCCAGCCGCAGCCGATCAGGTTGAGGTGCGCCGTCATGACGATCATGACGGCCGTCGCGCGCAGGCCGTCGAGGCCGATCACGTAACCGCGCGGCGCGGTCTTGCCCACCGACGCAGGCGTCGAAGATTCCCCAGTCGCCATCGTGGCGTCGAAGCTCCCTAGTCGCATCCCCCGATGCGATCGCGTGCCCAGTATATATGGCACGGCGGGTGCCGACGCAGCGACCGCGGTTCAAACCGGGCGCGGCGCTCGTGCATCGAAGGTGCGCAAACGCGAGCAGCGCGCACGATACCGCGTGGTAAACTTTTGACTCGTTTCAGGTCCGAATTCATGCGCGAGATTCAGCCGGCACAACTCAAGGCGCTGCTGGACGCGGGCGGTGTCACCCTGCTCGACGTCCGCGCACCGGAGGAAATCGCCATCGCGGCGCTGCCGGGCTCGGTGAACATCCCGATGTCGGAGATCCAGGGCCGCCTGGCCGAGCTCGATCCCGCGCAGCCCATCGTCGTGCTCTGCCATCACGGCATGCGCAGCGAGATGGCCGGACGCTTCCTCGAGCGCAACGGTTTCACCGCCGTCGCGCATCTTGCCGGTGGGATCGACGCGTGGTCGCGTCAGATCGACGACGCAGTACCGCGTTACTAGTTTCGTAAAGGGAGTCCTATGCGCCTCGCCGTCTTCGGCTTCGCACTGCTAGCGCCTGTGGCCGCTTCGGCCAACGACCTCATGAAAGCCTATGAGCTCGCGGTCACCAACGACCCGACCTACCTCGCCGCGCAGCACGCGCGCGACTACAACGCGGCGGCGAAGCCGATCGCGCTGTCGGCGCTGTTGCCGCAGATCGGCGGACAGTACGCGCCGAACAAGGATCGCCAGACGATCAAGCCGGCCGATTGCAGCCAGTTCGGCGCCCCGCCGGGGTGCGAGCTGCACACCGAAGGCAATCCGTACACGCTGTCGCTGCGCCTGACCCAATCGATCTTCGACTGGACCGCGATCGAGACCTACCGGCAGGCCGGCGACGCCGCCGCGCTCGCCGAGGTCGGCTTCGAGGCCGCGAAGCAGAACCTGCTGCTGCGCGTCGCGCAGGCGTACTTCAACGTGCTCGGCGCTGCCGATTCGCTGCGCGCGTCGCGGGCCGAGCACAACGCGGTCGAGCGGCAGCTCGAGCAGGCGCGCCGTCGCTTCGACGTCGGTCTCTCCGCCATCACCGACGTGCAGGAAGCCCAGGCGCGCTTCGACCTGACCACCGCGACGCAGATCGAGGCGGATCGCGCATTCCGCTCCGCGCGCGAAGCGCTCGCGGAGATCACCGGCGGCAAGGCGATCGGGCTGTCGTCGGTGCACGAGGACATCGGCCTGCCGGGACCCGATCCGCAGAACGTCGACAAGTGGACCGAGGTCGCGCTGCACGAGAACCTCGACATCGCCGCCGCGCGCCTGCAGACCGCGATCGCCGACAAGGGCATCGGCATCGCCTACGGCGGCTATCTGCCGACCGTCACCGCCTCGGCGCAGGGCACCAACGGCAAGCAGACGGGCTTCAACAACTTCAACTACGAGGACCGGACCTACGGCCTGTCGGTCAACGTGCCGCTGTTCAACGGGCTCAACACCTGGAACAGCGTCGATCGCGCGCAGAGCCTGCACAAGCAGCGTGAAGCCGAAGAGCTCGGCACGCGCCGGCGCGTCGAGCATCTGACGCGGGACTCGTATCAGGCCGTGCTCTCTGGCGCGTCGCGCGTGAAAGCGCTCAAGCAAGCGGTGCTGTCCAACACCACCGCGCTGCAGGCGAGCGAGGTCGGCCTGCAGGTCGGCGCGCGCACCAACGTCGACGTGCTCAACGCGCAGCAGCTCCTCTACGCCGCGCAGCGCGATTACGCCAACTCGCGCTACAGCTATCTGGTGTCGGTGCTCGCGCTGAAGAACGCGGCGGGCCGGCTGACGCAGAAGGATCTCGAAGAGATCGACCGGCTGTTGGTGAGCTGCGACACCTCCGCGCAGGCCAACGACGACAACGGCATCTGCTCGGCAGGTAAAGAGCTGTAAAGTCGCGCCGGGCCGTTGGGGCGCCGTGTAAACTGCGGCGCAAGAACTTCAGGATTCTCCCGATGCTTGCCGCATGGCGCCGACGCGGCGCGCTGCTGTCGTGTCTCCTCTTCACCTCGCCGGCGTGGGCGTTCACGCCCGACGTCTCGCAACTGCAATCGATCCCGCTGCACATGGTGCGCGCGCCCCTCGCGAAAGCGATCGAGTCGGCGGCCGTGAAAGGACAGCCGTACCGCTTCGCGGTGCGTGCGGATCTTCCGCTCGCGCTCACCGACGGCACCTGGGATCTGCTCGACGCGTCCACTTCGCGCTGGCGCATGCGCGTGAGCTCGCCTGGCGCGCAGTCGCTGAATCTCGAGCTCGCGCGCTTCCATCTTCCGCAAGGCGCCGCGCTGTTCCTCTACGACGTCGACGGCAAGCGCGTCCAGGGTCCCTACACCGCCGCCGATCACACGCCGGAAGGAAAGCTGTGGACCGCGATCGTGCCCGGCGATCAGCTCGTGCTCGAGCTCCACGTGCCGAGCGCGAAGCGCGACGAGGTCCAGCTCGCGCTCGGCGCGGTGAACCATGGCTTCCGCGGCTTCGGCAAGGCGCTCGGCGATCCCGATCCGGAAGCGGGCGGCGGCGTCGGGCTGGGCGCGTCGGGCGCGTGCAACATCGACACGATCTGCCCGCAGGGCGATGCCTGGCGCCCGCAGATCCGCGCGGTCGCGCGCTACTCGCTCGGCGGCAACGTGCTCTGCACCGGCCAGCTGATCAACGACGTGCCGCAGGACGAGATCCCGTATTTCCTCACGGCGAACCACTGCGAGATCGGCCAGCCCGGAACGCCGGCGTCGTCGATGGTCGTCTACTGGCGCTTCGAGAACAGCCAATGCAACGGCGCGGACGACGCCGACCCGACCTTCACGCAGAGCGGCTCGACGCTGATCGCGTCGGACTCGAAGTCGGACTTCGCGCTCGTGCGCCTCAATCACCAGCCGGACGCGAGCTTCAACGTCTACTTCCAGGGCTGGAGCGCGTCGGGCGCCTTCCCGACGTCCGGCGCGGTGTTCCACCACCCGAGCGGCGACGCCAAGAAGCTCGCGATCTACGACGGCAGCTCGCCCGTGCAGCCGATCAAGAACCAGATCCCGTTCAACGGCGACACGGTCGACACGTGGGAAGTCACCTATTCGCAGGGCACCACCGAGCAGGGCTCCTCCGGCGGCGGGCTGCTCGACCAGAACCATCGCCTGATCGGCACGCTGTCGGCCGGTGAAGCGTCGTGCAGCGATCTCTCCGGCACCGACGACTACGGCCGCTTCGACGTCGCCTGGGCCACCAAGAGCGCGAACAACCACCAGCTCAAGCATTGGCTCGATCCGAACAACACGGGCTCGATCACCATCAACGGCCGCGAGCCGACGGCGGACGTGAATCACCAGCCGATCGCGGTCGGCGACAATGAGGTCGTGGTGCAGAACAGCGCGCAGGTCGTATTCGATCCGCGCCTCAACGACAGCGACGCCGATGGCGATCCGCTGACCATCACCGCCGTCGGCACGCCATCGCACGGGACGGCGTCGATCCTCAGCAACGGCACGCGCATCGGCTACACCCCGGCGACCGGCTACGTCGGCAGCGATGCGTTCTCCTACACGATCTCGGACGGCCAGGGCGGCAGCGCCAGCGCCGACGTGAGCGTCAACGTGGGCGCCGCTCCGCCATCCGGCGATGGCGGCGGGGGCGGTGCGCTGTCGCCGCTGATGCTGCTCGCCGGTCTTTCAGGCTTCTTCCTCAGGCGCCGGACGACAAGCCGCCGATAGCATGCGCGCGGCCCGGATCGCATCGCTGCTGATCGCCGGGCTCACGCTGAATCCCATCGCCGCTCGGGCGTTCGCACCCGAGCTCACCGATCTCGATTCGGTCCCGCTCGCGCTCGTGCGCGCGCCGCTCGCGAAGCGCATCGAGCTCGCGGCAACGAAGTCGCTGCCGTTCCAGTTCGCGGTGAAAGCGCCGCTCTCGATCGATCTGCGCGACGGCCTCTGGGACTCGATCGATCGCGACACCGCGCGCTGGCGCGTCCGTGTGCGCTCGCCGGGCGCGCAGTCGCTGTCGCTCGAGCTCGCGCGCTTCCAGCTGCCGGCTTCGGCGGCGCTGTGGATCTACGACGACGCCGGCGAGCTCGTGCAAGGGCCCTACACTTCCGCCGATCGATCGTCCTCGGGACGCCTGTGGACGGCGCTCGTGCTCGGCGAAGAAGCGGTGATCGAGCTACGCGTCGCATCGGGCGATCGCGACGCCGTCGCGCTCGAGCTCGCGAGCGTCGGTCACGGTTTCCGCGGATTCGGAAAAGACGAGGCATCGCCGCCGGCGAAATCCGGATCCTGCAACGTCGACGCCGCGTGCCCGCAAGGCGATCCATGGCGTAGCGAGATCCGCTCGGTCGCGCGCATCTCGATCGACAGCACGTTCTTCTGCAGCGGCCAGGCGCTCAACGACGCGCAGCAGGACAACGCGCCGCTGTTCATCACGGCGAACCATTGCGGCATCGGTCAGAGCCGCTGCGGCACGAGCGGCGACGGCTACTGCGATCCATCGTCCGTCGTCTTCTACTGGAATTTCCAGAATTCCAGCTGCCGGCCGAGCACCGGCGCCAGCGATCGCAACGGCAACGGCTCGCTGTCGCAGAACCAGCAGGGCGCGACCATCCTCGCCGCGGACGTCGGCTCCGACTTCACGCTGCTGCGCCTCGGCCGCGCGCCCGATCCGGCGTTCAACGTCTACATGGCGGGCTGGAATGCGACCGGCAACGTGCCGCAGTCGGGCATTGCGATCCATCATCCCGACGAGGACGAGAAAGCCTTGAGCCTGTTCGACGCGCCCGCGGAGCGCGCGGACACCTGCATCGAAGGCTCGATCGAGGACTGCCGTCGCAACGTGCACGCATGGGGCGTGCACTGGAGCGCGGGCACGACCGAGCAAGGCTCCTCCGGCGGCGGCCTGTGGGACGAGCGCCATCTGCTGGTCGGCTGGCTCTCCGGCGGCGCGGCGTCGTGCAGCAATCCCGGCGGCGAGGATTTCTTCGCGCGCATGGAAAGCGCGTGGACCGCCGGCGCGAGCGACGGTCAGCAGCTCAAGCACTGGCTCGCGCCCAACAGCGACGCGAAGAGCGTGTGCGGACGCAATCGATCGGCGCCGAGCTGCGACAACAGCAGCGCGCCGAGAACCGAGCAGCGCGCCGGCGCACTGGATGCGTGGCTGCTGATCCTGCTCGCGCTGATGGCTATGATGCGCGCTGCGAAAATTCAGGAGCTGCGATGAACAAGGGATTGCTGGCGGGGCTGCTCGCCTGCTGCGCGGGCGTCGGCCACGCTGCCGACAAGCGCGCATTCAACGTGCAGGATCTGGTGATGATGGATCGCGTCAGCGATCCGCACGTGTCGCCCGACGGACGCTTCGTCGCCTACACGCTGCGCGAGACCAACTACGCCGAGAATCGCGGCATTCGCAGCGTGTGGCTCGCCTCGCTGTCCGGCGACGCATCGCCGCGCAAGCTCACCAGTGGCACGTCGAACAGCGACTCGCCGCGCTGGGCGCCCGATTCGAAGTCGATCTATTTCCTGTCGACGCGCAGCGGATCCGCGCAAGTCTGGCGCTTGCCGCTCGAGGGCGGCGAAGCGCAGCCGGTGACGGCCTATCCGCTCGACGTCGAGACGTATTCGCTCTCGCCCGACGGCTCGCATCTCGCCGTCGCGCTGCAGACCTTCACTGATTGCCGCGACCTCGCGTGCACGAAGAAGCAGCTCGACGAGCACGCGGCGCAGAAATCCACCGGTCAGCATTACGACCGATTGTTCGTCCGCCACTGGGATCAGTGGAGCGACGGCCGCCGCAATCAGCTGTTCGTCGCCACGATCGGCGAGGACGGCAAGGCCGCCGCGGAGCCGGCGCTGGTATCGCGCGAGATCGACGGCGACGTGCCGTCGAAGCCGTTCGGCGATGACAGCGAGCTCACCTTCTCGCGCGACGGCCGCGAGATGATCTTCAGCGCGCGCATCGCGGGCAAGACCGAGCCCTGGAGCACGAACTTCGATCTGTATCGCGTCGCGATCGAAGGCAACGCGCGGCCGCGCAATCTCACCATCGAGAATCAGGCGACCGACACCGGCCCGGTCGTCTCGCCCGACGGCAAATGGCTCGCATGGCGCGCGATGAAGCGCCCGACGTTCGAATCCGATCGCTTCGGCGTCTGGCTGATGGATCTTGCGACCGGCGCGAAGCATGAAGTCGCGCCGCAGTGGGACCGCTCCGCCGATTCGCTCGCGTTCTCGCCGGACGGCAAGACGCTCTACGTCACCGCCGACGACGTCGGCCAGAAGCGTCTGTTCGCGATCGACGCAGCGTCGGGCAAAGTCACGGCACTCACCGATCAAGGCACGGTGAGCGGCGTGTCGATCGGACCGAGCGGCATCGTCTACGCGCTGAACACACTGGTCGCGCCGGATCAGCTGTTCGCAATCAATACCGATGGTGGAGCACCGCGCGCAATCACGCATCACAATGCGCAGCGGCTCGGCGAGATCGGCTTCACCGACTTCGAGCAGTTCAGCTTCGCGGGCTGGAACGGCGAGACGGTGCATGGCTACGTGCACAAGCCCTACGGCTGGAAGAAAGGCAAGAAGTACCCGGTCGCTTTCCTGATCCATGGCGGACCGCAAGGCAGCTTCGGCAACGATTTCCACTACCGGTGGAATCCGCAGCTGTTCGCCGGCATGGGCTACGGCGTCGTCGCGATCGACTTCCACGGCTCCACCGGTTACGGCCAGGCCTTCACCGATTCCATCTCCGGCGACTGGGGCGGCAAGCCGCTCGAGGACCTGCAGAAGGGCTTGAAGTCCGCGCTCGAGAAATACGATTTCCTCGACGGTGCCAAGGCGTGCGCGCTCGGCGCGTCGTATGGCGGCTACATGATCAACTGGATCGAGGGCCGCTGGGGCGACGCGTTCAAGTGCCTGGTGAATCACGACGGCGACTTCGATCTGCGCGAGGGTTACTACGCGACCGAGGAGCTGTGGTTCGAGGAATGGGAGCGCGGCGGCCCGCAGTATCTCGTCCCGGAGAACTACGAGAAATTCAATCCGGTGAATTTCGTCAACAACTGGAAGACGCCGATGCTGGTGGTGCACGGCGGCCAGGATTTCCGCGTGCCGTACCAGCACGGGATCGCAGCATTCACCGCGCTGCAGCGGCGCAGCGTGCCGAGCGAGCTCCTGTTCTTCCCCGACGAGAACCACTGGGTGCTGAAGCCGCAGAACAGCGTGCAATGGCACCAGACCGTGCAGACCTGGATGAAGAAGTGGATCGGCCCTTGATGTGGGTCGGCCTTCAGGCCGACGCAGCTAGCGAAGCGCTTTGCCCCAGCTCTCCGCCCAGCGATTGAGCGGTCCGAACAGCTTGAGCAGCTGCTTGCCGCGCGCCGTGAGCTGATAGCGGCCGTCCTTGTGTGCCTCGACGATCAGCGCGTCCTGGAGCTCCGCGAGGCGCTGGTTCAGCACCGACGGCGACATGCCGCCGCACGCGGCCTGCAGCTCGCGGAAGCCGAGCGCATCGCCGCGCAGCTCCCAGATGACCCGCATCACCCAGCGGCGTCCGAGCAGGTCGAGCAGGCGCATGATCGGGCGCCCGGTCGTTGAACCTCTGACTTTGCTGCGTGGTCTAACCATGCTGTGCTACGATTTCCGAAGCAGACTTTGCTTCGAATATCGTAGCACGCCATGACCGCTCCGCGCATCGCCCCGATCGACCCGCCCTACGACCCGGCCGTCCAGGCCGACTTCGACAAGGTCATGCGCGGGCTGCCGCCGCTCAAGCTGTTCCGCACGGTCGCGCGCAACCCGCGCGTGCTGTCGCGGCTGATGGCCGGCGGGCTGCTCGATCGCGGCAGCGTGAGCCTGCGCCTGCGCGAGCTGGTGATCCTGCGCACGACCGCGCTGTGCGGCGCCGAGTACGAATGGGGCGTGCACGTGGCGGCCTACGGCGCCAAGGCACAGCTGACCGCCGAGGAATTGCGCTCGACCGTGCGCGGCAGCGCTGACGACGACTGCTGGAGCCGCTCGGAATCCCTCGCGATCCGCCTGTGCGACGCGCTGCATCACCGCGGCGATGTCGACGATGCACTCTGGTCCGAGCTCGCCGGCGTGTTCGCCGAGGATCAGCTGATCGAGCTGATCATGCTGGCCGGCAATTACACGTCGATCTCGTATTTCCTGCGCGCGACGCGCGTGGAGCTCGAGAAGAGCGCGCCGAGGTTTCCGGCGTAGGCAAGCAGCCGGACGATCGATCGAGTTCTGCCGGGGGCGTGCGCGGCCAGGGACGGCCGTGCACGAGCTCCAGGGAAGGATTTTTCAGGCGTCCCCCGGCGAACTTGATCGATCGGCCGGCCCGCCGAGCGCTGGAAAGTCTTAGCGCTTTGCCTTCTCGACCAACGCCGTCGTCGAATAGCCCTTGTGGAAATCGAGCACGACGACTTGTCCGCCGTTCTTGGTGACCGCCTCGTAGCCGGCGATCTGCTCGGGCTTGTAATCGCCGCCCTTGACGAGGAGGTCCGGCAACACCCGTGAGATGAGCCGGCGCGGCGTGTCTTCGGAGAACGGCACGACCCAGTCGACGCACTTCAGCGCGGCCAGCAGGCGCATGCGGTCGGCGAGCTTGTTGAGCGGGCGCTCGGGACCCTTGTCGAGCTTCTTCACCGAGGCGTCGTCGTTCACCGCGACGATCAGCACGTCGCCCAGCTTCTTTGCCGCCTCGAGGTATTTCACGTGGCCGACGTGGAGGATGTCGAACACGCCGTTGGTCATGACGATCGTCTCGCCGCGCGCTTTGGCTTCGGCGACGTGCGCCAGCAGCTCGTCTTCAGGCAGCACTGCGCTATCTTCCTCGTGGGTGCGCCGCGCGGCGCGCTGCAGCTCGGCGACCGACGCCGTTGCGGTTCCAAGCTTGCCGACCACGATGCCGGCGGCGAGATTCGACAAGCGCGCCGCATGCGCCATCGACTGACCGGCCGCGAGCGCCGACGCGAACGTCGCGATCACGGTGTCGCCGGCGCCGGTGACGTCGAACACTTCGCGCGCCTCGGTCGGCAGATGCAGCGGCGCCTGCTTGGGCTGGATCAGGGTCATGCCGTGCTCGCTGCGCGTGATCAGCAGCGCGTCGAGCTTGAGCTCGCGGCGCAGGCTCTCGCCCTTCTCGACGATCTCGGCCTCGCTCTTGCACTTGCCGACGACGGCCTCGAACTCCGACATGTTCGGCGTGAGCAGCGTGGCGCCGCGATAGGGCTTCCAGTCGGTGCCTTTCGGGTCGATCAGCACCTTGCGCTGGGCCTCGCGCGCCGCTGCGATCAGCTTCGCCGCGTCCGTCAGCGAGCCCTTGCCGTAGTCCGAGAGGATCGCGACCTCGGCGCTGGCGAGCGCAGCCTTGAACTGCTCGACGTAGGCGTCGCGATCGAATGCGCCCACGACGGAGAGCGACTGCTCGAAGTCGAGACGGATCAGCTGCTGGTTGCGCGACAGCACGCGCAGCTTGGTGATCGTGGGGTGATCGGTGGACTGCACGAAGCGCAGCGCGATCTTCTTCGCCTTCAGGTGCGACGCCAGCAATCTCGCGGCTTCGTCCTTGCCGACGACGCCGAGCAGATGCGTCTTCGTTCCGAGCGCCGCCGCGTTGAGCGCGACGTTCGCGGCGCCGCCGGGTCGCGTCTCGTCCTTCTCGATGCGCACCACCGGCACCGGCGCTTCCGGCGAGATGCGCTGCGTCGGCCCGACCCAGTAGCGATCGAGCATGACGTCTCCCGCGACGAGCACGCTCGCCGCGGAGAAATCAGGGATCGCGTTGATCACGGGTGCGTCAGATGTACGACAGCCAATCGCCGTGGGTGCCGACGCTCTCGCCCTTCACGAGCTTGAGATAGGCCGTCTGCAGCTTCTCGGTGACCGGGCCGCGCCTGCCGATGCCGATCGGGCGATTGTCGGCTTCGCGGATCGGCGTGACTTCCGCAGCGGTGCCCGTGAAGAACGCCTCGTCGGACACGTAGAGCTCGTCGCGCGTGATGCGGCGCTCGATCACCTTGATGCCCATCTCCTGCGCGAGCTGCACGACCGTGCGACGCGTGATGCCGTCGAGCGCGGACGTGAGGTCCGGCGTGTGCAGCGCGCCGTTCTGCACGAGGAAGATGTTCTCGGCGCTGCCTTCGGCGACGTAGCCTTCCGGATCGAGCATGATCGCTTCGTCGTAGCCGTCCTTGAGCACTTCGTTCAGCGCCATCGACGAATTGAGATAGTTCGCGTTCGCCTTCGCGCGGCACATCGCGGCGTTGACGTAGTGACGCGAGTACGAGCTCGTCTTCACGCGGATGCCTTTCTCCATGTTCTCGGCGCCCAGATATGAGCCCCACGTCCAGGCCGCGACGATCACGTGCGTCTTCAGGCCTTCGGCGCGCAGGCCCATGCCTTCGGCGCCGAAGAACACCATCGGCCGCAGATAGGCGGACTCGAGCTTGTTCGCGCGCAGCACTTCGAGCTGCGCTTCGTTCAGCTGCTCGAGCGAGAACGGCATCTTCATGCCGATGATCTTGGTCGAGTTGATCAGACGCCTGGTGTGATCGTGGAGGCGGAAGATCGCGGTGCCCTTCGGCGTCTTGTAGGCGCGGACGCCTTCGAAGCAGCCGACGCCGTAGTGCAGCGTGTAGGTCAGGACGTGCGTCGTGGCTTCGCGCCACGGGACCAGCTTGCCGTCGTACCAGATGAAGCCATCACGATCCGCGAAGCTCATCGTCTACCTTTTGCGTCGAGGGGAAAATGCAGGCGCGAATTATAGCTGCGCGAGCGCGCGCAGGCTTTCCCGCACCGTCGCCGCGGAGATCTGTCGCAGGCAGTTGTAGTGCTTGAGCGGGCAGGTCCGCTCGAAGCACGGGCTGCACCACAGGCGCAGATAATGGATGTGCTTGCGATCGGTGAGCGGCGGCGTGTGATCCGGCGTCGACGAGCCGTAGATCGCGACGACCGACGTTCCCGACGCCGCCGCAATGTGCATCGGCCCGGAGTCGTTGGTGACGACCGCCGCGCAGAGCGCGGAGAGGTCGACGAGATCGACGAGCTCGGTCTTGCCGCAAAGATTGATCGCCGCGCCGCCCGACGCCTCGCGGATGCGCTCGCCGAGCGCGGCTTCCTTGGCCGATCCGAAGATCCAGCTCTGCGTGCCGTCGGCGGCGAGCTGCTTCGCGAGCGCTCCGTAGTATTCGGGCGGCCACTGTTTCGCCGGTCCGTATTCGGCGCCGGGCATCAGGCCAATCGCGGGACGCGACAAATCGAGACCGAGCGCTGCGGCGCGCGCTCGACCGCGATCGGGATCGACACGCAACCGCGGCGAAGGAACCTCCGGCGCGACGATGACATCGCCGTCCTCGGCGAGCGCGACGAAGCGCTGCACCGTCGTCTTCAAAAGGTTCTTGTCGAGCTTGCGGACATCGTTGACGAGGCCGTAGCGCATCTCGCCGCGATACGCCGTGCGACGGGGCACGCCGGCGAAGTACGGCACGAGCGCGGATTTCCACGATCCCGGCAGCACGATCGCCTGCGTGTAGCGCTCGTCGCGCAATTCACGACCAAGCGCCCGGCGCTTGCCGAGTCCGAACTCGCCGTGCGCGACCTTGAGCTCGATGCCGCGCCGCACTTGCGGCATGCGCTGCAGGATCGGCAGCGACCAACCGGGCGCGACGACGTCGATGACGCATCCGGGATCGCGCTCGCGCAGGCGGATGAACAGGGACTGCGCCATCACCATGTCGCCGACCCACGAGGGTCCGACGACGAGGATTGCAGCTCTTTCGTCATGCCCGTGAAGACGGGCATCCAGTTTTTTCGAATCGTGCACGGCTACAACTGGATTCCCGCCTGCGCGGGAATGACGGATTTATGCATTTAACCAATCGAGATAGCGCTTCACGCCTTGCTCGACCGTCAGGAACTCGTGATCGAATCCCGCCTGACGCAGGCGCGCGAGATTGGCCTCGGTGAAGGACTGATAGCGGCCCTTCAGGTTCTCCGGGAACGGGATGTAGCGCACCCGGCCCTGCCCGTGCCACTTGATCGCGGCGTTGGCGACGTCGTTGAACGCCTGCGCGCGACCGGTGCCCGCGTTGAAGATGCCGGAGGCGCGCGGGTGATCCCAGAACCACAGATTGATCGCGCAGATGTCGTCGACGTGGATGAAATCGCGCCGCTGCTCGCCGGGACCGTAGCCGTCGCTGCCTTCGAACAGGCGGCACTCGCCGTCCTGCTTCAGCTGATTGTTGAAGTGATACGCCGTGCTCGCCATGCCGCCCTTGTGCTGCTCGCGCGGCCCGTAGACGTTGAAGTAGCGCAAGCCGACAACCTGCGAGCCCAGCGTCTGGCGGCGCACGTACTGGTCGAACAGGAACTTCGAGTACGCGTACATGTTGAGCGGCTTCTCGCAGGCGCGCTCTTCCTTGAAGCCGTGATGGCCCATGCCGTAGACCGACGCGCTCGACGCATAGATGTAGGGCGCGGCGTTCTGCTGCGTCCATTGCAGCAGCGTCTTCGAGTAGCGGTAGTTCACGTCCATCATGAACTTGCCGTTCCACTCGGTCGTCGTCGAGCACGCGCCCTGATGGAAGATCACCGCGATCCTCGGCAGCTGGTCCTCGACGACGCGGGCGAGGAACTCGTCCTTGTCCATGTAATCGGCGATCTCGAGGTCGGCGAGATTGCGGCACTTGGTGCCGTCGGTGAGATCGTCGACCGCGAGCACGTTGGTGACCCCGCGTTGGTTGAGCGCATGCACGAGGTTGGAGCCGACGAAGCCGGCGGCGCCGGTGACGACGACCACGCCCTTCGGCGCAGGTTTCTTCTTCAGGCTTCGAGCAGGTGCTTTTGCCATAGCGACTGGATTGCGGAACGCTCCGCGCGGAACGACGCATCTTCGGCCAGATCGTCGGCCTGCTGCAAATCGCGGGCGTGGAACCACGCGCGATAGGCGTCGTAGATGCCGACGACGGTGGTCTCCTGCTCCGGCGGGATGATGCCCGCGCGCACCAGCGCCTCGAGCTGGCGGCGGTTGTCGCTGTACTCGACGAGCGCCGGGATGGCGGACGCGTGCTTGAGCACCAGATACTGCGTGATGAACTCGAGGTCGATCATCCCGCCCTCGCCCTGCTTGAGATCGAATCGGCCCGGGGGCGCCTTGTCCAGATGCGCGCGCATCTTCGAGCGCATCTCCACGATGTCGCGACGCAGCTTCTCCGCGTCACGCGGACGCGTCAGCACTTCGATCCGCGCCTCCTCGAAGCGCCTGCGCAACTGCGCGTGGCCGGCGACCGCGCGCGCACGCGTGAGCGCCTGATGCTCCCACGTCCAGGCGTCGCCGAGCTGGTACTGCCTGAATCCAGCGAGGCTCGACACCATCAATCCCGAGCGGCCGCTCGGCCGCAGCTCCATGTCGACTTCATAGGCGCGATCCGCCGTGGTGCGCGTCGCGAGCCAGTTGACGATGCGTTGGACGAGCCGCCCGTAGAACTCGCCGGCGGTGATCGGTCGCGCGCCATTGGTTTCGGCGTCGGCAGCGCCGTCGAACAGGAAGACGACGTCGAGGTCGGAGCCGTAGCCGAGCTCGATGCCGCCGAGCTTGCCGTAGCCCGCGATCGCGAACGCGGCGTTCGGCGGCTCGCCGTGACGCGATTTCATCTCTTCCCAGGCCGATCGTAGCGCGCGCTCGAGGATCGTCTCCGCGAGCCAGGTGAGGTGATCGCACACCTTGCGCAGCTCGAGCTGGCCGGCGAGATCGCAGGCTGCGATGCGCAGCATCGCCTCCTGTCGATAGCGTCTCAGCGCGTCCATGCCGGCCTCGGTGTCCTCGGGCTTGATCTCCGCGAACAAGGCGTCGAGCTCCGCCTGCATCTCGTCGCGTTGCGGCGGCGAATACAAGGTGCGCGCGTCGAGCAGCTGGTCGAGCAGCACGGGCGAGCGCGCCAGCATCGTGGTGATCCACGGGCTCGCTGCGCACAGTCGCGTCAGCTGCGCGCGTGCACCGGCGCTCTCGCGCAGCAGCGTGAGATACGTCGATCGTCCCGCAATCGCCTGCACGACTTCCAAAACGCGGCGCGCGGCGATCTCCGGATGCTTGTCTTTCGCCGCCTCCGAGAGCAAGAGCGGCAACAGCGCCGAAAGCTTGCGCATCGCGCTTTCGGGCAGCGCGCGCACCATGCGCGATTCGCGCAGATCGCCGATCACGTCGGCGATCACTTCGGGCGCGCTCACGAAGCCATTGGCGCGCAGCGACTGGATCACGCTGGCGCGGTCGAGCGCTTCCGCCCAGAAGGCGGCGACATCGCGCTCGAGCGCGCTCTCGGCCTCGGTCTGCGGCGCGCGGAACACGCGATCGAATTCCGCCTGCACGAAGTCGCGCACTTCGTCGAGCGTCGACTCGAAGCGACTCCAGTCCGAGGCCCGGAGCGCGACGCACAACGCCTTGCGCGCTTCTTCGGACGCCGGCAGCGCGTGTGTCTGCTGATCCTCGTACATCTGGATCGCGTTCTCGACGCGGCGCAGATGGACGTAGCAGTCGTCGAGGCGCTTCGCCGTCTCGGGCGGCAGGTGCCTCTGCTCGCCGAGATAGCGCAGCACCGGCCGCAGGCGGTTGTCGCGCAGCGCCGGCTCCTGCCCGCCGCGCACGAGCTGGAACGCCTGCACGATGAACTCGAGCTCGCGGATGCCGCCGGCGCCGAGCTTGACGTTGTCGTGCAGGTTCTTGCGCGCGACTTCCTCGGCGATCATCCGCTTCAGCTCGCGCAGGCCGCCGATCGCGTTGAAGTCGAGATAGCGCCGGTAGACGAACGGCCGCAGCGCGTCGAGCAACGCTTGCCCCGCCGCGAGATCACCCGCGATCGGCCGCGCCTTGATCATCGCGTAGCGCTCCCAGTCGCGGCCGTGCTCCTGGTAATACGCTTCCATCGCATCGAAGTGCCACGCGAGCGCGCCGGCGGAGCCGAACGGCCGCAGCAGCGTGTCGACGCGGAACACGAAGCCGTGCTCGGTCTTTTCCGACAGGATGCGCCCGACGTCCTGCGCGAGCTTGCCGAAGAACTCTTCATTGGCGATCGAGCGCGCGCCAGCGGTCGCGCCCGGCGCGGTGTAGCACCAGATCAGGTCGATGTCGGACGAGAAGTTGAGCTCGCGCCCGCCGAGCTTGCCCATGCCGAGCACGACGGGCCGCGATTCATTTCCCTCATCGTCACGCGGCGTGCCGAAACGCTGACGCAAGCGCGCTTCGGCGAAGGACAGCGCAGCGGCACAGCACGCGTCGGCGAGATCGGACAGGGCGCCGAGCACTTCGTCGAGCGGCGCATTGGCGACGACGTCGCGCCACACGATGCGCAGCATCACCTCGTCGCGACAACGGCGTAGCCGGCGCATCAGCTCGGGCTGATCGACACAGTCGCGAGCGGCGGCCGAGATCAGCTCGCCGACCTCGCCCTGCGCGAACGCGCGCGCCAGCCAGCCGGAGGCGCGGCGCTCGGCGACGCGCGAAGGCTCGCGCTCGACGACGCGGCGGGCGAAGCGGCTGGCGGCGAGAACCTGGTCGAGGTCGTTCACGTTCAAGGATGCGATCATAGAAGAATGGATCGCATCGCAGTGATCACCGGCGGCGGCCGCGGCATCGGCCGCGCCTTCGCGCTGGCGCTCGCGCAGACCGGCGCGCGCATCGTCGTCACCGGACGCAATCCGAAGCCGCTCGAGGAAACAGCGAAGCAGATCGGCAACAACACGTTGGCGATTGCGTGCGACGTCGCGAGTCCTTCGAGCGTCGAGCGCGCGTTCGCGGAGATCCACGCGAAGTGCGGACGCGTCGACGTGCTGGTCAACAACGCCGGCGTGAACTCGGCGATCGAGACGCTGTGGAACGTCGATCCCGATCTCTGGTGGCGCGAGATCGAGATCAACCTGCGCGGATGCTTCCTGTGCGCGCGCGCCGTGCTGCCGGGCATGGTCGAGCGTCGCTCCGGCCGCCTCATCCACATCGCGAGCCACGCCGGCGTGTTCCGCTGGCCCTACTGCTCGGCGTACTCGGTCGGCAAGGCGGCGCTGATCAAGCTGAGCGAGAACCTCGCGTTCGAGTCGCGCAAGTTCAACGTCGCGAGCTTCGCGTTCCATCCCGGCTTCGTGAAAGGCGGCTTTGCCGACAATCTCTCCGAGACGCCGCCGCCCGAAGGCACGCCGGGCCGCAAAGTCTGGGATTGGGTGCGCGCGGAGCTCGCGTCGCCGCGCGCCGTGACGCCTGAGCAAAGCGCCGCGGGCGTCGTCAAGCTCGCTTCCGGAACCTGTGACGCGCTCACCGGCCGCTATCTCACGGTGCACGACGATCTCGACGCGCTCGCCGCGAACGCGCAACAGATCCAGAGCGAGGACGCCCTCACGCTGCGACTCAAGGAGCTCACGCAATGAGAGCGCTGAAAGCGATCGTCATGCTGCTGGTGATCCTCATTGCCGGCATCTGCGTTTACGGCGCGACCTACCATCCGGAGACAGCGCTGCCGCCGGGACTGCAAGGCCAGTTCGTCGATGTGATGGGCGCGCGCACGCGCTATCTCGAAGTCGGCAACGGTCCCGATGTGCTGCTCATCCACGGCTCACCCGGGTCGATCGAGGACTGGAAGCCGGTGATCGACGCGCTCGCGCCGAGCTTTCGCGTCACAGCCTACGATCGCCCCGGCAACGGCTACACCGATTCGCTCGGCCGTTACGGCTACGAAGTCAACGCCGATTTCGCGCTCGCGCTGATCGACAAGCTCGCGCTTCACGACGTCGTCGTCGCAGGTCACTCCTACGGCGGCGCCACCGCGCTCGCCATCGCGCTGCGCAGGCCGTCGAGCGTGAAGAGCTACGTCGTCGTCGACAGCTCGCTCTACAAATGGGCCCGCAAGTCGGATCCGCTGTATCACGTCCTCGCGATCCCCGGTTTCGGCACGGGTCTCGCGCGTGTGGCCGGCGCGTCGACGGCGCCCAAGAAGATCCGCGCCAATCTCGAAGCGATCTTCCCGCCGGGCACGATGCCGTCCGGCTTCGTCGAGCAGCGCATCGCGATCTGGTCGCAGCCGAAAGTCACCGTCTCGCTCGCGCACGAAGCGATCGGCGCGCAAGCGGCGCTCGAAGCGATGAGCGACCGCTACAAGGAAATCACGCAGCCCGTGTTCATGGTCTCGCAGTCCGACGATCCGATCCGTCGGCAGAACGCCGAGACGCTGCAGCGCGATCTGCCGGCCGCACAGGTGTCGTTCGTCTCGGGGACAGGGCACTTCATCCAGTTCACGAAGACTGACGCGGTCGTCGAGCTGATCCGGAAAGCTGCGCAGCGCTGACGAGAGCGGCTGATCAGGTTTCGCCGGGGGCGTGCGCGGCCAGGGATGGCCGTGCACGAGCTCCAGGGAAGGAATTTTCAGGCGTCCCCCGGCGGGACCTGATCAGTCGCTCCCGCTCAGCCGCTCTGAGCCAGCAGCCGTGCATTCCCGCCCACGGCCGCAGTGTTGACCGTCAGCGTGCGCTCCGTGACGAATCGCAGGAGATAGTGCGGGCCGCCGGCTTTCGGGCCCGTGCCGGAGAGACCTTCGCCACCGAACGGCTGCACGCCGACGACCGCGCCGGTCATGCCGCGATTGATGTAGGTGTTGCCGACATGGGCGAGCGCCTGCACCTTGCGCCACGTCGATTCGATGCGCGAGTGCACGCCGAGCGTGAGTCCATAGCGCGTGTGGTTCACCTGATACACCACCGACTCGAGCGCCTTCGCCGGATAGCGGATCACGTGCAGCATCGCGCCGAAGTGCTCGCCGTCGAGCTCCTCGATCGACTCAATCTCCACCGCGCAGGGCGCGAAGTAGGTGCCGTGCCGCGCCGATTCCGGGATCGAGAGGTGATCGATCAGGTGACCGAGCTTCTTGATCTCGGCCGCGTGCGCATCGAGCTTGCGCTGCGCGTCGGCGTCGATCACCGGGCCGACGTCGGTGGCGAGCAATCCGGGATCGCCGATCGCGATCTCGCGCATTGCGCCCTTGAGCATGTGGATCGTCTTGTCGGCGATCTCTTCCTGCAGATAGAGCACCCGAAGCGCCGAGCAGCGCTGCCCCGCGGAATAGAACGCGCTGAAGAGCGTGTCCTTCACGACCTGCTCGGGTAGCGCGGACGAGTCCACGATCATCGCGTTCTGCCCGCCGGTCTCGGCAATGAACGCCGCGATCGGGCCCGTGCGCGCAGCGAGCGTGCGATTGATGATCTGGGCGACTTCGACTGACCCGGTGAACGCGACGCCGGCGATGCGCTCGTCTTTCGTGAGCGCCGCACCGACGTCGCCCGCGCCGAGCACGCACTGCAGGACCTCGCGCGCAATGCCGGCGTCGTGCAGCAGCTTCACCATCGCCGTGCCGATGAGATTGGTCTGCTCCGCGGGCTTGGCGATCACGGTATTGCCCGCGACGAGCGCGGCGGCGATCTGGCCGGTGAAGATCGCGAGCGGGAAATTCCACGGCGAGATGCAGACGAACACGCCGCGGCCGTGCAATTGCAGCTCGTTGTGCTCGCCGGTCGGACCCGGCAGCACCTCCGGCTGTGACAGCAACTTCACCGCCTGCTGTGCGTAGTAACGCAGGAAGTCGACGGCTTCGCGCACTTCGGCGATCGCATCGGGAATCGTCTTGCCGGCCTCGCGGATGAGGAGCTGCAGGAATTCTGCGCGACGCGCTTCGAGCTGATCGGCCGACTTGCGCAGGATTTCCGCGCGGCGCGCGACCGGCGTGGCGTTCCACTTCGGTTGCGCATGCGCGGCCGCGCTGACGACGTCGTGCACCTTCGCGACATCGAGCGACGTCCATTCGCCGAGGACGCGCCGGCGGTCGGAAGGGTCGGTGATCGGCTTGAGGTCATTCCCGCGCGGGCGGGAATCCTGTGGTCCTGAAATGACGCTGTGAACTGGATGCCCGCCTACGCGGGCATGACGAATCTCAGATGCCAGCGTCGACTGCTCCGTCTCATCCGCCAGATTGATCCCGCTCGAATTGCGTCGATCCGGCCCGTAAATGTCCGCGGGGAGCGGCAAGCTCGCGTTCGGCTTCGCGCCCTGCCGGCGCACGGTGTCGATCGGATCGGCGACGAGGGCTTCCGGCGGCATCTGCTCGTCGAAGATGCGATTGACGAACGACGTGTTGGCGCCGTTCTCGAGCAATCGGCGCACGAGATACGGCAGCAGATCCTCGTGCGATCCGACCGGGGCGTAGACGCGGCAGCCGATTTCGAGATCTTCCTTCACGACCTGATAGAGCGCCTCGCCCATCCCGTGCAGGCGCTGGAATTCATAACCGACTGTGTCGCCGGCGAGCTCGCGCACCGCCGCCACGGTATGCGCATTGTGCGTGGCGAGCTGCGGATAGAACGCATCGCGCGCGCCGAGCATCTTCCTCGCGCACGCGAGATACGCGACGTCGGTGTTCGCCTTGCGCGTGAACACCGGATAGCCCGCGAGGCCTTGCTCCTGCGAGCGCTTCACCTCGGTGTCCCAGTACGCGCCTTTGACCAGTCGCACCGGCAGCTTGCGTCCGATCTCGCGCGCGAGCGATTCGAGCCAGGCCACGACGAAGAAACCGCGCTTCTGGAACGCCTGCACCGCGAGCCCGAACCCTTCCCATCCGGACAGGGCGCGATCGCGATAGACCTGCTCGACGAGATCGAGCTGCAGGTCGAGTCGATCCGCTTCTTCAGCGTCGACCGTCAGGCCGATGTTCTCGTGCTTGGCCTGCTTGGCGAGCTCCAGCAATTTCGCAACGAGCTCTTTGACGACGCGCGCGCGCTTCGCAAATTCGTAGCGCGGATGCAGCGCCGAGAGCTTCACCGAGATGCTCGGCTGCACGAACACCGCGCCGTTGCGATCGCCGTCGCGCTTGCCGATCGCCGCGATCGCATCCTGATACGAGCGGAAATAACGCTCCGCGTCGGCCGCGGTCAGCGCGGCCTCGCCGAGCATGTCGTACGAATGCAGATACGGCCGATGCTCCCGCGACTGCGCGTTCTTCAGCGCTTCCTCGATCGTGCGGCCCATGACGAACTGTCCGCCCATCAGGCGCATCGCCTGGCGCACCGCGAGCTTGATCACCGGCTCGCTCGACTTGCCGACGAGCCGGCCGATCGCGCTGCGGAAGTTCTTCGTCGTGTCCGGCGACAGGCGCACGATGCGACCGGTCAGCATCAGTCCCCAGGTCGACGCGTTGACGAACAGGGAATCGGATTTCCCAAGATGCGATTCCCAATCGGCTTCGGACAGCTTGTCGGCGATCAGCTTCTCGGCGGTCGCGTCGTCCGGAATGCGCAGGAGCGCTTCGGCGAGACACATCAGCAGCACGCCCTCTTCCGACGAGAGGTCGTACTGATGCATGAACGCGTCGAGCGGCGAGCGATCGTTGCGCAGCGCGCGCACGCGGGTGACCCAGTCAGCGGCGGTCTTCTGAATCGCGGCGCTGCGCGACGCGGGTGTTTCCGCGATCGCAATCAGCTTGCCCAGCAGCTCGGTTTCGTCGGCGAGGTAGTGCTGCGCGATCGCGGCGCGCAAAGCGTCGCGGGCGGGCGGAGGATCGGAGAAGACATACGCGACTGTGTCAGGTGTGCGGTTCATGACCAGCATCTCGTTCTGGGGCCGCTATGCTATCGCGATGTCCGATTTCGTCGTCGTGCTCGTCACCTGCCCGCCCGATCGCGCCGCCGCGCTGGCTGACGTGCTGGTCGAGGGCCGCCATGCTGCGTGCGTGAACATCGTGCCGGCGATCCGGTCGGTGTATCGCTGGAAAGGCGCGGTTCAGCATGACGATGAGACACTGCTCGTCATCAAGACCCGCGCGTCGCACTTCGAGGCGCTCAAACAGGCCGTGCTGGAGCATCATCCCTACGAACTTCCCGAAGTCATCGCGGTCAGCGTGGAACGGGGCCACCAGCCGTATCTCGACTGGATCACGAGCAATGTTTCCGACTAGAGCGATCGTCTTCGTCTGCGCGCTTGCCGCGAGCGCCGCTGCGGGCGCCGGCATTCTCGACAAGCCGAAAGCCGACAGCCAATTCCTGCCGGTCGATCTCGCCTTCGACCTCCAGCCGCTCGAAGCGCGCGACGGCAAGCTCGTCATCTCGTGGCGCATCGCGCGCGGCTACTACCTCTATCGGCAGCGCATGTCGTTCGAGCTCATCGAGCCCAAGGGCGCGTCGCTCGGAACGCCGCAATTCCCGGCAGGCGAGAAACATCACGACGAGTATTTCGGCGACGTCGAGGTCTATCACCTCGACACGCTCGCCGCGCAGCTGCCGCTCAAGGGCGCGAAACCGCAGAAGGCGAAAATCAAAGTTGGATACCAGGGCTGCGCCGATGCGGGCCTGTGTTACCCGCCGCAGGAGAAGGTGCTGGAGCTGGAGCCATGAGTGTGCGCGGCACCATCGCTGCGATCCTCGTCGCGGCGATCGCGGGCGCAGCCGGATTCCTCACCTATCAGCGCGGACATCTGCGCAACACGCCGGTCCCCGATCTCACGCTGATCGATCTCGACGGCCAGACGCACCACCTCTCCGAATATCGCGGCAAGCTGACGCTGGTGAATTTCTGGGCGAGCTGGTGCGCACCGTGCATCCAGGAAATCCCGATGCTGGTGAAGGCGCAGTCGCAATACGCGGCGCGCGGATTCCAGGTCATCGGCCCCGCGATGGACTCGCGCCAGCCCGTGCTCGATGCGATGAAGCGCTTCGGCATCAACTACCCGGTCTACGGGAGCGAGGACGAAGTCACCAAGGCGATGGATGCGCTCGGCGACGACGGTGGTGTCCTGCCGTACTCGGTCCTGATCTCGGCCGACGGCAAAGTGCTGGAACGCTTCGCCGGAGGCCTTTCCCAGGCGAAACTGGATGGGTTGCTGGCCAAATACCTCGCGCCGTAATCCCTATCTGACGCGATTGGCACCGATCTTGGCGGCATCTTAGGTCGATCTAGCCATAACTTGGCGTTTTTAGCGCCGCTCTGGCACACTGCCCGCTCCTTTTCTGCCGGCTGGATGCGCCCGTGAGCCTGATCCTGCTGCTGAACGGCCCCAACCTCAACCTGCTCGGCAGCCGCGAGCCGGACCTCTACGGATCCCAGACGCTCGGGCAGATCGAGAGCGATCTCGGCGAGGACGCCCGCGAGCTCGGGCACGAGCTCGACACGTTCCAGAGCAACCACGAAGGCGCCCTGGTCGAGCGGGTCCAGCAAGCCAAGGCCGAAGGCGTCGAGTTCATCATCATCAATCCCGCCTCGCTGACGCATACCAGCATCGCGCTGCGCGACGCGCTGCTCGCGGTGGAGATCCCGTTCATCGAAGTGCATCTCTCGAACGTGCACGCGCGCGAGGAATTCCGCCATCACAGCTATTTCTCCGACGTCGCGCAGGGCGTGATCGTCGGGCTCGGGCCGCAGGGCTATCGCCTCGCGCTGCAGGCGGCGCACGAGAAGCTCGTGAAGCGCTGAAGCGCTCGCGAGCGGAACCAGAACTGGAGGAGCGATGGACTTAAGGAAGATCAAGACCCTCATCGATCTCGTCGAGCAGTCGGGCATCTCCGAGCTCGAGGTGAAGGAAGGTGAGGAATCGGTGCGCATCACGCGCCAATCGCCGAATGCGACGCTGCCGCAATTCATCGCGATGCCGCCGTCGATGCCGCCGCCCGCTGCGGCGCTGTCGTCGGCTCCGGCGACGGTCGCGCCGACGGAGAAAGTGGTGGCGCCCGCCGCTGCTGCCGCGAAGAAGCATTTCGTGCGCGCGCCGATGGTCGGCACGTTCTATCGCTCGCCCTCGCCCGGCGCCAAGCCGTTCGTCGAGGTCGGCCAGACGGTGAAGCAGGGCCAGACGCTGTGCATCATCGAAGCGATGAAGATGCTGAACCAGATCGAGGCCGACCGGAACGGCGTCGTCGCCGAGATCCTGGTCGAGAACGGCCAGCCGGTGGAGTTCGACCAGCCTCTCTTCGCCATCGAATAACGCCGCGTGCACCAGATCAAGAAAGTCCTGATCGCGAATCGCGGCGAAATCGCGCTGCGCATCCTGCGCACGTGCCGCGAGCTCGGCATCAAGACCGTCGCGGTGCACTCGAGCGCCGACCGTGATCTCAAGCATGTGCTGATGGCGGACGAGTCGGTCTGCATCGGGCCGCCGCCGGCGTCGGGCTCGTACCTCAACATGGCGGCGATCATTTCCGCGGCGGAGGTCACCCAGTCCGACGCGATCCATCCCGGCTACGGCTTCCTGTCCGAGAACGCGGACTTCGCCGAGAGCGTCGAGAAATCCGGCTTCATCTTCATCGGGCCGCGCTCGGAGACGATCCGGCTCATGGGCGGCAAGACCAGCGCGAAGGCGGAGATGATCAAGGCCGGCGTGCCGTGCGTGCCCGGCTCCGACGGCGCGCTGCCCGAGGACGAGAACGAGTGCAAAGCGATCGCGCGCAAGGTCGGCTATCCGGTGCTGATCAAGGCGGCGGCGGGCGGCGGCGGCCGCGGCATGCAGGTCGTGCGCAGCGAAGAGGAGCTGATCGGCAAGATCGACGTTGCGCGCACCGAAGCCGTCAATGCATTCAAGGACGGCACGGTGTTCCTCGAGAAATATCTCGAGACGCCCCGCCACATCGAGATCCAGGTCCTCGCCGACAGTCACGGCAACGTGATCCACCTCGGCGAGCGCGACTGCTCGATGCAGCGGCGCAACCAGAAGGTCGTCGAGGAGTCGCCCGCGCCCGGCATCAGCAAGGAACAGCGCGCGGAAGTCGGCGCGCTCTGCGTCGAGGCGTGCAAGCGCATCGGCTATCGCGGCGCGGGCACCATGGAGTTCCTCTACGAGAACGATCAGTTCTACTTCATCGAGATGAACACGCGCATCCAGGTCGAGCACCCGGTCACCGAGATGGTCACCGGCGTCGATCTGGTGAAGGAGCAGATCCGCATCGCGGAAGGCCATGAGCTCAAGCTCAAGCAGAAGAACATCCGCCTGCGCGGCCACGCGATCGAGTGCCGAATCAACGCCGAGGATCCGGAGCGCTTCACGCCTTCGCCCGGCGAGATCAAGAAATATCACCCGGCGGGCGGCCCGGGCATCCGGCTCGACTCGCACATCTATTCGGGCTATCGCGTGCCGCCGAATTACGACTCGATGATCGGCAAGCTGATCGCGCACGGCGCGACGCGTCGGTCGGCGATCGCGCGCATGCAGACGGCGCTGACCGAGATGATCGTCGACGGCATCCAGACCAACATCCCGCTGCAGCGCCGGATCATGGGCGACGAGGGCTTCCGCAAGGCGCAGCATCACATTCACTATCTCGCGGAAATGCTGGCGCGGGAGAAATGATCGGCGCTCGAAGATCGGCGCGCCCTGTCCGACGATCAGGTCCGCCGAGGGACGCCTTAAAAGCTCCGTTCAGCTCGGATGCGGCCGTCCCTGGCCGCATACGCCCTCGTCGAACCTGATCGTCGAACATGGCTTGGCTTCAGCTCCGCGTTCACACAGCTCACCCCGAGTTCGCTGAAGAACTGCTGCTCGCGCACGGCGCGAGCGCGGTGACGATGGTCGATGCGGTCGATGATCCCGTGCTTGAACCCGCGCCGGGAGCGACACCCCTCTGGCGCAATACGGTCACGATCGGCTTGTTCAACGAAGGAACCGACCTCGCACCTCTCCTCGCGACGCTGCGCGACATCCTTCCCGAAGGCGCGGCGCTGCAGACGCAAACCGAGCTGGTCGAAGACCGCGAATGGATCCGCGTCTGGCTCAAGGACTGTCCGCCGGTGAGGTTCGGCGAGCATCTCTGGGTCGTGCCCGTCGAGCGCGCGCAGGAGATCAGGGATCCGCAAGCGATCGTCATCAAGCTCGATCCGGGGCTCGCGTTCGGCACCGGGACGCATCCGTCGACGGCGCTGTGCCTCGGGTGGCTCGCCTCGCAAGCGTTGACCGGCGCAAAGGTTGTGGATTACGGCTGCGGCTCCGGCATCCTCGCCATCGCCGCGCTGAAGCTCGGCGCGGAGCGCGCCGTCGGCACGGACATCGATCCACAAGCGCTCACTGCAACGAAGCAGAACGCGGAAGTGAACGGCGTCGGAGATCGGCTCGCTTGCGTGATGGTCGAAGACTTCGTCCCGTTTCCCGCCGACGTCGTCGTCGCCAACATCCTGGCGAATCCCCTGATCGCGCTCGCACCGGTGCTCGCTTCGAGCCTGAAGCGCGGCGGACGCATCGCGCTTGCGGGATTACTCGAAGCCCAGGCCGCAGACGTGCGCGCCGCTTACGAAAAATGGATCGACTTCGATACGCCGCGGCTGAAGGATGGCTGGGCGCTGCTCCACGGGACGTGCCGCACGCCGGCCATCATCAACGATCTTTCCATCACGCCGAAGCTGCGCACCGCCGGACAGCCGCAGGCGGAGCACTTCGATGCGCTCGCTCGCGACGGCGTCGAGGCCGTCATCAATCTCGCGATGCCGACGTCCTCGAACTGGATGGCCGACGAAGCCGATCGCGTCCGCGCGGCGCGCATGGAGTACACGCACATCGGCGTGAAGTGGGATGCGCCGACTGCGGACGACCTGCAGAAATTCTTCGACCGCATGGAAGTGCTGCGCGATCGCCGCGTGCTGGTGCACTGCGCGATGAACAAGCGCGTCTCCGCGTTCGTGTTCCTGCGCCGCGTGCTCGTGGAAAAAATCGCGCCGGAAATCGCGGCGCGCGATTTGCTTCGCATCTGGCGTCCGAATGCGACGTGGCGCGATTTCATCGGAAGAACACTCGCGCAACATCAAGTCAAGTTCTCCGAAAAATTTTTTTCATCGCAATAGTCACGATCGACGCTTTTGCAAGCCGCTTTCTTGGGAGTATGATTGCCGCCCCTTTCGATGAGAGCGCTCTCGTTTCTGGGGGAGAAGCGCCAACGGGTCGAGGCTAACAAGGGAATGTCCGCGCAAAAGACGAGCGACAGCCGGCCGCTCAGCCATCACGTCGCCGACAGTCTGGATACGTACTTCAAGGCGCTCAATGGTCATGCGCCGAGCAAGCTCTACGATCTGATCCTGCATCAGATCGAGCCGCCGCTATTGCGCGCGACGCTCGTCTACTGCAGGGGCAATCAGTCGCGGGCCGCCGACATGCTCGGCCTCAATCGCGCAACGCTGCGCAAGAAGCTGCGTCAGCACGGAATCAAAGCGCGCGCGCCGCAATGACGCCGCGCCGCGCGCTCGTCTCGGTCTCCGACAAGACCGGCATCGTCGATTTCGCTCGCGAGCTCGCCACGCGCGGCTTCGAGATCCTCTCCACCGGCGGCACCTTCAAGCTGTTGAAGCAGTCCGGCATCTCCGCGCGCGAAGTGTCGGAGATCACGGGCTTTCCCGAGATCATGGACGGACGGGTCAAGACCCTGCACCCGAAAATCCACGGCGGCTTGCTGGGCCGCATCGGCACCGATGACGCGGTGATGCAGGAGCACGGCATCGCGCCGATCGCGCTGCTCGTCGTCAACCTCTATCCGTTCGAGCAGACCATCGCGAAGCCCGGCTTCACGCACGAGGACGCGATCGAGAACATCGACATCGGCGGCCCGGCGATGCTGCGCGCCGCCGCGAAGAATCACGCGCACGTCGCGGTGCTGGTCGATCCAGCGGATTACGCGGGCGTGCTCGGCGAGCTCGACGGCGGCGGCGTTTCGCCGTCGACCAAGGCGCGGCTGGCGATGAAAGTGTTCGCGCACACCGCGCGCTACGACGGCATGGTCGCGGCGTACCTGTCGAGCCTCGACGCCGAAGGCAAGCGCGCGCCGTTTCCCGGCGTGTTCACGCCGCAGTTCCTGAAGCTCCAGGAAATGCGCTACGGCGAGAACCCGCATCAGCGCGCCGCCTTCTACACGGAAGCCAACGCCGAAGCCGGCACCATCGCCGCAGCGCATCAGCTGCAGGGCAAAGCGCTCTCCTACAACAACATCGCCGACGCCGACGCCGCGCTCGAATGCGTGAAAGCGTTCACGGAACCGGCCTGCGTGATCGTCAAGCACGCCAACCCGTGCGGCGTCGCCATCGCAGACGACATCGGCAACGCCTACGAGGCTGCTTACCGGACCGATCCGACCTCGGCGTTCGGCGGCATCATCGCCTTCAATCGTGAGCTCGACGGCGATACCGCCAAGACGATCGTCGACCGCCAGTTCGTCGAAGTGATCATCGCGCCGACCGTGTCCGAAGCCGCACGCAAGGCCGTCGCCGCGAAAACCAACGTGCGCCTCATGGAATGCGGGCAGTGGCCCGCCCAGCGCGCGGCCTCGTTCGACTTCAAGCGCGTCGCGGGAGGACTCCTCGTGCAGGATCTCGACACCGCGATGGTGACGCTCGCCGAGCTGAAGACCGTCTCGCGTCGCCCGCCGACACAGTCCGAGCTCAACGATCTGCTGTTCGCGTGGAAAGTCGCGAAGTACGTGAAGTCCAATGCGATCGTCTATGCGCGCAACCGCCACACCATCGGCGTCGGCGCCGGCCAGATGAGCCGCGTCTACTCGGCGCGCATCGCCGGCATCAAGGCCGCCGACGAGAAGCTCGAGGTGATCGGGTCGGTGATGGCGTCAGACGCCTTCTTCCCGTTCCGCGACGGCATCGACGCCGCCGCGCAAGCCGGTGTCACTGCCGTGATCCAGCCCGGCGGATCGATGCGCGATCAGGAAGTCATCGCCGCCGCCGACGAGCACGGCATGGCGATGGTGTTCACCGGCATCCGTCACTTCCGGCATTAAGGGGATAGGCTGCGCAACGCGTCAGCCTATCCAGATACAACGGATGGCGCGTTGAGCGCGCGCTTTGTGCGCGGCTCGAACGCGCCGATCGAAGCCGCTACTTCTTCTTCAGCGAAATATCGCCGCTGAACGAGTGCACGCTGATCACCCCGGCACCGTTTCCCAGCTTCAGCGTTGCCTTATGAGTGTCCTCGGGAATCGACCCGAGATCGGAATCGAGCTCCCCGCTGAAGCTCGACAGGTCCACCGCCGCGTTCGTCGACGCCGGCAGCGCGAGATCGACTTCGCCCGAGAGCGTTTCGAGATTCGCGCGCCCGGAATCGGTGAGCGCGGAGCGGACGTTGAAATCGCCCGACACCGACTTCAGCCACAGCTTGCTGAGCGAGCCCGCTTCGACGTTCAGGTTGCCGGACACGGTCTCGCCGACCAGCTCCCCTTCGCTGCCGCGCACGCTGACGTCGCCGCTGACGGTCTTGACCTGCGTGTCGCGGCTCTTGCCTTCGAGATGCAGGTCGCCGCTCACGCTCTGCGCGATCACCTTCGGCGCGTCGACCTGAAGGTTGAGGTCGCCGCTCACGGTGTTCGCCCGGACAGCGCCCTTGGTGCCTTGCACCGCGACGTCGGCGCTGACGCTTTCGAGATCGAGGGCAACGCCGGCGGGCACGCGCAGCTGCAGCACAGTCTCCTCGACGTTGTGCATGTTCTTCGGCAGCTTCACCTCGATGCGCAGCTTCGAGGGATCGCCGTCGATCACCAGCTTCTCGACGCCCTCGCCGAGCCGGCCGGTCAGCGACAGGCTGTTCTTGTCCCACGCCTGCACGTGGATCGCGCCCGCGCAGTTGCTCACCGACACCTTCGCATCCGCGTTGAGCGGTCGGGTCTCGTCGATCGGCTTGTCGGCCACGGCCGGCGCGGACAGCGCCGCCATCGACAGCAAACAAAGGGCTCGCTTCATGTCATCTCTCAGTTGCGATCCGCCAGCAGCAGATCGTGCAGCTCGCGCTTCTGGGCGCGCGTGCTGTCCAGCAGTCGCTTGAGCGACGGATCGTCCGGCGACTGGCGCAGCGCCTTGCGCACTTCGCTCTCGGCGTTCTGCGTCAGCTTCAGGTTGGCTTTCACCAGCGCGCGATTGGCGCGCAGATCGGCGCGCGGCAGCGTCATCGCCGCGAGCTCCGGCGGCGCGACCAGCGGCGCCTTCGTCGGCGCCGGCGCCTCGGTCATGCGCAGCGACAACATCGCGCTGATTGCGATCAGCGTGCAGGCCGCGGCGGCCAGGAACACGTTGCGATTCCGGCTGCGCTTCAACGCGATGCGCGTCGCGATGCCCGGCCACAGATCGCGCGACGGCTGCTCGTGCATGCGCAAGCCGCGCAGGCCCGGCACTGCCTCGTCGTCCCGATCATGCTCATTCATTGCAACAGCTCCTTCATCAGCTTCCGAGCGCGATGCAGCTGCGCCTTGGAAGTGCCGACCGCGATCCCGGTCAGCTCCGAGATCTCTTCATGACGATAGCCTTCCACATCGTGCAGGATCAGCACCGCGCGCGCACCCTTGGGCAGTCGCGCCAGCGCCCGCTCGAGGTCCATGCGATCGCCGACCCGCGCCTGCGGATGCACCGTGGTGAGCTCGACCGGCGGACCGGATTCCTCCGGCAGGTCCTCGAAGCTCACCCAGCGCTTGAGCAGCCGATGCTCGCCCAGCACGACGTTGACCGTGAGCCGATGCAGCCAGGTCGAGAATTTCGCGCTGCCGCGGAAGCTCTTCAGGTTCTCCCACGCGCGCACGAATGCGTCCTGCGCGTACTGCTCGGCCTTCGCGCGATCGCCGTTGACCAGGCGCACGCACAGTCCATACACGCGACTCGCGTGCGTGCGATAGAGCTGCTCGAAGGCGCCGGCGTCGCCGGCCGCCGCGGCGGCGACCAAGGCGGCCTCGGCATCCATCTCGGCTGGGCCCACGGTCACGGCGGCGAGCATTGCATCGTCGAAGGCAGTAGCGGCCATCATCGCCGATTTGATGAGGCGGACGCGGTTATGGTTTGAACCGGATGGCATGCACTGTGCGAGACTGCACGCTCGGTTGGGCCCGCCGGGGGATTTCATGAGTCGATTCATCGACGTCAACACGTCCTTGCTGGGCTCGAGCCTGCGCGGATGGCGCGGCACGGTCGCCTTCCGTCCCGCGCGGCGCCAGCCCGAGAAACTGCTCGAGCTGTTCGAGTACGAGGCGAGCCCGTACTGCCGCCTGGTGCGCGAAGCCCTCACCGAGATGGACCTCGACACGCTGATCTATCCCTGCCCGCGCGGGGGCACACGCTTCCGCGGCGAAGCGCAGGCCCGCGGCGGCAAGCAGCGGTTCCCGTTGCTGGTCGATCCGAACACCGGCATCGCGATGTTCGAGTCCGCCGACATCATCGCCTACCTCGCCGACACCTACGAAGCCCCGGCACGCGCGGCGAAAGGAGTGCGGCGCGCGCTGCACGTCCTGACCTCGTCGCTCGCGACGGCGGCGCGCGCGCCCGGAAACGTACGTGGATTGCGGGCCCGTCCTTCGCACGCGCCGGCGAAGCCGCTCGAGCTCTACAGCTTCGAATCGAGCCCGTTCTCGCGACTCGTGCGCGAAGTGCTGTGCGAGCTCGAGATCCCGTACGTGCTGCGCAACGCCGGCAAGGCGCGCTGGGCCGACATGGGGCCGCCGTGGCTGCGCGAGAGAATCTGGCGCACGCCCGTCGAAGGCCGCAATCGCACGAAATTGCTCGAGCGCGCGGGCCGCGTGCAGTTCCCGTATCTCGTCGATCCCAACACCGGCGTCGAGATGTTCGAATCGGCGAAGATCATCGCCTACCTCGAGCGCAAGTACGGAGCTTGAGGCGTGGCGTTCATGGCTTCCGCCGACGCACAGCTGCCGCGCGCGCTGCAGCGCCCGGCGCTCGCGGAGCTCGACGACGCGCTACGGCATCTTCATCACCGGCCCACGCGCGCCGACGTCCATGAGGCACGCAAGAGCTGCAAGCGGCTGCGCGCCTGGCTGCGCCTGCTCCGCGATGAGATCGGGCCCGACGCCGAAGCCGCGCGCATCCTGATCCGCGACGCGGGGCGCGCGCTGTCGGGGCGCCGCGATTCGGAAGTGGCGATGTCGACGCTGCGCAAGCTGCGCGGATCGCGCGCGCTGCCGTCGGCGCAATGGCGCAGCCTCGAAGGCGCGGTGCGGCGCGGCATGCACCGCCACGCGCGGGGCGCCGTGCGCGGCGCCGAGCATCGCGCGCTCGACTTGCTGCGCGCCGCGCGACGGATGATCGAGCGCTGGCCGTCCGATGCGCTTACGCGCACGGAGGTTTTGCGCGCGGTGCGTCGCGGCTATGTCCGCGCGCGCAAAGCGTGGATGCGCTGCTCCGCGCGCTCGCCGGCGGCGATGCTCCACGAGTGGCGCAAGCGCACGAAGATGCATTACTACCAATCGGTGCTGCTGTCACGGCGCTGGAAAGCGCTCGATGGTTTGCGCGCGCAGGCGCTCGACGCACTGTCGGAAATCCTCGGGGACCATCACGATCTCGAAGTCCTGCGCGGCGGGCTCGGCACGCTGCCGACCCGACAGCGCAGTTCCGAGCGCGTCCGCAAAGTCCTCGAGGTGATGGCCCAGCGCGAGCGGCGTCTCGCGAAGCGCGCGCTCCGCGCCGGCGCCGACGTCTTCGCGCAGCGTCCGCGTGACTGGCTCGACGTCATCGAAGCGTCGCCGCCCGCGCCCCGGCACCAGCTCGCGATCGCGTGACCATGGCGATCGCCACCGGCAGCTCGCTCGCGGTGTTCACCTCGGTCGCGCTCGCGCACGTGCTCGCGGTGATGTCGCCCGGCCCCGACTTCGCGATGGTCACGCGCCAGACGCTGAACTACGGGCGCGGCGCAGGGCTCTGGACCGCATGGGGCATCGCGTTCGGGATTCTCTACCACGCCGCTTACGGCCTGTTCGGACTCGGCTGGCTGTTGCAACGATATCCGCAGATGCTCGACGTGATCCGCTTCGCAGGCGCCGCGTTCCTGCTCTACATGGGCATCGGCGCGCTGCGGGCGAAACCGCGCGACGAGAGCGCGATGAGCGAGGCAGCGGAGAACAAGATCGATCCGCGGCGTCACTTCGGCATCGGCGTGATGACCAACGTGCTCAATCCGAAGGCGACGCTGTCGTTCACCGCGCTGTTCACGGCAGTGATCGCGACGCAGACGCCGATGCCGCTGCGCTACGCGCTCGCCGGCTGGTTCATCGTCAGCACCGCGCTGTGGTTCAGCTTCGTCGCGCTCACGCTCGGGCACGCGCGCGTGCGCGGCGTGCTGATGCGCTACGGCCACTGGATCGATCGCGTGACCGGCGCGATCC
Organism: Nevskiaceae bacterium; assembly: GCA_035650495.1. Classification (GTDB taxonomy): domain Bacteria; phylum Pseudomonadota; class Gammaproteobacteria; order Nevskiales; family Nevskiaceae; genus DASRHK01. The sequence goes on along the minus strand of DASRHK010000021.1, from coordinate 6,511 downwards.
TGGTCGCGCTCGCGATCGGGCTGATGCTCGCGAAGCTGTAGCGATGGTCGCGCGCAAGGCGCGCTCCTACCGCTTCTTCTCCGGCAGCATCCGCGACAGCTCGATGTAGCTCGTGATCTCGGCGAGGCTCACCTTGCCGTTGTGATCGGTGTCGATGTCCGCGAACTTGCCGGCGAGCCACGGGAACCCGGCGTCGAGCTCCGCGGGCGTGAGCCATTCGTCGCCGTCGCTGTCGGCGGCGTTGAACATCTTCTCGATGCGCTGCTGCATCGGCGACTTGCCGGCGCGTCGCGGCGCCGAGCCGCACGCGACCACTGCGAGCACCAGCAGCACCGCGAGACCTCTTGCGCTCCAGACCCGTTTCACCCGATCCTCCCGGTCTCCCACCAGCCCGCTCCCATGGCCGCCCGAACGCCGCTGCCGACGTCGCAAGCTTGGCATGAATCGATCGTCTTCACGGCCATCGTCGTCGCGTCGCTCCTGTTCCTCGGGACGTTTCAAAGTTATCAGGCCGCGCGCGACCTGATGCAGTACGACGAGAATCTTTACCTTTCGTTCGCGCTGCACGGAACCATCAACGGCCACCTCGTCGGCGAATGGGCGCCCGCCTACGCGCTGATGCTGCGCGCGCTCAACGCGCTGACGCACGACTCGCTGACGACCTACTACCTCGGCGGCTATCTCTGCTCGCTCGCCGTCGCACCGCTGTGGTATCTCCTCGCGCGGAGCTTGCGCGTGCCGATCGCGTGGGCCGCGCTTTCCGCGGCTGCCTGGATGATCGCCGCCGGCAGCCTGCAATGGGTGCGCGTAAGCCTGGTCTGCACGCTGGTGCTGTGGGTTTTCCTCGCCGCGGCGGCGCGACAGCGCGATCCCGCGCGCGGCTGGGCGATCGTGCTGTTCGGCCTCGTGGCGTCGAGCTTCATCCGGCCGGAGCTGTTCTGGGCGTTCCTCGTTGCTAGCGGCATCGCAGCTGTTCATCTGCGTGCGCGCGCCGCTTCGTGGAATGTGATCGGGGCCACGACGGTTCCGGCGGCCATCGTGATGGCGCTCATCTGCTGGCGCCTCGGCGTGCCGATCCACGGCAGCCGCACGGCGCTCGCCTTCAACCAGCACATCGCGTTCTGGCTCGCGAATCGTGGCCACGCGCTGCGACCCGGCGAAGGCATGACACTGCTCGCGAACGCAGGGCTGCTGGAGAACGGCATCCTGAGCTTCGTGCGCCATCATCCACGCGTGATGCTCGAGCACATGCTCGACAACCTGCGGATGATCGTGGTGGAAAGCCCGTGGACCGCAGCGTTGCCACCGGAGCCGATCTTCGCTGCGACGCGCGGACTCGCGACGCTGCCGTTCGCCGCGACGCTGCTCGGCAGCCTCGGCTGGCGGCTGCGGAATCGACGATGGTCGCCGCTCGATCTGCCACTGCCCATCCTGGTCGGACTCGGCTTGCCGGCGGCGATCACGATCGCCTCGTGTCTCGTCATCTATCCGTGGCCGCGCTACTTCGGCATCGTCATCGCGGCGGTCCTGATCGCGCTCTTGCCGCGCGACGATGCGCCCTCATCGCCGCGAAGCAGTTGGGTCGCCGCAGCGCTCATCGTCCTGTTCGCCATCGCACTGCCGTCATACGGACGCGTGATGCCCGTCGCGGCGAAAGACATGGACGCGCTGATCCTGGGCCTGCGCGACTGGCAGCAACATCGGCCGCTGCGCGTGTTCGACACGTTCCACTGGATTTCAATGCATCTGCAGCCCGAAGGTCAGCGGACGGTGCCGATGCCGGGCATGGATCTGGACCAGCAATTCCGCACTCATGCCTTCGACGTGATCGTGGTCACCGAGCTCGGCGATCAGACGGAGTCGCTGCGCAACGATGTGGCGTGGAAGCAATTGCGCAGCGATCCGGCGTCGTTCGGCTATCGGTGCGAGCTCGTGCCGCACACCGCGGTCGGCGCGTGCGTCCTGGCGGATCAGGCTCCGGCGCTCGCCGAAGCGTTCAGGAAAGTGCAGCCCGCGCCGATGCCGCCGGCTTCGCAATAGCGCGCCACAGCATCTCGAACAGCGCGTTCGCCTGCTTGGTCAGCGACTGCTTCTGGCCGCGATGGATGTACATCTGCACCAGCCGTCCCATCACGCCGAGGATGTAGTCGAGCAGGATCTTCTCGTCGACCTGGTCGTTCAGGATGCCGCGCGCGCGGCCTTCCCCGAGCACTTTCAGGAACGCCCCGAACAGCTGCGGATTGCGATACGTCTCCTGCTTGCGCCAGGTGTTCACGTACACCGAGCTCATGATCAGCTGCGCCACTTTCGGGTTCTTCTCGAAGAAGTCGAGCGTCACCCACATCACCTTGCGCAGCTTCTCCTTGTAGTCCTCGATCCCCTGCAAGTGATCGATCATCCGCGCCGCGAGCCTGCCGAGCCACGAGTCGAGGCTGGAGAACAGCAGCGCTTCCTTGCCGCCGTAGTACTTGTAGATCGTCTGCAGGGAGACGTTCGCCTCGCGCGCGATCTCGATCAGCCCGACGCGGTGGAACTCGCGCTGGGAAAAGATCTCCAGGACCGCCTGCTCGATGCGGTTGCGGGTGTCCGGATCGAGTCCGGCGAGGTCTCGCGGCATGGCGGTAATTTGCATTACTTCGTGCTCTCGCGGCAACTCCGTACTTCCAACATACGGCGGCGTATTGACACGCTGCGGCATGGTCTCTTAAGGTGACTCGCCGCGCAAGCGCGGCCGCAGTAATCCCTTTTACCGAAGTCCCCAACCGAGCTCGACATGACCGACGCTTTCATCTACGACGCCGTGCGCACGCCGCGTGGCAAAGGCAAGAAGGACGGCAGCCTGCATCAGGTGACGCCGATCCACCTCGTCGCGAACTGCCTGTGGGCGCTCAAGGAGCGCAACAACCTCGACACCTCGAAGGTCGACGACGTCGTGCTCGGCTGCGTGACACCGGTCGGCGAGCAAGGCGCGGACATCGCGCGCATCGCGGTGCTCTACGCCGGGTGGGATCAATCGGTCGCGGGCGTGACGCAGTCGCGCTTCTGCGCGTCGGGTCTCGAGTCGGTGAATCTTGCGGCGATGAAGGTGATGTCCGGCTTCGAGGATCTCGTCGTTGGCGGCGGCGTCGAGAGCATGTCGCGCTGGCCGATGGGCTCCGACGGCGGCGCGATGGTCATGGATCCGCGCGTCAATCAGGAGATCGGCTTCGTGCCGCAAGGCATCGGCGCCGATCTGCTCGCGACGCTCGACGGCTTCTCGCGCACGGACGTCGACAACTTCGCGCTGCGCTCGCAGAAGCGCGCCACCGCCGCGCGCGCCGAAGGCAAGTTCAGCAAATCGGTCGTGCCGGTGAAGGACGTCAACGGCATGGTCGTGCTCGATCACGACGAATACATCCGCAGCGACGCGACGCTGGAAGGCCTCGCGGGCCTGAAGGCCTCGTTCGAGCAGATGGGCCAGATGGGCTTCGACGCCACTGCGCTCCGCAAGTACACGACGGTCGAGAAGATCAATCACGTGCACCACGCCGGCAACTCGTCCGGCATCGTCGACGGCGCGGCCGCCGTGCTGGTCGGCAACAAGAAGATCGGCAAGAAGCTGGGATTGAAGCCGCGCGCGCGCATCGTCGCGACCGCGGTCACCGGCAGCGAGCCGACGATCATGCTCGCCGGCATCGCGCCGGCCGCGCGCAAGGCGCTGAAGAAGGCCGGCATGACCAAGGACAACATCGATCTCTTCGAGATCAACGAAGCGTTCGCCGCCGTGGTCATGCATGCCGCGCGCGATCTCGACATCGATCTCGAGAACAAGGTCAACGTCAACGGCGGCTCGATCGCGCTCGGTCATCCACTCGGCGCCACCGGCGCCATGATCCTCGGCACGCTCATCGACGAGCTCGAGCGCCAGGACAAGCAGATCGGGCTCGCCACGCTTTGCGTCGGCGGCGGCATGGGCATCGCGACCATCGTCGAGCGGGTGAACTAATGGAAGGGGGCAACGCAATGTCCGCAGTGAAATTCGAGCGCGACGCCGACGGCATCGTCACCCTCACGCTCGACATGCCGGGCCGTTCGATGAACGTGCTCAACGACGAGCTCTCCAAGCCGTTCGTCGAAGCGATCACCAAGATCGAGGCCGACCAGACCATCAAGGGCGTCATCATCACCTCCGGCAAGGACGCATTCCTCGCCGGCGCCGATCTCGAGCGCATCTACGCGGTCACCGATCCGAAGGTCGCGTTCGACATGGCGGAAGCATTCAAGGCGTTCGTGCGCAAGCTCGAGCTGTGCGGCCGTCCGGTCGTCGCGGCGCTCAACGGCACCGCCCTCGGCGGCGGGCTCGAGCTCGCGCTCGGCTGTCACTACCGCATCGCGATCAACGATCCGAAGATCAAGTTCGGCCAGCCCGAAGTGAAGCTCGGGCTTCTTCCCGGCGGCGGCGCGACGCAGCGCATCCCGCGCATGATCGGCATGCAGAACTCGATGCCGATCCTGCTCGAAGGCAAGGAGCTGCGGCCCGAGCAGGCGAAGGCCACGGGACTGATCAACGAGCTCGTCGCGAATCGCGAAGAGCTGCTCGCGAAGGCCAAGGCCTGGTGTCTCGCGAATCCCAAACCGGTGCAGCCGTGGGATCGCAAGGACTTCAAGTTTCCCGGCGGCGACGGCAAGCATCCCGCGATGGTGCAGATGCTCGCGATCGCGCCGTCAATCGCGAGTGCGAAGAGCTTCGGCAACTATCCGGCGATCACCAACATCCTGTCGTGCGTGTTCGAAGGCTCGATCGTCGACTTCGACACGGGCTCGCGCATCGAGTCGCGCTACTTCGCCAACCTGGTCGTCTCGCAGGTCGCGAAGAACATGATCGGCACGCTGTTCTTCCAGCTCAACGCGATGAACAAGGGCAAGTCGCGGCCGGAAGGCTTCGAGCGCAGCAAGGTGAAGAAGCTCGGCGTGCTCGGCGCGGGAATGATGGGCGCCGGCATCGCGTACGTGTCGGCAAAGGTCGGCATGGAAGTCGTGCTGCTCGACACGACGCAGGAAGGCGCCGAGAAGGGCAAGAGCTACTCCGCGGGTCTCATCGACAAAGACGTGAAGAAAGGCCGGATGATGCCGGCCGACAAGACCATCTTCCTCGAGCGCATCAAGGCGACGACGAGCTTCGCCGACCTCGCCGGCTGCGATCTCGTGATCGAAGCCGTGTTCGAGGATCGCGCGATCAAGGCCGACGTGACGAAGAAGACCGAAGCCGTGATCGATGCGAAGAGCGTGTTCGCGTCGAACACCTCCACCCTGCCGATCACGGGTCTCGCCGAAGCGAGCAGCCGGCCGAAGAACTTCATCGGCCTGCACTTCTTCTCGCCGGTCGACAAGATGCCGCTGGTCGAGATCATCAAGGGCAAGAAGACGTCGCCGGAAACTTTGGCGCGCGGCTTCGACTACGTGCAGCAGATCAAGAAGACGCCGATCGTCGTCAACGACTCGCGCGGCTTCTACACCTCGCGCGTGTTCGGCACCTACGTGCAGGAAGGCGGCGCGCTGCTGCTCGAAGGCCAGCATCCGCGCTCGATCGAAATGGCGGGATTGCAGGCCGGCATGCCGGTCGGTCCGCTCGCGCTGATGGACGAGGTTTCGCTCTCGCTGTCGCTGCACATCCTCGAGCAGACGCGCAAGGATTACGAAGCCGCGGGCAAGAAGCTCGTCGAGCATCCGGCCAACGCGCTCACCGAGAAGATGGTCAAGGAGCTCGACCGCCCGGGCAAGAAAGCCGGCAAGGGCTTCTACGACTATCCGGCGAATGGGCAGAAGCATCTGTGGCCGGAGCTCACCAAGCACTTCCCGCTGAAGGAGCAGCTACCGCAGCGCGAGCTGATCGACCGCATGATGTTCGCGCAGGCGAACGAATCGGCGAAGTGCTTCGAGGAAGGCGTGGTCGAGAGCGTGGCCGACACCAACATCGGCTCGATCTTCGGCTGGGGCTTCGCGCCGTTCCAGGGCGGCACGCTGCAGTTCATCAACGCCTACGGCGTCGACAAGTTCGTGAAGCGCTCGAAGGAGCTCGCCAAGAAATACGGCGATCGCTTCAAGCCGGCGAAGATCCTCGTGAAGATGGCCGCCGAAGGAAAGCGCTTCGATGCTTAACCCTGCGCTGGCCACCGCGAGCTACATGACCGACGAGCTGCGGATGTTCCGCGACACCGCGCGGAAGTTCATGGAAGCCGAGGTCAAGCCGAACGTCGAGAAGTGGGACAAGCAGGGCCACGTCGATCGCGATCTCTGGAACAAGGCCGGCGCGCTCGGACTGCTCTGCGCGAGCATTCCCGAGGAGTACGGCGGCGGCGGCGGCAACTTCGCGTTCGAGAAAGTGCTGATCGAGGAGCAGGCCCGCGCGGGCTGCAGCGCGTGGGGCAACAGCGTCCACGCCGGCATCGTCGCGCACTACATCCTCGCCTACGGCCGCGAGGAGCAGAAGAAGGAGTGGCTGCCGAAGATGGCGAGCGGCGAGCTGGTCGGC
>DASRHK010000020.1:0-8667 GCA_035650495.1 Nevskiaceae bacterium | reverse complement strand
TACGACAAGCTCAAGGCGCAGAAATCCGGCCTGAAGCTCACCACGGACGACGGCTTCAAGCTCGCCACCGCCGACGGCGCCTTCTGGATCCAGCCCGGCACGCTGCAGCAGTTCGACGTCGCCTGGTACAACGACGACAAGGCGGATCTGGCGAACGGGTCGGAGCTGCGGCGCTCGCGTCTCTACCTGACCGGCGGACTGTTCAAGGACTGGCTGTATCGCGTCGAGTGGGAATTCAGCACCGGCACTGCGACGCTCACCGACGGCTACGTCGCCTACGCGGGCTACAAGCCGTTCATGATCACGGTCGGCCAGATGAAGCAGCCGTTCAGCATGGAGCAGCTCGCGGCCGACAAGAACGTCACCTTCATGGAGCGCGCGCTGCCGTTCGCCTTCGTGCCGCCACGCGCACCCGGCATCATGCTCGCCAGCTCGGGCGCGAACTGGACCGTGAACGGCGGCATCTTCGGTGAGCCGGTCGGCAACGCGCAGGCGGGCGACGAAGGCTACGGTCTCGCTGCACGCGCGACCTTCGCACCGCTGCTGTCGAGCGATCGCGTCGTGCATCTGGGACTCGCGGGAATCTGGCGCAAGCCCACCGCGGAGAACAGCGCCAACGCGACGGGACCCAAGTTCTCCACCGTGCGCTTCCGCACCAAGCCGGAATCCGACGTGCTCGCGCAGCGCTTCGCCGACACCGGCGAGATCCACGACGTCGATCGCTACGTCATGGAAGGCGCCGAGCTCGCCGCGGCTTGGGGCCCGGCATCGCTGCAAAGCGAATATCAGATCGTGCAGGTCGAGCGTGAGACCGCAGCGACCGCGCGCTTCACGGGCTGGTACGCACAGGCCACCTGGACGCTCACCGGCGAAGCGCGGCCTTATAAAGCCGATCGGGGCTTCTTCGACGGGATCCGCCCGCGGGCGAACGTCGGCAAGGACGGCTGGGGCGCGTTCGAAGTCGCGGCGCGTCTCTCGGAGATCAATCTCACCGACGAGGACGTCAACGGTGGCCGCCTGCGCGACGCGACCCTCGGACTGAACTGGTACCTGAATCCGTTCCTGCGCACGAGCGCGAACATCGTCAAGGTGCTGAGGACCTCCGGTGGTCCGTTGAACGACGACGAGCCAGTCTCGTATCAGCTGAGATTCCAGCTGGCGCTCTAATCCGCAGCGAGCACGAAGATGGCATCGTCGAGCACCTCGACGCGCGATCGGACGCTGCCGTTGCAGAGGTACGGCGCGCGCGTCAGGGCGGTGACGCGATAGCCGCGCGGCTCGAAGACCTGCGTCCACAGCGCAGTGACCGCTTCCTCGAAATTCCCGATGCCGGCCGGAATCACCTCGGCCGGCTCGAGGATCGCGGAGCCCTTGAACACGCCCGGCTCGATCGGCACGGGCACGGCGACGACGACGCGACCACCGTCGGCGAGCAGCGCGGCTGCGCCGTCGAGCAAGCGCAATGGATGCGTCGTGCGATCGATCACATTCTGGAGCGCGACGACGTCGAAGCGACCGTCGATCGTGTCGAACGCGAGATCGATCTGGTGACACGCGTAGCCCCGGGCGCGCAGCCGGCGGGCCATGGGCGCGGACAGCTCGGTCGTCACCACCTGATCGAACAGCGCCGCGAGCGCTTGCGTGATGGTTCCGTCGCCGGCGCCGACGTCGAGCAGGCTTGCTCCACCTTTGCCGAGCAGACGTCGCCATTGCTCGGTGCCCAGCAGACGATCCTGGCAGATGGAGAGCCAGCCATTCGCGTCGTAGAGGTTCACGAACGCCATCGCGGCGCCGCGCAGCGCCATCCGCGCGTACGGCCTGCGACGCGTCAGCGCATCGTCGATCCACGCCCGCGTGCTCGCGTCGGCATCGAGCTCGACGAACACGCTGCGCAGCTCGAGCGGAAGGCGCGTGCGGTCCACGTCATAGCGCAGCGTGATGCCGCGTTCGTCCATTACGCCGTGCCGCTGACTTCGTCGACGATCCCCTGCGCCGTGCGCCACGCCATCGCCTGCACGGTGAGCGTCGGGTTGTAGCCGCCGGAGGTCGGCAGCACCGAAGCGTCGCCGACGTAGAGATTCGGGATGCCGTGGAAGCGGCCGCGCTCGTTGACGACGCTCTCGTTCGCGTCGAAGCCCATCCGCATCGTGCCGTGCTGATGATTGCCGGTGCCCGCGATCGGATCGGGAAACGATCGGCCCGGCCCGCGATGCTCCACGCCGCCGGGAAAGAACTGCGGGATCGCCGTCGTCGACGCGAATCCGAACGACGCCTGCCGCGACACCGCGCCCATCGCTTCGAGGAGCGCGAGCAGGATCGGCACCGTCTCGACCTGCGCCGCGTAGTCGTTCGGATGATGCGTGTAGGTGATGCGCGCGACGGGCAATCCCCACACGTCCTTCACGGAAGGATCGAGGTCGACGCGATTGCCGGCGACCGGTGCGTCCTGCGCGATCATGCCGATGTATTGCACGTGACCGAAGTAACTCTTCATCGCCTGCTTGTGCGCGCGGCCCCACGGCATGAACTTCGCCGTGGAGATGCAACCGCCCGCCGCGATCGGATATCCGCTCGACGGGCCGAACGTCTGGATATTGCCGAAGCCGAATCGTTTCGGCGTGCCGGGTGGGCCGAAGTACCAGTCGTCGAAGGCACGCATGCACCAGAAGCCGCGGTAATAGTCGATGCGCTGCTCGAAGAGACCAATCGCCGCGGGAAAATGATGTGTCGTGAGGTAGCGTCCGACCAGATCGTAGTTGACCAGATCGGCGGGGAACTCCGAGAGCAACGTAAGGCGCGGCGTGTCCACGGTCGATGCGGCGAGCACGAAGCGATCGGCCTCGATCGCCTGCAGCGCGTCATCGTTGTCGAGATAGACGACGCGCGACGCGCGCCCATTCTTCGTCTCGACGCGGATCACGTGCGCGTCGGGGATGATCGTGCAGCGCCCGGTGCGCTGCGCGAGTGCGAGTGCAGTCACGCGCGTGTCGCCCTTCGCGTCGATCGGGCAGCCGTGGCTCGAGCAGAAGCCGCAGTAGCTGCAGCCGTTGCGCGTCAGTGGCGCGCCGTCGGTCAGGAAGTCCGGATCGTCGAGCGTGTACGGACCGTTGTTGATGCACACCGGCGTCGGGAACGGGTGATAGCCGAACTGCGTCGCCGCGTCCTCGAACAACTTCGCGCCGTAGTTCGGCGGATGGCCGGGCTGCGGATACGGGTCGCTGCGCCACTCGCCGTCGTGCGGCGCGCCGGGGCTCGCATCGGATCGCATCTGTCCGCCCGCGACGCCGAGCAGCTTCTCGCACTTGCGGTAATAGGCCCAGATCGAGCGCGGATTGTTCGCGTCGAGCTCGTCGTCGGTGAGCGGCCAGTCGACGATGCTCGCGCCCGGCAGGTTGCCGAACGTCGTGCGCGCGCGGAAATCCTCGGGCCTGAAGCGGAAGCACACCGCGCCGTAGTGCACCGAGCCGCCGCCGACGCAGCGCGACACCTTCAGCACCTTGCCGACGTAGGTGTGATCGCCCTCCTCCGGTCGATCGCGGAACGTGCGCGGCTCGATCACCGGATCCTGATCGATGAAATTGCGCTCGCCGAACTTCAGCTCGTCGTCGGAGAAATCACTGCCGTCGAGCCACGGCCCTTTCTCGAGCACGCAGACGCGCAAGCCCGCCTTCGCGAGCACGTAAGCGACGATGCCGCCGCCCGCACCGGAGCCGACGACGCAGACGTCGAAGCGATCGGCCATCTACTGGAACGGATCGTAGGCGTCGATGCTGCCGCCGGGACGGTCGACGCAGCCGCCGTAGAGCAGATCGGCGTCGGTCGTCATCGGCGAGCCGTTGTCGAGGCAGCTCAACTGTCCCGAGTCGTAGCCGGCCTCGTAGAAGAACTTGTCGAAGCTCGGCATGCCGAGCGGCTGGGCGTCGCCGAAGTCGACGTCGAGATAGACGCCGTGGATGCGCTCGCCGTCGCGATTCACGTACCACGGGCCGATGTAATGCGCGCCTTGGATCGCCGTGTGGATGAAGTGCACGGTGTCGGTGACATACGCCATGTCGTGCGTGTCGGCGGCGCCGATCAGCGTCTCCACCGGCGTCCCCGGCGGCGAGACCAGTTTGTCGTTGAAGAAATTCTTGGTGTTCGGGCTGTGCGCAATCGGCTCGACCGTGTAGAACGGATTGAGCGAGCTGATGCGGTAGTAAGCGTGACCGTGCGCGTAGTAGAGCGGTGGCGCATCGGCGGGAATGCGATCGAAGTCGATGAACATGCGCCTGCAGCCCGGGCAGAGGATCGGGATGTCGAACGCGAAGCGATACAGTCCGGTGTCTTCCGGGGCGAACCCGGAGAAAGCGCACGCGGGATCGGTGCCATCGGTGAGCGGACCGGTCCCGCCGGGCGCGTACTCGATGCCGTCGAGCTTCACGCAGGACTCGGCCGCGGGCTGATAGTGCTGCCAGTTGCAGGTGACGTCGACGAGCGGGCCGATCGGATTCAATTGCCACGCCGGCGACTCCGCCGGATTCGGCGCCGCGAGCGGCATCGAGCAATTCTCGACGACGTCGGGCGTCTGCGGCGCGTCGCTGGGATCGGTGACGGTCGAAGACGTGGGAGATTCGCCGCCGCATGCGGCGAGCGTAAGCGCGATCGCGGCGACGATGCGTTTCATTTGCGCTTGCTCGTGGAACACGCGCCCGGCGCGATCATCTCGTCCGGCGCATAGCCGCCGAACTTGCGCCACGGCTCCGCGTCCGCGCTCGCATCCTCGCCGCCGGGGAAGCGCACGCCGTGCACGTCGCCTTCGTAGCAGACCGAATCCCAGCCGACGTAGTCGCGATTGCCGCCGTAGACCGGATGACCGTACACGGCTTCCATCGTGTGATTGAAGATCGCCTCGAAGAACGGCGCGGCTTGCAGATCGAGTCCTTCGAGGATCAGGTCCTGCTGCACGGCGCTCAGCGATGCGAAGTCGTTGCGAAGCGGATCCTGCTTGTTCAGCGCATCGAGTCCGCTCGTGTACAGATCGCGCAGGCGCAGCACTTCGCGCTGCCAGCCGAGCCGCTTCGCGCGCGAGAGCGAATGGAACTCCGCGAAGTGCGGACGCGTCGGGCCGCCGCCGTAGAGCTTCGGATTCGCCGACGCGTCGGAGAACGCATTGAGCAGCAGCTCGATGTATTCGACCGCCCCGGCATCGGCGGCGGACCAGTCAGCCTCGCCGCTCGCGGGGATCAGCCGTGCGACCGCGGCCGTGAGCGCGCGCTCTTGCGCGTCGGTGAACGTGAATGCCGGCAGCGAAGGCAGCGCCTCGGCAAGTACCGGCGTGGCGCTCGCGATCGGCTGCGAGCTGCCGCAGGAATTCAGCGCCGCTGCCACTGCGGTCGCGCCGGCGCTTCGCGACAACAGCTGGCGGCGCGTGATCACGGTCAGGAGAGATACGTGTAGCCGGACAGTCCCGCTTCGAGCTCTTTCTGCAGCGCATCGCGCTGCGCCGGCGGCAGCGTCGAGGCTTCGAGCTTGCGTCGATACGCATGCGCGAGCTCCTCCGGCGCGAAGTGCACGTAGCGCAGCAGCTCATCGGTGCGATCGCCGTTCTCCGCGCCCTCGAGGCGCCAGCCACCCTTGCCGTCGAGCGCGACGTTCACCGCGTTGGTATCGCCGAACAGGTTGTGCATGTCGCCGAGGATTTCCTGATACGCCCCGACCATGAAGAAGCCCAGCAGATACGGCTCCTCCTCGCGCAGCGCGTGCAGCGCGAGCGTCGGCATCAGGCCTTCGCGATCGACATACGCGTCGATCTTGCCGTCGGAGTCGCAGGTGAGATCGCACAGCGTCGCGCGCTGCGTCGGCATCTCGTTCAGGCGATGGATCGGCAGGATCGGGAACACCTGGTCGATCGCCCAGGCGTCCGGGATCGACTGGAACACCGAGAAGTTGCAGAAATACTTTTCGGCGAGCTTGTCGCGCAGCTCGTCGAGCGCGTCGCGATGCGCGCGGATCGAGGGATCGAGCCGCGAGATCACCCCGCGGCACACCGCGAAATAAGTTTTCTCCGCGTATGCGCGCTGCGGCAGCGACAGCAGGCCGTGCGTGTACTGCGTCTGCGCTTCGGCGAGCGCCGCGGCCGCTTCGTGCAGGCATTCGAGCGGTCCGCGCCGGTCGATGCTGCTGAGCAGATCGTGCAGATCCTGGATCACTGCCGGATCCGATTTCGACGGCGCCTGCAGCGGCGTCGCGGGCGCCGACTCCCGCTCGATCACCGACGTGATCAGCACCGCGTGATGCGCCGTCAGCGCGCGCCCGGATTCGCTGATCAGCGCAGGCTCCGGTTGCTTGGTCTCCGCGCAGATCTCCTGCAGCGTGCGCACGATGTTGCGGGCGTACTCGCGCTGCGAATAATTCATCGAGCAGTACGAGCGGCTATGGGTGCCCTCATAGTCGACGCCGAGGCCGCCGCCGACGTCGACCACGTCGATCGGTGCGCCGAGCGCGCGCAGCTCGGCGTAGAAGCGCGCGGCTTCGCGCATGCCGCGCGCGACGTCCTGCACGTTCGCAACCTGCGAGCCGAGATGGAAGTGCACCATGCGCACCGCATCGAGCCGGCCGGACTTCTTCAGGAGCTCGCAGGCTTCGAGCACCTGCGCGCACTGCAAGCCGAATTTCGACTTGTCGCCGCCGGTGTTCTGCTGCGTGCTGGTGAACGAGCCGGCGAGCTTGACGCGCAAGCCGATCAGCGGCGCGACGTCGAGCACCTTGGACTCCTCGATCACCAGCGGCAGCTCGGAGAGCTTCTCGACCACGATGTAGACGCGATGGCCGAGCTTCTGCCCGATCAGCGCGCGGCGGATGTAGGTGCGGTCCTTGTAGCCGTTGCAGACGATGATCGAGCCGGCCGGCGCGACGCCGAGCACCGCGGCGAGCTCCGGCTTGCTGCCAGCCTCGATGCCGACGCGCTCGCCGCCGTGGCGCACGATCTCTTCGACGACCACGCGCTGCTGATTGACCTTGATCGGATACACCGCGGTGTAGGCGCCGCGATAGCCGAGCTCCCGGATCACCTCGGCGAAGGCGCCGGTGAGCGAGTCGACGCGATCGTGAAGGATGTCGTTGAAGCGCACGAGCACCGGCAGCGCGAGGCCTTCGCGCTGCACGCGCTGCGCGAGCTCATAGAGATCGATGGCGACCGGCGAGCGATCGCGATGCGGCCGCACGACGAGATGGCCGTTTGGTGCGACGTCGAAGTACCCCTCGCCCCACTGGGCGATGTTGTACAGCGCGCGGGAATCCGCGGCCTGCCAAGCTGATTTGGGATCGTTCATACTCGCGGCCCAAATTCTAGTGAGAAACCGCCCATGGCGCTCGACAAGACCTGGTTCTCCGAAGCGGTGGAAAAGACCGGCACGGCGTTCTCGCTCAAGGGCAGCCTGCTGCACGAGGAGCAGACGCCCTACCAGAAGATCGAGATCTGGCAGACGCAGACCTTCGGCTACCTGATGACCATCGACGGCTGCACGATGGTGTCGACCCGCGACAACTTCCTCTATCACGAGATGATGTCGCACCCGGCGCTGAACTCGCATCCGAGCCCGGCGACGGTGGTCATCGTCGGCGGCGGCGACTGCGGCACCCTGCGCGAAGTGCTCAAGCATCCCGAGGTGAAATCGGCGACCCAGGTCGAGATCGACGAGCGCGTGACCCGGCTCGCCGAGAAATATTTCCCGGAGCTGTGCGACGCCAACGACGACCCGCGCGCGACGCTCTACTTCGGCGACGGCATCCAGTGGATGAAGGACGCCAAGCGCGAGTCGATCGACCTCATCATCATCGACTCCACCGATCCGGTCGGGCCGGCGGAGGGGCTCTTCGGCAAGCGCTTCTATCTCGACTGCATCAAGGCGCTGAAGAAGGACGGCATGCTCGTGCAGCAGTCGGAATCGCCGCTGCTGCATCTGGACTTGATCCAGGAAATGCACGGCGCGATGCAGGAGGCGGGATTCAAGCAGACCCACCTGCTGCACTTCCCGCAGCCGATCTACCCGTCAGGCTGGTGGTCGGCGTCGATCGCGTGCAAGAAGAAAGGCGCGCTCGCCGAGCGGCTCGATGCGCCGGCGATCCGGAAGCTCAAGGCGAAGTACTACAACGCCGACACGCACCGCGCAGCGTTCGCGCTGCCGGGCTTCGTCGCCGATCGGCTGAAGAAGAAAAAGTAGCTACTGCGGCGGCGTCGAGCCGGTCGCCGGAGCGGCCGCTGTCGTCGTGCTGATGCCGGCGGCGCCGCAGGTCTGCTGCATCGCCTGCTGCGTCTTCTCGACCAGCATCTTCATCTCATCGGCCGAGTACTCGTGGGTACGGCCGAGCCCGTCGGTCTCGACGATCTTCTTCGCCGACGCGTAGCTCTCATATTGCTTGCGCTTCTGCTCGCACTCGGACTTCTTCTGCGCGAGCTGATCGGTGGTGAGATTCGGATCGGCGCCGGTCGGCGTCGCGTCCTTCTCATTGGGCTGGCCGGTGCGGATGTTCACCGGCTCGGAGTTCTCCACCGCCTTGTCGGTGTAGTGGACGTGGCCCTCGGCGTCGACCCATCGATAGACGGCGGCAGACGCCGGCAGAGCGATGGCGGCAATCAGGGTGGCGACGAGAAAGGACAAGCGGTTCATAAGATCAAAAAACTCCATC
>DASRHK010000019.1:0-20368 GCA_035650495.1 Nevskiaceae bacterium | reverse complement strand
ACGATCGCGCCGGTGCGGATCGCCTCGTCGATGTCGAAGGCGAGCGGATGCCCGTTGAACGCGCTGCCGCGTGGGGGCTTGGTGTAGGTGTGGCGACGGATGCCGGACTTGTCGAAACCGGGTGGATTGCCGGGCAGCGAGATGAAATGCACCTCGTTGCCGCGCTTGTCCGCGAGATGGCGGACGACGTGCCGGTACTGTCCCGGGAAGCTCTGGTGGAGGAAGAGGTAGATCATCGCGGCGCTGCTGCTAGCGGCCCGCCACGATGATCACTTCTTGCGGATCGGCGTCTTGTCCGCGGCCGGCTTCTTCGCCGCGGTCTTCGCCGGCGGCTCGGCCGCCCTGGCGACCGACTTGATGGCTTCGCGGAACTTGCTGAACTTCGGCGCAGCCGCTTGCGGCGCGGCGGGCGACGGCGCGGAGGCCTTCGCGCCAGCGCGCTTCACGACGCGGAGACGAATCCCGACGACCGGATCGCTCGCCGTCTTCGATCGACACGGCACGCCATTCTTCAGCGGACCCACGGTCACGCCGGACTGGAAGAATCCGCTGTACTCGCAGTCGTACTGCGCCGCGGCGTCGGGCTTGAGGCGGATCGCAAATCCGATCAGCGGCAGCGAAATGCCTTTGGTGCCGCAGACGGCGCCGTCGGACAGCCACGGCGTCTCGAAGCCGTTCGCCGAGAGGCCCTTGTATTCGATGTCCCGCGACGTGAGCTTTTCCTGCAGCTGGATCGAGATCGCCTCGACCCACAGGTTCTCGGCCATCTGGCCAGCCCACACGCCGCCAGGGAACGTCGCGTCGCCGCGATTGCGGATGTGCATCCCGACCTGCAGCTTGAGTGACTCCTCGGCGGCGACCGCCGGTTGCGCGCCACCGGCGGCTGCTTGCAGCGAAGTCTTCACGTCGCTGCGACCGTCGATGCGCGCAACGTCGATGCCGAGCGGCTGCGTTCCCGTGGAGCGCACCGAGCTCAGGACCAACGTGGCGCCGGGCTCTTCGACCTTCACGACCAGCTTGTCGTCGGGGTGATAGAGCCAGATGCCGATCGATTTCGGCACGCCCAGGAATTCCACCCGTCCCGGCGGGCAGCCCGGTCCCGGGGCGACATGCAGCGCAGGGAACTGCAGATCGCCGGCCTTGTTGTTCTTCTCCGGCGTCGCGCCGTTCACGCTGAACAGGAAAAGGCCGGCGGGCAACGGCAGCGCGGTCGCGGAAGCTCGCAGATCGACCGCAGTCAGCTGCCCGGGCGCGGGCTTGGTGGTTTTCTCTTTCGCCATCGTTAAGCAGTTCTATTCATGCGTGTGGCCATCGCGTGCAAGATCGATCAAGCGATCGTTGATCTCGCGCGGTGACATCCCTGGTCGGAACAACGTCCCTTTTTGCTCGGCGCGCAGCCGTTCCGCGATGGCGCCGATGTCGAAGGCAGCCACGGGCAGTCCCGAAGCCAGCGAATGACTCAGTGTATAGCACCACGTCTCAGGCCATATAGAGGGTAAGAACACCACATCGGGCGCTTCTCTGCGCAGAAGATGCGCGATCTCGCTGTCCCGGTAGCGGCCGGTGACGAAGACCCTGCCGGTCCTGATCAGACGCTCGTCGTCCTCGCTGTAGCCGACGACCACGAACTCGAGATCGAGACCCCGGCGAGCCGCATCGCGGGCGCAGTCCAGCAGGACCTTGTAGCCCTTGTGATGACCGATCGCCCCAATGGTCGCGACGCGGACGGCCTTCGCTGCTGCGCGCGGAGGCGGTGGTGCGGATGCGGGCAGAAAGGTTTCGTGCGCCACCACATCGATCGGTTGATCGGGGAAGTAGCGCTGGAGCCGTTGCGCCGTGTCTTGCGTCGGCGCCACCACGCGCCGCGAAGCCCGCAGCCACTCGCCGCTGCGCCGGCGAAGCGCGCGCACGCTGATCGTCTCGGGCAGGTTCGAGCCGTTGCGCTTCACGCACTGCTCGCACACCGACACGGCCGGCTCTCCGCAATACGAGCCGGTGCCGTCGACGAGCGTCACTCGCGGGCAGATCAGCGCGTAATCGTGGACGTAGGTATCCACGGGCCGGCCGAGCGCGCGGACCATCGCGACGACGCGTGGATCGAGCCCGAGGAAGTGCTGCAGCTCCGTGGAGTCGATCTGGAGGCTCTCCAGCAAAGCACGCAGCGCGGGCAGATCAGCCGGGATGCGATAACGCAGATCGACCAGGCCGAGCTCCGGACATTCGAGCACGCATTCCGACATGTCGTCGAGCTTGCGCGGGCGCAGCAGCAGCGGGACGTTGCCCTGCGCGCGCAGCTCGCGGCTGCGATCGGCAACGAAGCGATCGACGCCCCCGGGAAGCGCGAGCGTGAGCATCAGGACGAATCGCGACCCGCTCGCACGCAGGCTCGCTTCATCGAGCGCGCGACGCGCCGGCGCGATCGGGTCGCGCTTGGTGAAGACCCGGACGAAGTCGTCGTAGCCCGGGTGACGCAGGTTGAGCAGCCGCGCGCTGCGCTCGAGCAACGCCGGTCGCCGGGTCCCGAACGACTGCCCTTGCGCGTGGTGAACGAACACGTCGGCGGCGAGCACATGCTCCCATTTGCGGGCGCGTGCGCGCATGCAGAAATCGGCTTCCTCGCCGTAGCCCGCGGCGAAGACGGCGTCGTCGAAGATGCCGGTGTCGGCCCAGCAATCGCGGCGGATGTACATGCAAAAGCCGACGCCGACCGGCAATTCGGTCGTGCGGCGGTCGAGATCGGACGCGGCGATGCGATCGAGCCGCTCCGCGCGCGCGATCGGGTCCTCGCCGACTTTGCCGCCCGCATAGCCGGCGATCGAATCGTCGTCGGTGAGGGGCGTGACCGTGCCGACACGCGGCCGCGCATAAGCCGCGCGACGCATGCGCGTGAGCCAGTCGCCGAAGACGACGACGTCGGAGTTCACCAGCACGACGTCATTGCCGTCCGCGTGGGCGACGGCGCGGTTCACACTCGCGGAGAAGCCGAGGTTCTTCGGATTTCGCAGGAGGGTAATTGCGTCGCGCGCGGCGAGAGCGTCCAGAGCAGCGCTGAGCTCCGGTTCGGGTGAGGCGTCGTCGACGACGATGATGGAGGCGGCGTGGTCCTTCGTCGTTTGCAAGACCGAATCGACACAGGCCAGCGTGCGATCGCGATCGCGATACACGGGGATGACCACGCTGACCGGCGGCGGTGAGGCGGTCGGCTTGGTTCGCTGGCGGGGTGTGAGTTGGGCCATGCGCGCACGGGCGTAGCGCGCGCTCACCAGTGGCGCGTCGGGCAGCGGAGCGACGGAGCCGTCAGGGAGCTTGGCCGCGATCTCGAAAAGCTCGCCGTTCAGACCGAGCTTTCGCGGCTCGAAAGAAAATCCCTGGCGCCCGCCGGGAAGCATCTGATCGGCGCGTACGCTCGCTCGGGATCCGAGCTCATCGCGCACCTGAAGCATCAGAGCGCGCTTCGGCTGCGATCCCAATCGCACCCAGCCGCGGACCGATGTGCCGCTAAAGGTAGCGCGGCCGTCGAGGCGAGTGGCCAGTGTTCTGGAGGCCTCTCGGGTCTGGGCGGCGAGCGCAGCCTGCCCGGAACGCTCGAAGGCCAGCGCGAGGTCGGCTTGGGTGTCGGGCGTCTCGAGGCCTTCGAGCCCGTGGCTCAGAAGACCGATCACCGTGCCCCAGCTGCGACCCTGGCGGACGAGCAGGCGGGCGTAGACGGGCGCGAGCGCGCGATGGTCGGCTTTGACGGAGCGCCAGCCGCGATCCATCTCGCGGATTGCGCCTTCGAGGTTGGTGGGCGCGAGGCGGGCGACGCGCTCGAACAGCTTGGCTTCGTACGAAGCGGCGGGCGCGACCACGTCGAGTCCGCAGATGGAGAAGCGCGCCAGACGCATAATGGATCGATTCTGGCGGAGCCTAAAAAGAAAATCCCCTCCTGACCGAAGTCAGAAGGGGATCCGTGACTCTACGGCCGAGGCTTAGCCCTTCAGGATGTTGTGCAGATTGACGATGGTCGAATCCGACAAGCCCGGAATGCCCTGGCCGATGCCCAGGTGCGGCCAGTTGATCTCCGTGCCCTGCAGCGTGATGCCCGGCTGCAGCGGAGTGTCGTTGAAGCCGACATGCAGGAACGCCGGAGCGATCGAGCTCAGCGCGTCGGCAAGGCTGGCGAGCGGTCCCGGAACCGAGCCAGTCAAACCCGCGAGGTCGATGTCGGCGGAGATGCCGTACGGACCCGGCGCAGTGTCCGGGTGCAACAGATGGTTCAGCGGACCGTTACTGACGACGTGCGCAGCGATGCCGTTGCCGGCAGCGGTTGCGGCAGAAACCGAAATTGAAATCATGTGAAACCCCCGAAATGATCAGCAGCCGTAGAATCAGTTATGCAAGGCCGATGCCAACCCTTGCGTTTCCCACACCACTTTCCCGCTTTCGGCCCGGTGATCCGAGCTCGACCCGCTTTGAGACGGTGACTCCTTCCCCCGCGCGTTCTACGCGCGATGTAGGACTTTATACCACAGCGCCCCGTAGAAAAAAACTACTGGTGTCTCTCCGGACCTCAACGAACGTGATAAGCGTCACAGTTCGGCGAGCACCACCGTGGTCCGTTTGTGCCCCATTCTGGCGGGGGCCTGTGTCGTTTTGGTGATGACGAAGTTAATTGTAGCGGTAACGCCGCTTCTTCTTTTTCTTCACCGGCGCCTTCTGGGTGGCGCCGGGCGCCGAGGCCAGCGCCGCCGCCTCTCCTTGCGCCGGCTCCAGGACGTTCAGCGACTGGAATCCTTCCGCTGGAGCGGTACTCGCAACCGCTTCCCAGGTATTCCCGCCATCGGGCGATTGGAAATGCTGATCCCCCATGACTTTCAAGAACATGCCGCCGAGCTTGGCGAACTGGCGCTCGCCGGGCGTCGCGGCTTCGTCGGCGAACCTGAAGCAGCCCGCCAACGTCGTCGTGCCCATCTGGATCCATTCCTTGCCGACCAGCACACGGCACTCTTGCGCGTCCTGCGTGAACGCGGGGCCGGAGACGAGCAAAGCGCCAGTCAGGATGGCGGCCTTCATGATCATCCTCATCGCTGCGGAGGCAGCGTGCGACCGGTCGAGGGCGCCGCGATCAGCATGCGGTCGACGTCCTCGAGGTCCTTGCGCGTGAGCTGGCCGACGTCGCCCTTCAAGGCGAGCAGGCTGGTGAGGTAGTCATAGCGCGCTCTCGACATCGACTTCGCTGCCGACGTCAGCGCCTGGCGCGCGACCAGCGAATCGATGACGGTGCGGATGCCCATCTTGAAGCCCACTTCGGTAGCCAGCACGCTGCTCTGCTGCGACGCCATCGCCGACGACGCCGCGCTCACGGTCGCGATGCCGTTGACCACGCCGTCGAAGTGATTGCGCACGCTCTGGTCCGCCATGCGCAGCGCGAGCTGATAGTTCGCCGTCGCTTGCGCTTCCTGCGCTTCGGCCTGGCGAACGGCGGACATCGTCGCGCCGCCCTGGAAGATGTTCCACTGAGCCTGAAGGCCGACGTAGTTGTTGACGATGTCGTTGCCGAAGCGCGAATTGGTGTTGACGTTGCCGTAGGAGCCGACGAGGTCCAAGGTCGGGAAGTACTTGCCCCGCGTCGACGAGGTGAGGCTGTCCGCTGCCTCGGCCGCAAAGTGTGCGCTGATCACGTCGGGATTGTCCGACGATGCGGTGCGCGCCCAGCTCTCGACGTCGCTCGGACTCGGCGGCGCGAGCACGATCTCGTCACGAAGAGGATCGATGCTGCCGATCGGGCGGCCGACGATGACCGCCAGCGCGCGCTTGGCGCTCGCCAGCGCCGTCTGATCGATGAGCACTGCCGCGGAGCCGGCGTCATATGCCGCCTGCGCGTTCTTGAGATCGGTGACCGGCGCTACGCCGCTCTTGAAGCTTTCCTGCAAGCTGTCGAGCTGCTGTCTGTAACCGGACTGCGCATCGAGATCGGCGCGCAAAGTGTCTTGGGCGGCGAGCACGTTGAAGTAGGCGGTGACCAGCCGAACGATCAGGTTCTGCTCCGCGGAGGTGTAGCTCGCTTCAGCCTGGGCGACCTGCTTGCGCGCAGCCGACACGTTCGCGAACTGCGACCAGTCGAACACGGTTTGCGACAAGGTCACCGACACGCCGCTCGAGCCGTAACTCTCGTCGAGCACGGTGCCCGTGGCCGCCGGATCGTTGGCATCCTTCGACGTTCCCGTGCGGCGATTGCTGCGCACGTAGGCGGTTCCCGTCACCTGCGGGAACACTGCCGACCAGGCGCGCGGACTGGCTTCGACGGCCGCGTCGCGCTGCGAGGCGAGCTGCTGCAGGGTCAGATCGTTCTGGGCGGCGAGGGCATACAGATCGATGAGCGTTCCGGCATGTGCGGCCGGCACCGATGCCGCGATCGCTGCCGCGGCCCAAAAACGCATGATTCCCCTCGTCATCCGATCCCCCGTGCTTGCTCGTTCCACGCCATGTGGAACGCCCCGGCGCGATAGTACCCGATCCACTGTCATCCTGAGCGCGGCGGAGGATCCTAGAACTTGCGATCGCGGTGCCAGCGCCAGGCGGACTCGAGGATCTCGTGCAGCCCCGGATGCGCGGGCGTCCAGCCGAGCTCCTTGCGTGCCTTGGCCGAGTCCGCAACGAGCAGCGCGGCGTCGCCAGCGCGACGCTCGCCGACGCGGTAGTCCACCTTGCGGCCAATCACCTTGGAAGACGCATCGAGCACTTCCTGCACGGTGAAGCCGCTGCCGTTGCCGAGATTGAACGCATAGCAACCCGGCGCACGACGCATCAGATCGAGCCCGCGCATGTGCGCTTCGCACAGATCGTTCACGTGGATGTAGTCGCGCACGCAGGTGCCGTCGCGCGTCGGGTAGTCGGTTCCGAAGACTGAAACGGTCGCGCTCCTGCCGAGCGCCGACTCGAGGACGTTCGGGATGATGTGCGTCTCCGGCCGGTGCGCCTCGCCGATCAGACCCGACGCATCCGCGCCCGCCGCGTTGAAGTAACGGAAGCTCACTGACGGCATGCCATACGCTTTCCAGTAGTCGGCGAGCAGATGCTCGACCATCAGCTTGGTGCGCCCGTAAGGATTGATCGGCGCCTGCGGATGATCCTCAGCGATCTTCTCCGATTGCGGCTGGCCGAAGATCGCAGCGGTCGAGGAGAAGACCAGCATGCAGCCGGGATGACGTCGCACCTCGTCGACCAGATTCAGCGAGCCGCGAAAATTGGTCGCGTAGTAGAGCGCCGGCTCGGCGACCGATTCCGGCACGACGATCTTCGCCGCGAACTGGAGCACGCCTTCGGGCTTGAACTCGGCGAATACCTCGGCGATGCGGACCGGATCGGCGAGATCGCCTCGATAGAGCTTCCCCCATTGCACGGCCTGCAGGTAGCCGCTGGAGAGGTCGTCGAACACGGCGACCTCGTGACCGTGCTCCGCCAGCATCTTGCACATGTGCGAGCCGATGTAGCCGGCGCCGCCGGAAACGAGGAGTCTCACCCGGGTACCCAATGGAGATGGCGCCGGTATACTGCCTGATAGGGGACTTCGATACCTACCGATCCGATTCCGGGCCGCATTCCATGACCGCTTCCCGCCCGCCTCGCCGGAGCGTCGTCGTGACCGGCGGCGCCGGCTTCATCGGCTCCTGCGTCATCCGCACCTGGCTCGCCGACTCGCCTTCGCTGCAGATCGTCTGCGTCGACAAGCTCACCTATGCGGGAAATCTTGCGTCGCTGGCGCCCGCGCAAGCGACCAATCGCCTCGTATTCCGCCGCGAAGACATCTGCAATCGCGCCGCACTCGACGCGATCCTTGCCGAGTTCCGGCCGGGCGCGATTGTCCACCTCGCGGCCGAAAGCCACGTCGACCGCTCGATCCACGGTCCCGACGATTTCGTCCAGACCAATCTCGTGGGCACGTTCGCCCTGCTAGAAGCTGCGCGGGGTTACTGGCAATCGCTCACCGGCGCCGAGCGCGATGCGTTCCGCTTCCATCACGTGTCGACCGACGAAGTGTTCGGCACGCTCGGCGAAGGCGGCCGCTTCACCGAAGACACGGCGTACGCGCCGAATTCGCCGTACTCCGCGTCGAAAGCCGGATCCGATCACATGGTGCGCGCGTGGCATCACACCTACGGCTTGCCGGTGGTGACGAGCAACTGCTCGAACAACTACGGGCCGTACCAATTCCCCGAGAAGCTGATCCCGCTGATGATCCTCAACGCGATCGCCGGCAAGCAGCTGCCTGTCTACGGCGATGGCGGCAATGTGCGTGACTGGCTCTACGTCGACGATCACGCGCGCGCACTCAAGCTCGTGCTCGAGCGCGGCAAGCTCGGCGAGACCTACAACATCGGCGGCAACGCCGAGCGCAAGAACATCGACGTCGTGAAATCCCTGTGCAGGATTCTCGACGAGCTGCATCCGCAAGGCGCACCGCATGATCGGCTGATCACCTTCGTGAAGGATCGACCGGGCCACGATCGCCGCTACGCGATCGATTCGAGCAAGATCGAGCGCGAGCTCGGCTGGCGCCCGGCCGAATCCTTCGAATCCGGTCTGCGCAAGACCGTGCAGTGGTACCTCGACAACGCAGCGTGGCTCGAAGGCGTGCAGAGCGGCGACTATCGCAAGTGGATCGCGCTCAACTACAAGGAGCGCGCAGCGTGAAGGGAATCATCCTCGCGGGCGGGTCAGGCACACGGCTGTATCCGCTGACGCACGTCGTGTCGAAGCAGCTGCTGCCGGTCTACGACAAGCCGATGGTCTATTACCCGCTGTCGACGCTGATGCTCGCCGGCATCCAGGACGTGCTGGTGATCTCCACGCCGGCCGACACGCCGCGCTTCCAGCAGCTGCTCGGTGATGGCAAGCGCTGGGGCATGTCGATCCAGTACGCAGTGCAACCGTCGCCCGACGGACTCGCACAGGCGTTCCTGATCGGCGAGAAGTTCTGCGCGGGCGATCGCTGCGCGCTCGTGCTCGGCGACAACCTCTTCTTCGGACACGACCTCGCGCGCCGACTCGAGACTGCGGCGACACGGCCGCACGGCGCGACGATCTTCGCGTATCCGGTCACCGATCCGCAGCGCTACGGCGTCGTCGAGTTCGACGCCGACAAGCAGCCGCTGTCGATCGAGGAGAAGCCGGCGAAGCCGAAGAGCCGCTACGCCGTCACCGGTCTCTACTTCTACGACGAGCGCATCGTCGACATTGCGAAGTCGATCAAGCCGTCGGCGCGCAGGGAGCTCGAGATCACCGACGTCAATCGCACCTATCTCCAGGAAGGCAGGCTGCACGTCGAGCTGCTCGGACGCGGCGATGCCTGGCTCGACACCGGCACGCACGAGTCGCTCATCGAAGCCGCGCAGTTCGTGCAGACGCTGGAGAAGCGGCAAGGGCTCAAGCTCGCGTGCCCCGAGGAGATCGCGTGGCGCCGCGGCTGGATCACCGACGCGCAGCTGCAGGCGCTCGCGGCGCCGCTGACGCACAACGGCTACGGCGAATACCTGCGCAGCCTGCTGCGCGACAACGTGTTCTGATCGTGACGCTCAAGGCAACCGCCACCGCGCTGCCCGAAGTCATGCTGCTGGAGCCGAAAGTCTTCGGCGATGCGCGCGGCTTCTTCTTCGAGAGCTACAACCGTCGCGCTTTCCGCGACGCGACCCGCGTCGACGTCGACTTCGTGCAGGACAATCATTCGCGCTCGGCGCGCGGAGTTCTCCGCGGCCTGCACTACCAGATCAAGCAGCCGCAGGGAAAGCTCGTGCGCGTCATCGCCGGCGAAGTGTTCGACGTCGTCGTCGACCTGCGCCGATCGAGTCCGCGCTTCGGCAAATGGGTCGGGCTGCGCCTGTCGGCTGAGAACCATCAACTGCTCTGGGTCCCGCCCGGTTTCGGCCACGGCTTCCTGGTGCTCTCGGAGTCGGCCGACTTCCTCTACAAGACGACGGACTACTGGGCGCCGGAGCACGAGCGCACGATCGCGTGGGACGATCGGCAGATCGGGATCGAGTGGCCGGTGGCTGATGCCGGCGGGAAAGTCTCCCTGTCGGCGAAGGATCAGACGGGTGTCGCGTTGAAGGATGCGGAGACGTACGGGTGAAGTTCGAGTCAGTCCTCATCGTCACCTACGGGCGCAGCGGGTCGACGTTGCTGCAAGGCTTGCTAAACAGCATTGACGGCGTGTTCGTCAAGGGCGAGAACGAGAACTTCCTCTACGGGCTGTTCCAGGCGTACGAGTCGATCGCCAAGGCTCATCGCACGTTTTCCGGCTACGGCGCGACGGAAGTGACTGGTGCCTGGTTCGGCTTGAACTCCATCACGCCGGAGCTCTTCATCAAGGAAATGCGCGAGGCCGTGCACAAGGTGATGTTCTCGGATGCACCGGCCGGAACGCGCTGTCGCGGCTTCAAGGAGATCCGCTACTTCCATTCCATGCCGCCCGAGCATCTGCATCGCTATCTGGACTTTCTCGGCAAGCTGTTCCCCAATCCGGCATTCCTGATCAACCTGCGCAATCACGATGACGTCGTGCAGAGCGGCTGGTGGCGCAAGCACAGCAACATCCCGGGCCTTCGCCGGCAGCTCGCGGCTTTCGAGCAGTCCATTGGCGAGTGGGCCAAGGCGAATCCGCAGCGCGCGTACACCGTGCGCTACGAAGATGTGATCAGCAAAGGCCCGACGCTCATGGGCACCTACGATTTTCTCGGCGCTTCGTTCGATGCCGCACGTTATGAAGCGGTCCTCGCGACACCGCATTCCTACGATCAGAGACAGAAGTCGGAAACTGCCGAGACGCAATGACCCGAATCCTCCTCACCGGCAAGGATGGGCAGGTCGGCTTCGAATTACAGCGCGCGTTAGCACCCATCGGCGACGTCATCGCCAAGTCGCGTGCCGAGCTTGATCTCGCCGATCTGTCTGCGCTGCGTGATCGCGTCCGGGTGATCAAGCCGGACTGGATCATCAACGCTGCCGCTTATACGGGGGTCGATAAGGCGGAGCAGGAGGAAGCGCGCGCGACGCGGATCAATGGCGACGCGCCCGGCTTGCTGGCGGAAGAAGCGAAGAAGGTCGGCGCGGGTTTCGTGCACTTCTCGACCGACTACGTTTTCGACGGCACCAAATCGACGCCGTATGTCGAAGACGATCCGACGAATCCGCTCGGTGCGTATGGTCGCAGCAAGCTCGCCGGTGAAAAAAATGTGCAGGCTGTCGGTGGCCGCGCTTTCATCTTCCGCACGAGTTGGGTCTACGCGCCGCGCGGCAAGAACTTCATGCTGACCATGCTGCGGCTGGCGAATGAAAAGCCGCGGCTGAGAGTCGTAGCAGATCAGTTCGGTGCGCCGACGAGTGCGCCGTCGATCGCAGCTGCGATCCTGCATTTCCTCACAGCAAAAGCGCCGATGCCGACCGGCATTTACCACCTGACCGCCGCGGGCCGCACGTCCTGGCACGGCTTCGCCGAGGCAATCGTACGCGGCGGTGCAGCTCGAAATCTTTGCCCTGAGGTTCCGGTGGATTCCCTTACCACCGCCGAATACCCGCTGCCGGCGAAGCGACCTGCGAACTCGGTCATGGACCACTCCCGCTTCGCTGCAGCGACAGGTTACGAGCCTTCGGATTGGCGCGAAGGTCTCGAGCGGTGCCTCGACGAGGTAGCTGCGACGGCCTGACGTCGGTCATCGCGAGCATCGGCGCTTCGGAAAAAGAATCGGCCGGGACCTTGATCGGGGTCCCGGCCGAAGTTGTGTCTCAGCTGAGTCGAAGCGCTACCTCACGCCGCCTGAGCAACCTGCGCCGGCGCATGGTGGTGGTCGCCCGGCGGCGGCAGCTGATCGTGCGGAGAAGTCGGCCTCCAATTGGAGGGTACGAGTTACCGTAGAGTGATCCGTGCATGCCTGAGTCCCCGAAGACCATCCTGTTGTTCGTCGAGCAGCCCGTGGTGGCCGATGCCTGGCAAGCCGTACCAGTGAGCTCCAAGCTCGTCGTTCGGGGCTGGGCCTTCGCTGAAGAAAGCCCCACACGAGTAGAAGTGCTCGTCGACGGAGCTGCTGCGAGCATCGTCGCGACAGGCATCGCGCGAGAAGATGTGATGGCCGCGCTGGGCGGACGTGAAGAGGCGTTGCGGACGGGCTTCGAGGCACATCTGCGATCCATCGATCTCGCGCCGGGGAAGCATCTCGTCGAAGTGCGTGCGACGAGTGACAAAGGCGCGACCAAGAGCGCGACGCTCTTCGTAGAAGTCGCGGCGAGCACTGCGACGCCCAGGAAGCGGCGACCGTCTTTTCGCCGAGGAAAGAACCGTGCTTTGTTCATCGATGCAGCAACGCCTGCTCCCGATCAGGACGCGGGATCGAACGTCGCGCTCGCGCACATGAAGCTCCTGCAATCGCTTGGGTTCGACGTCACGTTCGTGCCCGAGACGCTGCTGCCGGCAGGTGCACATACGGAGCAACTGCAGCGCATGCGTATCGAGACGATCGAGCAGCCGGAGCATCCGTCGCTCGAAGCATTCCTCGAGGCGCGTGGCACCGAGTTCGCAATTGCCTACGTTCACCGCTACACCGTCGGCGAGATCGCCATCCCGCTCCTTCGCACGTATGCGCCGCAGGCGAAGGTCATCTTCAACAACGCCGATCTGCATTACCTGCGGATGCAGCGCGAGGCCAAGGTGACGCGAAGCCGCGCGCTCGCTGAAGCCGCGAAGAAGGTGAAGGCGCGCGAGCTCGCCGTCATCCGCTCCGCCGATTGCACGTTGATCTGCAATTCGTATGAATTGGCAATCCTGCGCAAGGCAGCGCCGAAAGCGAAGTTGAAGTACCTGCCTTGGGTGATCGACGCTGCGGCGAAGCTTCCGAAAGATTTCTCACGCCGCGAAGGCATTCTCTACCTCGGCGGCTTCGGACATCGGCCGAACGTCGATGCGGTGAAGCATTTCGTCGCCGAAGTCATGCCGTTGTTGCGCAAGCTGCTGCCGGATGTTCGCCTCCACGTCTACGGCAGCAAGGTGACGAAGGAAATCGAAGCGCTCGGCAGCACGGATGTGATCATCGAAGGGCACGCGCCCAATCTCGACAAGATCTTCCAGCGCCATCGGCTCAGCATCGCTCCTTTGCGATTCGGCGCAGGATTCAAAGGCAAGCTCGCCGAGAGCCTTGCGCGCGGCGTGCCGGCGGTCGCGTCTTCGATCGCGATCGAAGGGACCGGATTGATCGCGGGCAAGCAAGTCCTCGTCGCCGACAAGCCGCGCGAGGTCGCTAAGGCGATCGCGCGTGCGTACGAGGATGAAAAGTTGTGGCGACGGCTCTCGGAGAGCGGGTGGCGCTACGTCAAGAAGCGCTACTCGGCGACGCGCGGAAAGGAACTGCTGCGCGCCGCGCTGAAAGCCGCGGGTTAGCGAAGCGCCTCGTCGCCGGCGCCTTCGAAACCCATCAGCGCAAGCATGGTCGTCATGTAGATGGCGCTCGTTTGCCAGCGGAACAGTGCAGGATCGTCCGTGTCGACCAGCAGCCCGCGCATGCCGCGCTCGTGCGGAGGCAGCGCATTCAAATAATGAAGCGTGTCATTCCACAGCTTCGAGCCCATCGGCATGAAGCGCGCGGAGTCCATCGTGAAGTCCGACACGGCTTGCCACGCCGCACGCTTGCGGAACCAGGTCCTCGTGAGGCGCTCGGCCTCGACGCGATGGTGAACGAAGGCCTTCGGCGCGTAGACGCGTTGTCCGCCGGCACGCCGGATGCGCTCGATGAGCTGTACTTCTTCGTTGCCGAGGAGCGCACTGTTCGACCCGACACGTCCGAGGTTCGTCGAGAACCCGCCGCGGTCGCGAATGGCCTGCGCGCGAAAGGCGACGTTGGTTCCGGCGAACCACTCTTCGGGCTTGGCGATCCGCGTACGGCCGCCCCAATCGATCAACGAAAGATGACCGAGCAAGCCGTCGTCCAGCCAAGACGGCCGCGGAGCTGCCCAGGTCGGATCGACTCGGCCGCCGACCACAGCGGCACCGAACGCATCGAAAGCCGTGACGATTTCAGCGAGCCACTTGCGATCGGCGACGGCGTCGTCATCCATGAACGCGATGAGATCCGTTCCGCATCGACGAACAGCGACGTTGCGCGCGTTCGCGAGCCCCGGGTTCTTCTCGATGACGTAGTCGAGGTTCGGAATGCCCTTCAGCGCGCGAGCCGCGGCTCGAGCTCTTTCTGCATCGGGCGAGTTGTCGACGACCAGGATCCGGAATTGATCCAGGCGCAGCGATTGCTCGACGAGACTGTCGATCGCCTCGGCCAGGAGAGGGTAGCGATCGTAAGTGCAGATCGCGGCCGTGATGCGTGGACCGTTTTTTCGCTTCATCGACGCCGAGCCCAGTTGCCCAGCATCGACAGCATCTCTCCGATTCGTGGCGCCAGCATCGCGTGCTCGAGCGCGTAGCGATGCCTGCGTTGTGCGCCCTTCGCCCCGAGCTTGTCGAACAGTGCGATGGCACGGCGGTGCGCCTTGCGAACCGAGTCGACGGTCATTGCATCGAACGTGACGATCGGCAGCGACGCGCGCTGCGCCTTCGACACGATCGACGATAAGTCCGGAACGGCCTCCGGCACGATCGGAATCTGCCCGGCGAGCAGCGCGTCGAAGAAGCGCTGCGAAATATCCTCGTACAACGGCAAGCACAACGAAGTCTTGAAGCTTGCCCATTCGCGGAAGCGCTCAGGACGCGAGCGCGCGAAGTATCGCGACAGGTCACTCTCGTCCATCAGGTAGACGTGCTTCTCGCCCGCGGCCACGAGCTGCTCGACGAGACGATTCCGCTTCTCGGCGAAGGCGTACCACACGAAGCCACCGTAGAGATCGTCGGAGCGTGACTGATCGCCCGCTTCCGCCCACGCCGCTTGCGCTTCCGACGCGGACCACTGCGTCACGCACAGCGGCACGGAATCCACCATCACCGCTTCGCGATTCGCGAGGTAGCCGGCGGCAAACGCGTGACCCGGAACGATGAAGTCGACGCGTCGCGCGGCCGCATGGTTCTCGAACAGGTGGTGGTGGTTGTCCCAGAACCATCCGACGACGATCGCGTTCGGCACGCGCTTGCGGAAGCGCTCGAGGCGGGCCTCGTCGTCGAGCAGATGCACGAGCCAGATCACGATGTCGGTGTCGGCCGGGATCGCGGCGTCGTCGCCGACGAACGTCAGCTCGAAGGGCGTCCCGGCGAAGGCTGCCCACAGATCGGCCTGCGTCGTTGGCGAGAAGATCTTCTCGTGACGCCCGGAATGGACGACGATGCGCGCGCGATCCTTTCCGAGCTTGGCTCGCAGCCGGCGGCGCAGATCCGAAATGCGCGTCGCGCCGGGTCCGTAGTCCTGCGCGCGATTGCGCAACTCGGCCTGCTCGCACACACACGCGACCAGCGCCGAGGTCTTCTGCAACGCGTGATGACGGAAGAACGCGACGGGCCACGCCACTTTGCCGAAGCGTGCCCGCGCCTTCGCAAAGCGCAGCCACAGCTCGTAATCCATCGAGTAGTGCAGATCGGTGCGCAGCTTGCCGCCGACCCGCTTGAACAGCTTGCGAGTGAAGAACACTTCCGGCTGGTAGAAGAAATACCCGCGCATCCAGTAGTCGAAAATCTCCGCGAGCATTGCCGGCGTGAATGTCTTCTGGGTCACGGCCGGTAGATTGGCGATCTCGAACCGGCCGCTGCGATGCGTGAGGCAAGCGCCGGCGATGACATCGACGCCGCCTTGCAGGTAGCGAAGCGCGATCTGGTGCAGGGCACCGGGCGCGAGCAGATCGTCCGTATTGAGCCAGCCGAGGATTTCGCCAGTGGCAAAGCGCATGCCCTTGTTGATCGCATCGGTCTGTCCGCGATCGGGCCCGACAATCAGTTTGCTCAGTCGCGCCTGGTAACGTTTCAGGATCTGAAGCGTACCGTCGGTCGAGCCGCCGTCGACGACGATGTACTGCAGATTCGGATAGCCCTGGTTCAACACCGAGAGCAGCGTCTCCTCGACGTACTGCGCCTGGTTGAACGAAGGCGACACGATGGTGATGCGCGGCCACTTCTTGCCGCGCGGCAGCTGCGCGTCGAAGGCGGGAGCATCGACGTGTGATGTGTGCGGCCAACGCACTCCATCACGCTGCGGCCACAGGATCGTGCGGGTGTGCTTGTCGTAAGCGCGCTCGACCTTCGCGAAGAATCGCGCAGCGGCGGTAGGAACGCCGGCACGCAGCAGACACATGCCGGCGTTCATTGCATAACCCTGATGCGTCGGCTCCAAAGCCGAGGCGATGACGAACGCGAGCATCGCCAGCGACTCCTCGCCGCGCAATTCGAGCGCGACGCCGACCGCGTGCATCGCCTCGCCGGAGAAACGGGTGCGGAACGTGTCGAGCTCATTGGTCAGGACGCGGGCGGCGAGGCGCCAGCAGAACCGGATCAACGCTGCGTTGCGCTCGGCGACCGCGGGAAGGCTCGCGATGGAGCTCGCGAGCTTTGCGACCGAAGCACGGTCGTCGAGCTCGAGGCAGACATCGATGGCGTCCCAGAATCGCGCTGGCGCGAGCTTCGCCGAGTCAGCCAGCACGTCGGCGATGAGAACATCCTTCAGCTTCGGATCGGTGTACTCGGCACCCAGCTCGTTCAGCGCACGAGCGACGATGCGGATGCGCTCATCGCGGAAAGCGCCGGAGGCGTCCTTCACATCTGCGCTCGCCAAAGCGCGGGCGGCACGCTGCACGTGGCCTTGGGCTTCGAGAAACAGGGCGCGTTGGCGATGCAATTCACCGGAGCGCGGCGAAAGCTCCAAAGCGGACTCGAAAAAACCCGCTGCTTCCGCATGACGTCCGAGCGCCGCCAGCGCCTTGCCCATGCGCACGCGCAGATCCGCGCGACGAGGAGAGCGAGCGAGCCATTGCGACAATCCTGCGATTGCGTTGCGCCACGCCCAGCTTGCCTCGTAGCACGAGACGAACTCTTCCAGGACACGCTCGTCGGCCGGCGCGAGCGATTGTGCTGCGCGAACCGCGTCGATCGCCGCGGCAAGATCGCCGCGCAGTCGGAACGTCTGCGCGAATGCCAGCTGCACATCGAGGTCGGCGGCGTGCTCCCGGCGCCGCGTCCACCACTGTGGCTCCAATTCGAGCCAATTGCCGCCCGTGAGCGAGTCGTTCATGCGCCTGGCAGCGGCGCGCCTTGCGCGCCTTGCAGCGCGATGCGCCGCCATTCGGCGCGATCGATCGGGCTCGACTTCAGGCGATTCCAATCCACGCGCTCGACGACCTCGGGCAGGCTGCGGATGAACTCGCACACCGCGCCACGCAATTCATCCGGAAAGCGCGCGATGTGCCGCGCGGTGCGGCGGAATTTCTGGTACGGGCCGGTCAGCCAGAGAACAACGACGCGGTGCGGGCGCGGTTGCAGATTGCCAATGATCAGCTGAACCGCACCGCCGTAGATCGCAAGCTTGAACGGCAACTGATTGATCGCGACCTCGCCGATGCGGACGCGATTCAGGACGATGTCGAGATGCCCATAGCCTTCGGTGACGTAAGTGCCGCGGACGAAGCCGGATTCGAAGAGGATCGCGTCGGCCGCCTGATCTGGATCGCCGCGCACGGGCCGCAGGTCACTCGTGATAGCGACGCGTCTGGAAGCCGTGGTCCTTCACCACGACGTCGCGTTGAGCGGATCGAAGGTCGGAGACGATCATTTCCTTCACCAGCTCGGTGAAGCGGATCTCGGGAACCCAGCCGAGCTGCTTCTTCGCCTTTGCCGGATTGCCGAGCAGCGTCTCGACTTCAGCGGGCCGGAAGTAGCGCGGATCCACGCGCACGATGGTGGCGCCCGGCTTCACTTTGGGCATGCCCCACTCGCATTCGCGCACGGCCGCCACACGGCCGACTTCCTTCACGCCCTTACCGCGCCATTCGAGCTCGATGCCGATGTCCCTGGCTGCGGTCTCGGCGAATTCGCGCACGCTGTGTTGCTCACCTGTCGCGATCACGTAATCGTCGGGCGACTTCTGCTGAAGCATCAGCCACATCATCCGCACGTAGTCGCGAGCGTGTCCCCAATCGCGCAGCGCATTCATGTTTCCGAGATAGAGGCAGTCCTGCAGGCCGAGCGCGATGCGCGCGATCGCGCGAGTGATCTTGCGAGTGACGAACGTCTCACCGCGGATTGGCGACTCGTGATTGAACAGGATGCCGTTGCACGCGTAGAAGCCGTACGCCTCGCGATAATTGACCGTGATCCAGTAGCCGTAGAGCTTCGCGACGCCGTACGGAGATCGTGGGTAGAACGGCGTCTTCTCGGTCTGCGGGATCTCCTGCACCAGGCCGTAGAGCTCCGAAGTCGACGCCTGATAGAAGCGCGTCTTGTCTTTCAAACCGAGGATGCGGATG
This sequence comes from Nevskiaceae bacterium, assembly GCA_035650495.1. Lineage (GTDB taxonomy): Bacteria > Pseudomonadota > Gammaproteobacteria > Nevskiales > Nevskiaceae > DASRHK01. Next base: position 1,957 of record DASRHK010000019.1, on the reverse strand, counting down.
GCTTCGAGCAATCGCAGCGTTCCGAGCGCGTCGCCGTTGGCCGTGTACTCCGGCTCCTCGAACGACACTGCGACGTGCGATTGCGCGGCAAGGTTGTACAGCTCGTCCGGCTGCACCTGCTGCATCACGTGCAACAAGCTCGACGAATCCGTCATGTCGCCGTGATGCAGGATCAGCTTGCGATCGCCGGCGTGCGGATCCTCATACAGATCGTCGATGCGATCGGTGTTGAACAGGGACGTCCGGCGCTTGATCCCGTGGACCTCATAGCCCTTGCCGATGAGGAATTCCGCGAGATAGGCGCCGTCCTGGCCGGTGATGCCGGTGATGAGGGCTTTTTTCTTAGTGTGCTTCTTCAAGATCTCGATCTCTATTTCCGGGGGAGGACGCGCTTCTGGCGCGACTCGCGCGCCTTGCCGGCTGTGGAGGTGACTTTGGGCTTGCGGTCACTGAGATCATCCGCGAGCTGCTGGCATTGCTTCGCGGCGATCGCCAATTCTTCGCGGACCGTCGCGGTCTGGGCGCCCAGGCCGCGATCCGCGCGCAGCGCTTCCGCCAGCACCAGCGTGACCAAGCGCATCACGCGCCGGTCGGGTGCGCTCAGGCCGTCGACGAACGCCGCCGTATCGGCGAGCGCGATCTGCAGATACGATCCCCAGTCGTCGTGCGAGAGTGGATGCGTGCGGAAATAATCGAGCTCGAACCCGCACTCGCTCGGCCGCAGCTTGAGCAGGAACTCGCCGCGATACCACTCGAGCAGCGCCTGCACCGAATAGATCTGCAGATCGCCGGACTGGAGATTCGTCGCTGATACGGAAATCTGCCAGTACTCGTCCGACATGCGCGCGAACTGCAGGCTGGCGGCGGCGCACTTGAAAGGCGCGCCGCCCGCCGACGCAGAGCCGGGTACTTCGACGAGTGCGACCGGCGTCGGCGATGCGATCACCACGCCACGCAGCTTGGGCAGGAGACCGCGCAGCGTTGCGAGATGCTGGTGGGGCGCGTCGCGCTCGGTTGAGGGCTTGACCGGATCCGTGTTCTGGACGGCAGCCGCGATCTCCGCGGATGCGCGTGCATAGTCCTGGAGGAGCTGTAGCCGCTCCTCGCCGGCGACGGTGGCGAGCTCGAGCTCTTCGCGGGCTTGATGCAACTGAAGAAGGCTTGCTTCGTTGTCGCGCTGCAGATCTCGGATCTGCGCAGCGAGCTTGTCGAGCTGCTCGGATCCAACCGCTTGCGCCTTCTGGCTCGACACGATCGCTTCGGTATCCCGCAGACGTGCTGCCAGCTGATCGCGCTCGGTGCTCGCCACGATCAACTGGCGCTCGCGATCAGCGAGTTGCTTAGTCTGCTCATTGCGGATCTGGATCAGCTGGGCGACCTCCGCCTGGCGCGCGCTGACGAGCTGCGCCTGTTCATCGCGAGCCTTGGCCAGCTTCGCGTGTTCGGCTTGAGCGCTGGCGATCGCGCGCGCAAGTTCCTCGGCCTGCTTCGTGAGGGTCGCGATCTCGAGCGTCCGCTGCGCGGCGAGCTTCGCCTCGGCGTCGCGTGCCTGCAGCAGCCGCTCGATCTCGCCCTGCCTGCCGGCCGCCAATTTCGCGACTTCCTCCCGCTCGTGTGCGATGCGACCGCACTCCTGCTGCGCATCGGCGGCGAGCTTGGTCAGCTCGGCCACGCGGCGCGCATTCTCGGCGAGCGTCAGGACCAACGTCTCCAGCTCGGCCTGCGTGCGATGCAGATGCTCGATCGCTATCTCGTGATTGTGATGCTCATCCTTGATCTGAGCTTCGAGCTCCTTGATCGCGCGCTTGTGCAGCTCTTCGGCTTCGGCGGCGTGATCCACTTCGGACTGCAGCGTCGCGATCCGGCGGCTGCTCTCGTCGCGCTCCGTGACGAGAGCGGAGCTGGTGGACTGAAGCTTGTCCTGAAGCGCGCGGATTTCCGCGGACAGTTGCGGAAC
>DASRHK010000018.1:0-19316 GCA_035650495.1 Nevskiaceae bacterium | reverse complement strand
GTCGTAGGTGTCGCCGTGCAGGATGGCCTTGCCGCCGAGCGCGCGCACCGCTTCGACCTTCACGCTCGGCGTCGTTCGCGGCATCACGATCGACGCGGCGACGCCGAATTTCTTCGCTGCGAGCGCGACGCCCTGCGCGTGATTGCCCGCCGACGCCGTCACCACGCCGCGCGCGCGCTGCTCGGGCGAAAGCCCGGAGATCTTGTTGTACGCACCGCGCAGCTTGAACGAATGCACCGGCTGCAGATCCTCGCGCTTCAGGAGCACGCGATTGCCCAGCCGCTCGCCGAGCTTCGACGCATCCTGCAGCGGCGACGCGATGGCGACGTCGTACACGCGCGCGCGCTCGACGCGTTCGCGATAGTCGCGCAACAGCTTCTGCATGCCGCGAGGCATGGCCGCTCGCTTGGAGGATTTCACGACGGGTCCCGGCAAAGGGCGGATATGATAGCGGCCCCATGCACAGAAAGATTGCCTTCATCGGCGGCGGCAACATGGCCGCCAGCCTGGTCGGCGGGCTGCTCAAGGCCGAGTATCCGGCGGCGTGCATCCGCGTCGCCGAGCCGGCGGGCGATCGCGCGCGCTGGCTCAAGCGCCAGTTCGGCGTCGATGTGAAGTCGGCGGCCGGCGAGGTCGTCGCCGGCGCCGAGGCGATCGTGCTCGCAGTGAAGCCGCAGGTGATGAGCGAAGTCCTGCGCGACCTGAAGCCCGACCCGGGCACTGCGATCATCTCGATCGCCGCCGGCGTGCGGCTCGACACGCTGCAACGCGCGCTCGGCCCGAAGATGCATTACGTCCGCACCATGCCGAACACGCCGGCGTTGTACGGCGCGGGCATCACCGGCCTCTTCGCGCCGCCGAGGACGCCGGCAAACGTGCGCGGGCTGGCCGAGACCATCCTGCGCGCTGCCGGCGCCATCGTCTGGCTCGATCGCGAAGAGGATCTCGATGCGGTGACGGCGCTGTCGGGATCGGGGCCTGCGTATTTCTTCCTGCTCACCGAAGCGCTGCGCGACGCCGGCGTTGCGCTCGGGCTCTCGCCGGATACCGCCGCGCGGCTCGCGAAGCAGACCTGCGTCGGTGCGGGCCGCATGCTGGCCGAATCCCAGGTCGACGTCGGCGAGTTGCGCGCCCAGGTGACGTCGAAGGGCGGCACCACCGAAGCGGCGATCGCGCATCTCGAATCGGCGGGCCTGCGACAGATTTTCCGCGAAGCGCTCGCCAAGGCCGCCGCACGCGCCGCCGAGATGGGAAAATAGCGACATGGCCGCCAACGCCGACAATGCGCTGTTCTATCTCGTCAGCACGCTGTTCGAGCTGTACCTGTGGGTGCTGCTCCTGCGCATCATCCTGCAGTGGGTGCGCGCGGACTTCTACAACCCGTTCTCGCAGCTGATCTGGCGATTGACGCAGCCGGTCGTGCGCTGGCTGCAGCCGATCATCCCGCGCTGGCGCACGCTCGACGGCGCAGCGGTCGTGGTGACGCTGGTCATCGCGATCGCCTACACCGAAGTGATCATCGCGCTGATCGGCTTCCGCTACGACATCTCGCAGGCGATCGTCTTCGCGATCCTGAAGCTCATCGTGCTCACGCTGAACCTGTACACCTTCACCCTGTTCGTGCAGGCGATCCTGTCGTGGGTCGGGCCCGGTGTCTCCAATCCGGCCGGCAGCGTGCTGTGGAGCGTCAACGAGCCGATCCTGCGGCCGGTGCGTCGCGTGCTGCCGCCGATGGCGGGACTCGATCTGTCGCCGCTGCTGGTGATCCTCGTGCTGCAGGTGCTGAACCGGCTCGTACCGTTGCCGGGAATCTTCCGCTGACGTGAACGCGCCGCTGCCCAGCGACTCCGTCGGGCTCGTCGTCCCGCGCAGGCTCGCGATCGAGAGGCCGCTCGCGCTCGACTGCGGACGCACGCTGCCGCGCTTCGAGCTGATGGTCGAGACCTACGGCAAGCTCAACGCGACGCGCAGCAACGCGGTGCTCGTCTGCCACGCGCTCTCCGCCGATCATCACGCCGCGGGCTACTACAGCGCCGATGATGCCAAGCCCGGCTGGTGGGACAACGCCATCGGCCCGGGCAAGCCGATCGACACCAACCGCTTCCACGTCGTGTCGATCAACAATCTCGGCGGCTGCCGCGGCTCGACGGGTCCCAACACGATCAATCCCGAAGCCGGCCGCCAATGGGGACCGGATTTCCCGCTGCTGACCGTGCGCGACTGGGTGCGCTCACAAGCGCTGCTCGCCGACGAGCTGGGCATCCAGCGATGGGCCGCGGTGATCGGCGGCAGCCTCGGCGGCATGCAGGTCATGCAGTGGACGATCGACTATCCGCAGCGCATCGCGCACGCGCTCGTGATCGCTGCGGCACCGAAGCTCTCCGCGCAGAACATCGCGTTCAACGAGATCGCGCGCCAGGCGATCCTGTCCGATCCCGATTTCCACGGCGGCCGCTACTACGATCACCAGGTGGTGCCGTCACGCGGCCTGAAGCTCGCGCGGATGCTCGGGCACATCACCTATCTGTCCGATGAAGCGATGCGCGCGAAGTTCGGCCGCGAGCTGAAAGCGGCCGCGCCGTCGTTCAACTTCGACGTCGAGTTCGAGGTCGAGAGCTATCTGCGCTATCAGGGCCAGTCGTTCGTCGACCGCTTCGACGCGAACACTTATCTGCTGATGACCAAGGCGCTCGACTACTTCGATCCTGCGCGCGATTTCAGCGGCGATCTCGTGAGCGCGTTCAAGCAGGCGACCGCGAAGTTCCTGGTCGTCGCTTTCTCGAGCGACTGGCGCTTCTCGCCCGAGCGCTCGCGCGAGATCGTCAAGGCGCTGGTCGACGCGCGCCGCGACGTCAGCTACGCGCTGATCGAGTCGCAGCTCGGCCACGACGATTTCCTGATGGCGACGCCGCAGTACCACGGCGTGCTGAAGACTTACCTGGCGCGCGTCGCCGACGAGGTCAACCCGCCATGATCGCCGCGACCGTGAGCGCGCTGCGCCCCGACCTCGCCGTGATCAGCGACTGGATCGCGCCGAAATCGCGCGTGCTCGATCTCGGCTGCGGCGACGGTGCGCTGCTCGCGCACCTGCAGAAGACGCGCGAGGTCGGCGGCTATGGCCTGGAGATCGACAGCGCCAACGTCGTGCGCTGCATCGACTCGGGCGTGAACGTCATCCAGGCAGACGTCGACGCGGGCTTGCGCGGATTCGAGAGCGACTCGTTCGACTACGTGGTGATGACGCAGACGCTGCAGGCGCTGCAGCGTCCCGATCAGGTCGTCGGCGAGATGCTGCGCGTCGGCAAGACCGCGATCGTGACGTTCCCCAACTTCGGGCACTGGCGCGTGCGGCTCGGGCTGCTCGCGGGCCGGATGCCGAATACACCCGCGCTCCCCGAAGAGTGGTACGACACGCCGAACATCCACCTCTGCACCGTCGCCGACTTCGACGATCTCTGCCGCGAGCGGCGCTGGACCGTGCTCAAGCGCAGCCTGCTGCATCACGAGCGGCGCGACGACGGCGTGATCCGTCTCTCGCCCAACCTGTTCGCCGAGAACGCGCTCTACATGCTGCAGCGCTGATCGAAGATCACGGCGAGAGCACAGTGATCTTCACGTCCGCGCTCGCCGTTCCGCCCGGGTTCTTGCAGGTGATGCGGAACGGCTTGGAGCCGTTGACGCCATTGATCGGACCCGACGACGTGCTGCCGGCCGTCGGCTTGGGCTTCGCCCAGCTCGACGTGCCGTAGGCGCCCGAGCACGTCACCGCGTTCAACGAGTTCCAGGTCAAGGTCGTCGATCCACCGCTGTGCACGGTCAGCGGGCTTGCGCTCAGCTGCACGAACGGCGGCGGCGGGATCGTCGTGACCACGAAACTCCCGCTGACACCGCCGATGGTCAGCGTGACGAACGTCGCCGTCGAGCGCGTCGCCGCGGACTTCACGCGCACGCACACCGATTGCCCCGGCGAGATCGTACCGGGCGCGTTGGTGAACGTGGCCGTGCAGCCGATGCTGTAGGTGCCGCCGTTCACCGTGATCGGCGAGCCGTCCGCATAGCCGGTCGGCGTGACCTTCGCGCTGGTGATGAACGTGTTGAGCGGCACGTTGAGCTTCGGCGGGAAGCTGAAGGGATTCGGCGAGAGATCGTCGATCGAGACCTTGTAGTCCTCGACCTCGCCGTCCGGGGCCGAGCCCGTCGGATCGGTGACGCCCGCGCTCGACACGCGCACGCGCGCGAAGGTCGCGCCGCCCTTCGCGGCGGCGGGCACGTTGAAGTTGAGCGGATTCGATCCCACGCTGACGTCGGCGCCGCTCAGGATCTTCTCGGAGACCGACCAGGCGCCGTCCTGATCGAAGTCGATCCACGCGTCGACCTTGCCGGACCCGCCGGCGACCGTGGCGGTGAGCGTCGCGCCCGCGCCGGTGGTCAGCGTGCTGAACACCACGCCGTCTTCGTCGTCAGTGCCGCCATTGTCATCGCCGAGCGCATCGGCGTCGGGCTGGCCGTCGGCCTCGGAGTCGACCGAGCTGCCGAGCAGGGGTGTGGCGACGACGTGGCGCGCGCCGTCGTCGGCGAGCAGCGTCGGATACGGCGCGGGCGCGTCGCCGAAGTCCAGCGACTGCGCGGGCACGCACTTGCCGGCGGTGCCGGCGTTGTAGATCGACTGGATGTCGGAAGTGCTCAGCTCGACGCCGGAGAACACTTCGACTTCGTCGACCAGTCCGGTCAGGTTGCCGTTCGTTCCCATGCCGATCTCGAACGGACCGACATTGGAGATGTCTCCGTTGTAAAGCGCCGGACCGACTTGCGCGACGCCGTCGATCCAAACGGTCGGATGGGTGTTGAGCGTCGAGAACAATGCAGCGACGTGGTGCCACGCATGATCCGTGGGATAGGTCTTGCCCACCTGCACCTGCTGGCCGAGCGGAAGGTTGATCAGCGCGTACAGCGTGCCGTTGCTGAGGAAGAACTGATAGCCGAGGTTGAGACTGCTGGTGTCGATCTTCTGGACGATGGTTCCCGTCACCGTGCCGCCGGTGTTGTCGACGTTGAGCCACGCGTCGATGGTGATCTCGCTGTTGGCCTGGTCCAGCGAGCCGTCCGCCGGATCGGCGACGATCGCTTCGTGACTGCCGTCGAAGCTGAACGCCTTGTTGACCTCGCCGGTGACGAACGTCACGCCGGTCGTGGTCAGCGTGTTGCCGCCGATGATGTCGGTGCCGTTGTTCTCGCCCTGCCACCATGCGGTCATGCCGTTCGGCGGCGTTGCGCACACGACGGCGCCGCTCTGCCCGCCGTAGCCCAGAGCGAACAAGCCGATGAGAGACGAAGCAACACGCGTCCGTTGCGTAGCCATGCGAACCCCCCGGGGTCACGACGGCAGTCCTGGATTGGCTGCGAGGCGAAGCTTGCGACAGTCGCCGCGCGGCTACGTTGACCGGCGTCACACTCTGGCGTCACACGATCAACATGCGGATCCTGTTGCGGCGCAGAGATCGCTGCCCGGCAGCATCGGCAGCAGCAATCGCGAGGGCGTGTCGCCGCCGACCGAAACGACATTCACGTCCGGCGTCGGGATCATGTAGGTCGGCGCGCCGGTGAGGTAGAGGCGCACGCGATGTCCCGCGAGGAAGCGATTGCCGACCGGCCAGAACTCGACGTGATACTCCTGCATCGCGCCGGGCGTGGCGAGCGTCTTCGCGCTGTGATCGGGATACGGCTGCACGATCTCGCCGTTGCCGTCGACGCGCGAGCGCTCCGCGACGACGTTGGGATACGTCGTGCGCAGCCGCCCGATGCCGACCGCATACGCGGTGCCGTCGGGCCAGACGTCTGCGATCACCGCATAGATGTCAGCTTCGGGCAGCGCGCTCGCGAGGAACACGTCGAGGCTCGCGGGTCCGACCGCTTCGAGGTCGCTGGTCAGCGCCGGCGTCGTGTACGAAAGCGACAGCGGCTCGACCGGCGACATCGACGCGAAGAACGGGAAGATGTTGAGGAACGCTGCGGCCTGCGCACCCGCTGCGGACGTCGTGTTCGGGTCGGTCGACGGGCCGAGGGACGTGATCGCCGGATACGCTTGCAGCGCGCTCGCTGAAGGCGCGCTCGTCGCGAGCTGTCCGTCGTTGATCGATCTGGCGCCGCCACCGCGCGTTGGGTCGAGATAGAGCTTCTGCCAGCGCGTTCCCGGCACCGGCCAATCGTCGGCTTCGCGCAGCGTCACATTGCCGGCGATCTGCGACTGATAGCTGCCGTCTCCGATCAGCATCTTCACGGCTGGCTCGGCCTCGACGCCGTTGTCGACGTGCAACAGGTAGTGATCGAACCAGCGCTGAAAGTCTGGAAACGGACCCGGCGTGTGCGCGGGGAATCCGTCGTGCGCGCCGAACACGCGCAGGTGCACGGTCTCGCCGAGCGCGCGCAGCATGCGGAAGCTCTCGAATGGCCCGCGCGATTCGACGTCGTAGAAGCCGGTGTCGGCGAGCACGGGGAAATGATTCGGTCCGGCGCGCTGCGTGCGATCGAGCCAGTAGTCGTCTTCGGTGTCGTGCGCGAACACCTGCGCGGCGATGAGCTGCAAGCCGAGTCCCGCGAGGATCGGGTCGATCGGCGACTGACCCGCGCGGAAGCGCGCGCCGCTCGATTGCATGATCGGGATGCCGACGCTCACGCCGACGACGACTTCCGGCACGACGTTGGGGATGCCGCCGGGATAGAGCAGATCGCGATAGAGCTCGTTGGTGCCGGCCATCAACGCGGCGGCGTCGACACAGGCGAGCGGCAGATGCATCGAGTTGTAGACTGCGATCGCGCTCGCCGAAAAACCGTAGAGGCCGATGTGCCCGTTGCTCCACGGCTGCGTGCAGGCCCAGGCGAGGAAATCGGAGACGTCCTGCTGATCCTGCGGCCCTTCGGCGCTCCACTGTCCCGTGCTTTCGCCGGTGCCGCGCGCGTGCACGAAGACGTGGTTGTACGCCGGGCCGAAATCGGGAATGCCGTTGCCGCCGTACGGACTGAACTCGACGATGAGCGGACGCGGCGAGAGATCTCCGGCACCGCGGACATAGGCGCGCAGATCGGCGCCGTCGCTTGTCGTGAAGGTCACCGCCTGCACGACCGGCGATGCCGCATCCTGCGCCGGCGCGACCTGGATCGAAGCGTCGGGCAGCGTCGACGACGAGCAGCCGGCGATCAGCCCGGCGGTCAGCAGAGAGATGCGGAGCCCCATTGCTCTAGTATGGTCCCGGCTCCGGTCGCGGCGTTGGCCGGAGCGACACATGGCGCGGCCGCAATGCCAATTGCCCGTTCCGGACAAAAGCCTAAGGTGGGGAGACCAGGGAGGAGAGCCCGATGTCACAACAGATCCAGCGTGCGTTTCTCGCCGCGTTGCTTTGCGCGTCGTCGGCGGCGCAAGCCGGCGTCTCCGCGGCTGAAGCCGCGCGGCTCGGCAAGGACCTGACCGAAGTCGGCGCCGAGCGTGCCGGCAACAAGGACGGAACGATTCCCGCGTGGGTCGGAGCGCCCTCCTTCTCGCCCGAGATGCTGAAGATCAAGCGCAAGGACCTCGAGGACCTGCGCGTGCGGCTGGTGAAGGACATCCAGCAGATGCTCACCGACCCCGCCGTCACGCGCGACATGCTCGCGAACGCGCAGGCGATCATGGACGCTGAGCCGGCGAAGGCGGATCGTGTGCTGCAGCTGGTGCGCGAAATGCTGTCAGCGGATTCCGACCTGAAGGCCGAGTTCAACAAGTCGCTCAACGCGCGCGGCGGCAAGAGCGTCGACGGCCTGCTCGACCAGGTGCAGCAGCACCGGATCAAGCTGCCGCAGCTCACCGACGACATCGTCGCGGCCGTCCAGGAAGTCAAAGCCAAGGGCGGCGATTTCCTCGCGCGGCTCACCGACGCGTTCGGCGTCGAGCGCATGCTGCAGATCGTCGCGCTGATCGACAATCCGCAGACGCGCGTGCAGGCGAACGCGCTGGTGATGAAGTACATGCCGAGCTACGTGCGCGGCTTCCTCGACTACCACACGCCCGGCAAGCAGACGACGGTGCTGGACTCGATCAAGCCGCTCTACGTCGTCACCAACGCGAACCTCGCGCAGTACAAGTCGCAGATCAGCGTCGGCCATCTCGCGATGTTCGCGACCTATCCCGACTACAAGATGATCGTCTACCCGACCGCGCGGAACGCGTTCTATCCGGACGAGATCCTGAAAGCGACCATCGCCAATGCGACGCGCGCGACGCTGGTCGGCACCGACGACGTGCAGAACGCGCAGCTCGGCTTCCCCTTCCCGATCCCGAAGTCCGGCGCCGAGCCGCTGTGGAATCACAAGCTCAAGTTCCGCGGCTCCGCGGTGAAGCGCTTCAACAACCAGGCGATCGTCGCGGCCGACGGCAGCTACAAGATCAGCAAGCTGATCGAGGACGTGAAGTTCAAGTACGCGAGCCTGAAGGAGCCGGCGACGACCGGCCAGCGCAAGATCTTCGCGCTGTATCTCCAGGAAGTGCTCTCGCCGCCGCGCGTCGCCGGACAGATCATCCTCGTGCACGAGACCGCCGGCGGCGCCGGCAATTCGCGCGCCGCGTGGATCTTCAGCCCCGGCCTCGGCCGCGTGAATCGCGCGCCCGACGTCGGCTACGACAACCCTTCCGTCGGCTCGGACGGCGAGCAGTTCAACGATCAGGTCGACGTGTTCAACGGCGCGCTCGATCGCTACGACTGGAAGCTGCTCGGCAAGAAGGAAGTGCTGATCCCGTACAACTCCTGGCTGCTCAACTCGCCGACGTTCAAGTACAAGGACATCATCCGCGCCGGCCACATCAATCAGGATCTCGCGCGCTACGAGCTGCATCGCGTGTGGGTCGTCGAAGCCACGTTGCGCCAGGGCACGCGCCACCGCTTCGGCAAGCGCCGCTTCTACATCGACGAGGATTCGTGGGCGATCGCGTCGGTCGATTGCTACGACGATCGCGGCGAGCTGTGGAAAGTGCAGGAGGCGCACTTGATCACGGTGCCCTTCATCCCGACCACGACCGGCATCCCCGAGATCATCTACGACCTGCAGTCGAAGCGGTACTTCATCACCGCGCTGACCAACGAAGACGCGATCTCCGATTTCGAGACGAGCTACACGGACGACTTCTTCTCGCCCGGCACGCTGCAGCGCAAGGCGCGCAATAAGTGAGCACGCCGACACGGTGTTTGCCCGTAGGGCAATCGGTGCGGGAGGCGGGCTCATTCACGGCCAAATTGACCAAACGACACAGATGCGGGTGACGCCGTGAGAGCGTTACTGCTCGCAGCGGTCGTCGCGGCACTGCCGGCTGCGAAAGCTCCGCACGCGCGCCTGCTCGACGTCGCCGTCGCCGGCGATCGCGCCGTGGCGGTCGGCGAAGAAGGCGTGATCCTCGTCTCGGCCGACGGAAAGACCTGGGAGCAGAAGCCCTCGCCCGTCGACACGATGCTCACGCGCCTTCGCTTCGTCGATGCCGAGCACGGCTGGGCGCTCGGCTGGGACGCGACGATCCTGGAGACGCGCGACGCCGGTGAGACGTGGACGCTGCGCCACGACGACGAGAAGAGCGGCGCGCTCTATGACGTGCTGTTCCTTGACGAGCAGCACGGGTTCGCGGCAGGCGCGTACGGGGCGTTCCTCGAGACCACCGACGGCGGCGCGACGTGGTCGACGCACGCGGGTTTCTTCGACGACATCGGCATGCACGTCAATGCGCTGCTGCGTTTGCCATCGGGCACGATCGTCGCCGCCGGTGAGCGCGGGCTCGTCGCATTCTCGATCGACGCCGGCGCGAACTGGCAGCTCCTCGACACCCCATACGGAGGCTCGTGGTTCGGCGCGCTGCCGCACGGCGAGAACGGCGTCGTCGTGTTCGGCATGCGCGGCAACGTCATGGTCGCCGACGACGTCGCGCGCTGCGCGAAGATGGATGCGACGAAGTGGGATCCCTACGCGCGCGAGAACATCGAAGACGCCACCACAATCGCCGCGCGCGGCTGGAAGCGGATCGCGAATGACCAGCGTGCGAGCTTCTTCGGAGGTCTGACGCTTGATGCGCAGACCGCGTTGCTCGTCGGCTTCAACGGTGCCGTCGACAGGCTCGATCTCGCTGCCGGCACGCTGACACCGGTGAAAGTACCTGCATCGGAAACGCTCGTGAAGCTCGCGGCATTCAAACGTGAGCTCATCGCCGTCGGGCGACGCGGCGCGACGGATCTCGGACCGGCGCCATGACCGCGCAAACCGTTTCGACCGGATTCACCCGACGCATCCTCAAGATCGTCGAGGTCCCGATCTTCCATTGGCGGCGGCAGACGCTCGCCGTCCTGATCGCGCTCACCGCGTACTTCGCCTGGGGCACGAGCCAGCTCGCGCCCGATGCGGGCTGGCTGAAGATGGTCCCGAAGTCGCATCCGTACATGGAGACGTTCACCAAGTACTACCGCGACTTCGGCGGCGCCAACACGGTGCTGATCGCCGTGCACAACGAGAACGGCGACATCTATCAGCCGGACTTCATGGAGACGTTGCGGCAAGTCGCCGACGAAGCGTTCTACATCCCCGGCGCCGATCGCGCGCGCGTCACCTCGATCTTCTCGCCGTCGATCCTCTACATCGAAGTCGTCGAAGGCGGGCTCTCCGGCGAGAACGTGATCCCGGCGAACTACGCGCCGACGCCGGAGATGATGCAGCGCATCCGCAGCAACGTCGCCAAGGCGAGCGTGATCGGGCGGCTCGTCTCCGAAGATCAGACGACGGCGCTCGTGCAGCTCGAGCTGCTGGAGAACGATCCGTCGTCCGGCACGATGGCCGACGTCGCGAAGTCCGGTCGCACGCCGGTCGAGCGCGCTCGCGCTGCGTGGGCTGCGACCGCGGGACAGTCGCTCGGCGAGCGTCTGCGCGCGGTCGGTGCCGCGGCCGCGCCGGGCAATCGCTCGTCGAGCCTCGACTACGTCAAGGTCGGCGACAAGCTCGAAGAGATCCGCCGCAAGTTCGAGCGGCCGGGGGTGTCGATCCACATCGTCGGCTTCGCCAAGGTCGTCGACGACATGACCAAGGCGTCGTTCCAGGTCGGCTCGCTGTTCGTCGTCGCGCTGATCGCGATGGGCCTGCTCCTCTGGATCTACACCGGCTCGCTGCGGCTCGCGCAGATCGTCGTGGCGACGTCGCTGGTCTCCTGCACCTGGGAATTGGGACTGCTGCATCTGATCGGCTTCGGGCTCGATCCGTTCGCGATGCTGGTGCCGTTTCTGATCATGGCGGTGTCGGTGAGCCACGGCGTGCAGTACACGAGCGCGTGGGCCAATGAAATCTCCACGCGCGGCGCGACGCCTTATCAAGCGTCGCTCGCCACGTTCCGATCGCTGGCGATTCCCGGCGTCGTCGCGCTGCTCACCAACGTCGCCGGCTTCTCGACGATTTATCTCATCGACATCCAGATCATCCGCGAGATGTCGATCAACGCCGCGTTCGGCATGCTCGGCGTGATCGTCGTCAACAAGGTGCTGCTGCCGATCGTGCTGTCGTTCGTGCGCCTGCCGAATCCGGAAGGCTTCCGCCGCGCACAGGAGAAACGCGAGCGCATCGGCGACGCAGTGTTCCGCCGCATGGCCGTGCTGACGCGCCGCGGTCCCGCGACGGTCGTCGTCGTCGCGATGGTGATCCTGTCGGCCTTCGGCGCGAGCCAGTATCGGCACGTGCAGATCGGCGACACCACCGAAGGCGTTCCCGAGCTGCGCCCCGATTCGCGCTTCAACCGCGACGCCGCGATCATCGCCAAGCATTTCACGATGGGCGTCGATCATCTCAAGGTCATCGCCGAGTCGTTCGACGACGGGTGCGTCGATCACGGTGTGATGTCGGAGATCGATCGCTTCAGCTGGTACATGGTCAATCAAGCCGGCGTGCGCGACGTGCTGTCGCTGCCCGAGCCCGCGAAGATCGCGCATGCAGGATTGAACGAAGGCCGGCTGGAAGCCGAGATCATTCCGCGCCAGCCGCAGACACTCGCGCAGATCACCGCGCTGGTGCCGACGACGACCGGCTTCCTCAACGCGACGTGCTCGGCGATGGCGCTGTTCGTGTTCACGACCGATCACAAGGCGCAGACGATCAACGCGCTGACCGACGCGGTGAAGCACTACGCGACGGATCTGCAGCAGGACTCGCGCGTGAAATTCCGGCTCGCATCGGGAAACATCGGCGTGATGGCCGCGACCAACGAGGAAGTGAAGCGCAACGAGCTGCCGGTCGTCGGCTGGGTCTACGGCGTGATCATCCTGTTCCTGTTCCTCTCGTTCCGCACGCTCTCCGGCGTGCTGTGCGTGATCCTGCCGCTGTCGATGGTCACGCTGCTCGGCTACGCGGTGATGGTCGCGCTCGGCATCGGCCAGAAAGTCGCGACGCTGCCGGTGCTCGCGTTCGCGTGCGGCATCGGCGTCGACTACGGCATCTACAGCTACTCGGTGGTCGCGCAGGGCCTGCGGCGCGGGCTGACGCTGGAGGAAGCCTACTTCCAGAAGATGCGCTCGACCGGCAAGGCGACGCTGTTCACCGGCGTCGGGCTCGCCACCGGCGTCGCGATGTGGCTCTTCTCCGGATTGCAGTTCCAGCGCGACATGGGCGTGCTGCTGATCTTCGGCTTCACCGCCAACATGATCGGCGCGATCGTCTGCCTGCCCGCGCTCGCGAACTTCTTCTCCGGCGAAGAGCTCAAGCACGCCGACAAGGATCTCTCCGCCGGCGCCGAGGATGCGTTCAGCGAGGCGGATCGCTAGGACGCTCGGCGCCGCTCACGGCAACGCAGGAATCTCTGCACGAGCGGCTGATACGTCGCGTCCTCGACAGGGCCGACGCCCACCCACTCGAGCGCCATCGCGTCAAGCTGCGTCTCGTCGGCTTTGAGGCCCTGTCCCATCGTCTGCGCCAGCCGCTGCAGCTGATATTCGCGACGCAGCGGCTGATCCCCGGTCGGCGTCGGCGTGTCCGTGACGATTTCGGCCCGGATGCAGAGCGTTCGCAAAGCTTTCTCGTTCGCCGCGGGATCTGCGGAGCCCTCGCCCGCGAGACTGCGCTTGAGGATATCGAGGCCGCCCTTCGGCCAGCGCTGGACGTTGGCCATGAAGGTCTCGGCCGCTTTCTTCAACGCATCGACTTGCGCCGCGTCCAGACCACGAGCGAGCGCGAGCCGGTAGGCGCGCACGTGGTTGGCGGCTTCGAGCAGATCGCTCCAGCTATGCTCCGCATCGCGGGCGTGCTGGCGCGCGACTGATCTCTCGCAGCGCTCCAGGCCGCGATCGAACCGGTTGCGCAGCTCCCGCGTATCCGCGCGCGGCAACTCGCCGAGCGCCTCGAACGCCTGCCGCAATTCGGGCAGCGTCCTGGCGCCCGCGAGCAGCTCGGCGCCCTCGAGTGCAGCGATCTTCTCGACCTGCTCGCACAAGGCGACGGCCTGCGTCTTGTTGCCCTCGAGCGTCGCCGCGTAGGCGGCAGATTCCTGTTGGCGTTTCTGGAACACCGCATCGCATTGCTCGCGGAACTGTCCCCAGAGGCGCTGATCGATCTCGCGCGGCACCGGTCCGACGCTCTGCCACTGCTGTTGCAGCGCCTTGATCGCCTCGATCGCCTTGCGGGCATCGTCGCCGGCGAGCTGTTGCCGGGCATGCTCGATCAGCGATTCCTTCTGCCTCACGTTCCGCGCGTGCTCCGCATCGACGAGGCCTTCCAGGCTCGCGCTGATCGCCACAAACCGCTTCTCCTGCTCCTTGCCGGCCTTACGCTCCACCGGTGAGCATCGACGCCACTCCTGCTTCGCGTCGCGCAGGAGATTGGTGACGGCGCGCCAGTCCGGTTGCTCCCAGGGATGGCCCGCCTCGAACGCCGTCAGCTTCGCGATCAAGGCCTCGCGACGCTCCAGATTCTTCTCTCGGATGAGCGCCTGCTCGGCGAAGTACGCCTTGCACGGCTGATACGCCTGCTGACCTGCCGCCTGGAAGCGTTGCCAATCGGCTTCGTAGCCTTCACTCGCGCCCCTGCTCAGCGTGCGCCACTCCTCCTGGAGGTTCTTGATCTTCTCCGCCAGCGCCGGCGGATCGAAGGGGGCGCCGATCAGCACCTCCATCGCTTCGATCAGCTCGGCGCGCTTCGGCGCCACCGAGAAACTCTTCCAGTCCTTCAGCTCGTCGAGCTGCTGGTCGAGCTGCTGGATCTGCCCGGCGAGATTGGCCGGCAGCGGCGAAGCGCTCGCGAGCTTCTCCTCGATCGTGCGCCGCATGCCGGCTGCGCGCGAAGTGCTGCCGTCGCCGAGCGCCGCCCGCGCCTTGCGGATCAGGTCCTCGATCTGGCGAACCGCCTGCTGCCTGGCCTCTGCTTGCTCGGCCCGCGCACGCTTCTGCTCTTCGAGCGCCTGTGCCTGCTCCGCTGCCGCCGCGGCGGATGCCTGCGCCTCTTCCTCGCGACGGCGGCGCGCCTCAACCGCCGCGTCGGCGGCAGCCTGCTCACGCGATGCCTGATCCGCGATCTTGCGCGCGTGCTCGGCGACGATCTCGCGTGCACGCTCGATCCATTGCTGCACTTTGCCGCGCAGCTCCGGATCCGCCTGCGCGGCCACGACATTCCAGCGACGCTCGTACTGCTCCAGTCGCGCGCTGAACGTGGCGTCGTACGCGCGCTGGCTGTGACGCTCGAGGTCGCTCGATGCCGCGTCGATGTCGGCGCGCGTCTGCTCGAGCTTGCGCGCCTGCTCGAGCAGGGCATCGCGCTTGGCCGTCAGGACCTTGTAGACGCTCTTGTCATTGCCACCACGAACGTCGCGGATGAGCTGCCGCAACACTTCCGGATCCTCGATCGCATGCGCCGCCGCCTGACGGACCTTGGTCGACGTTCCCGCAACGACGAAGCGGGCAACGGCCTGGACGTCCCGGGCATCGATGGCCGACCGCAAAGCGCTCTCCTCCGCAGCGGCCGCCTGCGCGCGATCAGCCGCCGTCGGCTCGGCTTGCACAGGAGCCGGATCCGGCGAAGGCGCCGGTGCTTTGCGGAACAACTGCGAGAGGAACGACATGGCGATCTGCACAGCGGACGTCGGGAGGAGACGCGTATTTTAACTGCGATGAAGGCCTGCTGATCGCTAGACCGGCCGCTCCCCGATGGCCGCGAGCTTCTCGCGGATGAACTCGCTGTGCGGGATGAACAGCAGGTCGGAGAGCTTGCGCAGCAGCGCTTCCTCGTACTTGTCGAGCTTGCCGTCGGCGTAGGCGACGCGCCAGAGCATCGCGATGAGATTGCGGCGCTCCTCGGGACCGAGCGCGCCATTGATCGCGTCGACGGCGTCGTGCAGCGAGATCGACCGCTCGACGCGGCTGCCCGCTTCTTTCAGCAGCGCCTCCAGGTCATCGGTGCCGAGCGCATAGGCGCGACCGAGCAATTCGCGGATCGTCGCGATCTCGGCGGCGTCGGGGGAGAAATCCGCGCGCGCCATCTCGAGCAGCAGCTGCGCGACGGCGAGCTTGGCGTCGACCTTCGGCCGCTCGGCCGGCGGACGACCGAGGAAATGCTTCAGCGCAGCCAGCATCTCACCAATGGATGCCGACGTTGAGGTTGTACGACTGGTTCGAGCCGATCTGCTCGAACTCCGGCGTGACGTGGAACAGCCCGAGCGAGATGCGCACGCCGCCGAAGAACTTGCCCTTGTGGATGTTCTCCTTCTGCAACCCGCTCGCTGTGGCGATATCGCCCTGCGGCTCCGAGACGCCCCAGACGTAGCCTGCGCCGACATACGGCTTCAGGATCGCGAATCCTTTCGAGATCGACGCGTCGAGCGTGTACGCATGCAGGTCGAAGTCGTCGAGCCCGCTGACCTTGTCCCACGCACCGCGGATCGCGAGCGCCGGCATCACGGTCGACCCGGGCAGGATCGCGTAGCGCACCTCCGCGCCGTAGATGCTGATGCCGTACTCCGGCACGCCGGTGTAGAACGCGGCGACGTCGAAGTTGAACGGCAGCCCTTTGGCGACGCGCGCGCCGACGAGGCCGAGCTCGTTGACGTCCTGCCCGGTGAGGTCCTTCCACTCCTGCTTGTGCTTGGCCGGCACGTAGGCGCCGATCGCCGCGATCTCGAAGCCGGTGATGCCGCTCCACTCGGCCGGACCGAGCGGCTTGTACTCGATGGTCGCGATCGCGTCCTCCGACGCGCCGCGGAAATCGCTCTGCGTCGGCGCACCGACGATGTTGAGATCGCGCGCCTGCGCGGTTCCTGCGACGGCGGACAGCGCCAACAGCATCAGCGAACGCTTCATCTTGGTCTCCTTGTCCTGCGCTACTGCGCCAGCAAGCGGATGTCGCCGTACCACGCGTGGCCCTTGCCTTTGTGGTCGTCGCAGTCGCTCATCAAAGCGACTCCGTCGAGCGTCTTCAGTTCCAGGCCGAAGAACTTCTTGAAGTCCTCGCGCAGGTCGCGGCGCTGCGTCTGCCATTCGCCGACGCCGTCGCCGCCCGCGCGCACCGGCACGACGTGCGCCGACTCGGTGTAGGGGTCGGCCCAATCGTCCATGCCCTGCTCGCCGTTGGACCACACGTACATCACCGTGCGCGTGCCGAAGCCCATCGTGCCCTTGTGGATCGCGTAGACGCGCGCGGGAAAATCGTCGCCGTCCTTGGAGCGCTCATTGAGGCCCGGGTATAGCGATTCAACTTTCCAGCGCCACGCGAGGATCGGCGTCGCGCCGAGATCGATGCGATCGCGCCAGATGAGCCCCGACGCGCTCTCGTCGCATTTGGCCTCGACGACCGTGATGCGGCCGTCCTGCACGGCTGCGTAGTCGGTGTGCGCATGCCGCAGGAAGGTCTTTGCCTCCCAGCCGGCGAGGCCATAGAGCGAGAAGGGCCGCGGATCGGCATGCGCGGATCCGCAGAACAACGCGGCGCTAACGAGGCCAATGACGCGCGATGAAGTCCGTGACCGCATGCTGGATGTCCCCGAGTCGGCCATGAAAGAAATGTCCTGCGCCATCGACGCTCGCGATCTCCGGAGCGGGATCATAGTGCGAAAGCTCCGCCTGCGTTTCAGCGTAGTCGACGACGTCGTCGTCGCGGCTGTGGATCACCAGCCATGGGCATGGCGGTCGCGGCGGGCGCGCCGCGTTGCCGAAATACTTGCCGAACGGCGGCGCGACGCTCACCTGCAGCTTCGGCTTCGCGCGCGCGGCGGCCTTGATCGACACGAACGCGCCGAAGGAAAAACCCATCAGCAGCAGCTCCGCGCGCGGCAGCCGATTGCGCATCCACTCGACGACGGCGACAGTGTCGTCGGTCTCGCCGCGACCTTCGTCGTGCACGCCGCTCGACTTGCCGACGCCGCGGAAATTGAAGCGCGCCGCATGAAAACCCGCCTTCAGCGCGCAGCTCGCCAGCTGATAGGTCACCTTGTTCGATAGCGCGCCGCCGAACAACGGATGCGGATGGCAGATCACGGCGAATCCGGCGGATGACGCGGGCTCGCGCGGCGCACTGATCAGCGATTCGATGTGGCCAGCGGCGCCGGGAATCAGGATCGGCTTCGATTCGCCGGGCGCGGGCAGATCGGGGGCGGAAGTCATCGCGCATACGTTAGCATCCGCGCCATGCAGGGCTTGATCGACATCGGCGCCAATCTCGCGCACGACAGCTTCGACCGCGACCGCGAAGCGGTGCTGCAACGCGCGTGGGACGCCGGGCTCGAGGCGATCGTGATCACCGGCAGCTCGCGCGACAGCGCGCGTCGCGCGCGCGAGCTTGCGCACGCGCACCCCGGCAAGCTCTTCGCCACCGCCGGCCTGCATCCGCATCACGCGACGGACTGGAGCAGCACGCTCGCCGACGACTTCCGCGCGCTCGCGCAGGATCCCGCCGTCGTCTCGCTCGGCGAATGCGGGCTCGACTACAACCGCAACTATTCGCCGCACGAGGCGCAGCGATCGGCATTCGTCGCGCAGCTCGAGCTTGCGACGGATCTGAAGAAGCCGCTGTTCCTGCATCAGCGCGACGCGCACGCCGACTTCATCGCGATCCTGCGCGAGCATCGGCCGAGGCTCGGCGACGTCTGCGTGCATTGCTTCACCGACACGCGCGCCGCGCTCGACGACTACCTCGCGCTCGATTGTCACATCGGCATCACGGGCTGGATCTGCGACGACCGGCGCGGCAGAGCGCTGTTCGAGACCTCGCGCGCGATCCCGGATGATCGGCTGATGATCGAGACCGACGCGCCGTATCTGCTTCCGCGCACGGCGCCGAAGAAATCCGAGCGCCGCAACGAGCCGATGTATCTGCCCTACGTCGTGCACGCGCTCGCCCAAGCGCGCCGCACCACCGAAGCGCACGTCGGGCAGATCACCAGCGCAAACGCGCGGCGCTTCTTCCGCCTGGAGAACTGATCGATGGTGATGGGCTTGCGCGTGCTGTGGATGTGGCTGACGCGCCGGCGTCGCGGCCGGCTCGCGGTGACCGCGATCGGCAAGCTGCCGCAGATCGTCTGGCCGAACGACCTCGACCTCAACCTGCACATGAACAACGGCCGCTACTTCTCCGTCGCCGACATCGGCCGCATGGACTGGTGGGCCCGCACGCTCGTGTGGAAGAACGCGATGAAGCGCGGCTGGCGCCCGATGGCCGGCGACTCCAACGCGCGCTTCTCGAAGGCACTCCTCGTGTTCGAGCGCTACGCGCTGCACTCGCGCCTCATCGGCTGGAACGCGAAGTGGATGTTCCACGAGCATCGCTTCATGCAGGGCGACAAGGTCACCGCCGTCGTCGTGGTCCGCTATCTCTGGCACGGCGAAGGAAAGAAACAAACGCCCGCAGATGTGCTCGCGCTCGTCGGCCACACCGAGCCGTCACCACCGTTGCCTGAGTGGGTCGTCGAGTGGAGCGATGCACAGGATGCGCTGACCGCAGAGCTCAAAGCCGCTCGAGCCTGAAGGCCTTGTGCCCGTTCGACGGGGGCGTGTGCGGCCAGGGACGGCCGCACACGAGCTCCGGGGAAGGAATTTTCAGGCGTCCCCCGGCGGACGGGCACGACGCCTGAGCGCACAGCCGCTACTTATACTCGTCGCACTTCCAGTCATGCGCGCCCAGCACCGCGACGCACACGACGCGACCCGGATGCGGCCACTCGCGCGAGTAGGCGAAGCGCATCGTCCCGGAATATTCGTCGAGCCTGAGCGTCGGCTCGTCGGGAAGATTCGCGATGTACTTCGGCGGCAGCTCGTACAGCGAGGTTGGATAGCGGCCGTGATCCTTCTTGTAGGCCTCGA